>NZ_CP019388.1:982500-1310000 GCF_001971725.1 Winogradskyella sp. J14-2 | reverse complement strand
GTAGCTGTCTTTCTTGCTTCAAGAGGTGGTATAATACAGTTGTTAACCTATTGAACAAATAGAATTTGGATTTGGATGCTATTTGCATTGTAAAAGAAAAGCTATTGCACAGAATTTGTGTAATGGCTTTTTTATAGTTTATCAAGTTATTCAATGTGGTTTATAACCTTTAGTCCAATTGTACTTGCCTAAATCAATTTCGCAAACATTTGGATCTTTGTTAGAGTATGTTAATTTAAATATTTTGCCGATGCAACCTTTGTTGTCATTATCTGTTTCGTTGCATCTAAAAAAAGAAACAGCCTCCGAACTAATATATCTTTTACCATCTACATAATATTCGAAAGTTAAATTATATCTGGCATCACTTCTGTATCTAAAACTAATTATTGTAGCTTCTGTAATTTCACCAAATTCAGAAAGTTCATCAAAATGAGTTTTGTTATGAAGAAATCCACCTACAAAAAGTGTTGTAAAAATCCCTCCTATTATGAGTCTTTCTTTTATTTTAGAACTCAATTTGGTCAAGTTAAAAGAAATAATTCAATAAATTTAATGAGACATAACTTAATTCAAAGCCTCCTTAATTCTTTTAAGGGCTTCAGTAATCTGTTCTTTCGATGCAGCATAAGATATACGTATGCAATCCTTATTTCCAAAAGCTTCACCAGTTACTGTAGCAACTAAAGCTTCCTCTAATAAGAATAATGACATGTCAGTTGCATTATTAATGGTTTTTCCTTTGATGGTTTTTCCAAAATATGCAGACACATTTGGGAAGACGTAGAATGCTCCTTCTGGCTGGTTAGTTTTAAAACCCTCTATTCCTTCTAATAAGTTTAAAATTAATTGACGACGTTCTTTAAACTCGTCTATCATATATTGAATTTTGGAAGGGTCAGCTTCTAAAGCAGCAATCACTGCGCGCTGTGCAATACAGTTTGCTCCACTAGTGACTTGGCCTTGCATTTTGTTACAAGCTTTTGCAATCCAGTCTGGCGCACCAATATAACCGATTCTCCAACCTGTCATAGCAAAGGCTTTAGAGACACCATTTACAGTGATTGTTCTATCGTACATATCATTAAATTGAGCCATGCTATGGTGACCACCAATAAAGTTGATATGCTCATAGATTTCATCAGAAACTACATAAATATTAGGGAACTCCTGTAAAACATCTGCAATAGCTCTAAGCTCATCCTTGCTATAAACAGAACCGCTTGGGTTACAGGGTGAACTGTACCAAATCATTTTAGTTTTTGGAGTAATGGCAGCTCTTAATTGTTCAGCTGTCATTTTAAAATCGTTGCTGATATCTGTTTTTACTTCAACAGGAACTCCTCCATTTAATTTTACGATATCAGCATAGCTAACCCAATATGGGCATGGTAAAATAACTTCATCACCGTCATTAAGCATTACAGAGGCAATATTAAATAAAGCTTGTTTAGCGCCAGTAGATACTACAATTTGAGATCTGGTATAATCTAAACCATTATCGCGTTTAAATTTGGTGATAATCGCATCTTTTAGTTCTACATAACCGTCAACAGGTGTGTAACTATTGTAGTTGTCATTTACAGCCTTTATGGCTGCCTCTTTGACAAAATCTGGTGTGTTAAAATCTGGTTCGCCTAGGCTTAGCCCAATAATATCTTTACCCTCTGCTCTGAGTTCTCTGGCTTTTGCAGCCATAGCTAGGGTTGCTGAAGTCGATAGATTGTTAATTCTATCAGAAAGTTGGTTCATGTGCTAAAGTAATAGAATTATGCTTGCATTGCTGGTTGTGTACCCATTTCTTTCAAAAATCTGAAGTGCGCAATTATTGCTTTCCTTGTGGTTTCGTATTCTTTGTAGGGTAAATTAAATTCTTTTGCAGTATCCTTCACAATTTTAGCTATTTTGCCATAATGGATGTGACTTATATTAGGGAAAATATGATGTTCTACCTGATGATTTAAACCACCAGTATACCAGTTTACTAACCAGTTTTTAGCACCAAAATTAACCGTAGTTTTAAGCTGATGAATTGCCCATGTATTCTTCATGGTGCCATCCTTTTCTGGCATAGGCATTTCAGCTTCGTCCATGACATGTGCTAACTGAAAAACAACGCTCAGTATAAGACCAGCAACATAATGCATAATAAAAAATCCAATTAATACTTCGTACCAGGCCAGATCAGTTAAAAGTATTGGAAGAACAATCCACATCGAGACATAAACCAATTTAGAGATCACCAATTTACTCCAATTAACAATTGGATTAGGAAATTTGCCGTAAGACAGTTTGCGTTTCATGTAGCGCTTCATTTGCTGAAAATCTGTGGTAATAGCCCAGTTGATAGTAAGTAATCCGTATAAGAAAATAGAATAGTAATGTTGAAATCTATGATGCTTGTGCCACTCTGCATGTTCAGAAAATCTTAAAATCCTACCAGCTTCTAAATCTTCGTCATGGCCATGAATATTAGTATAAGTATGATGAAGAACATTGTGCTGTACTTGCCAGTTGTATACATTACCTGCCAAAATATAGATACTGCTACCCATTAAACGGTTTACCCATTCTTTGTTAGAGAACGAACCGTGATTACCATCGTGCATTACATTCATGCCAACTCCGGCCATACCTATACCCATTACAATTGTTAACAGTAGTTGCGCCCAGGTAGGAATATCTAAAGTAAGTAGTAAAAAATATGGTGTTAAAAAGATAGCAAACATAACAACTGTTTTTAACCAAAGTTGCCAATTACCTGTTCTTTTTATGTTATTTTCTTTAAAATAATTGTTTACACGCTTATTTAAAGTTCTAAAAAACTTTGCAGAGTCGACACGAGAAAATGATAAGGTTTGTTGAGCCATAAAACTATTTTTATCTATAACGAAAAGGGATTACGTTAATTATAGGTTGCCAAAGATAATTAATAAATAAAACGAAGCCTTAGCATAAGGCGTTAAATTATGCACACTAAAATAGTTATTTTTGCACAAATTGAAATAGATGGATGTAATTCTAAAATATTTTCCTGATTTAACAGAACATCAAATTAGGCAATTTGCAGCTCTCGAAACACTTTATAAAGAGTGGAATTCAAAAATAAATGTGGTATCGCGCAAAGATATAGAGGAACTCTATCTTAGACATGTACTGCACTCTTTGGGCATTGCTAAGGTTATTCAGTTTGCAGATGATACCTCAATCTTAGATGTAGGCACTGGAGGTGGTTTTCCTGGCGTGCCTTTGGCCATTATGTTTCCTAATTGTCAATTTCATTTGGTAGATAGTATTAATAAAAAATTAAAAGTTATTAATGCGGTTTGTGAGGCAGTTGAGTTAACGAATGTAAGAACAACACATAGTAGAGTAGAGGCTATTGACGAAACATATGATTTTATTGTCAGTAGAGCAGTAACAGCCATGCCAGAATTTACCAAATGGGTAAAAGGTAAAACCACCAAAAAACGACGAAATAAATTAAAAAATGGTATTCTGTATCTAAAAGGAGGCGATCTAACCGAAGAATTAAAGCCATATTCTGCGGTTAAAGCCTATCTATTATCAGATTATTTTGAAGAAGAATTCTTTGAAACTAAAAAAGTGATTCATTTACCACTTAAGCATAACTAAATAAAGAGGCTGTCTAAAAAGTCAGTGTTTTGTCAATTTGAACTGGTTTCAAACTCAAAAAAAACTAAAAATCTGCTTATTGAGATTCTGAAATAAATTCAGAATGACAGATTTTCAGACTTTTTAGACAGCCTCTTTTTTATGCTAAAATTAGATTAGTTAGAAACAAACTTAGTTGTGAAGCTAGTATTGTTTTCTGCGCTTACATTCAATATGTAAAACCCTGAAGCTAGATTTATAGGAATTGTAGTTCTATTATTCAATAACATTGATGTGTTATAAACTACCTTTCCTGAAACATCTATGACTTGTATTGATGCATTTAATTCTCTATCCGTTAATAGTACCAATTCATTTCTCACAGGATTTTCTTCTAATTGAAATGTTATAGCCTCATTATCTAAAATTGCTAGTGGAGGAGTTAATATTTCTGTTAATGCAAAATTTACATTATCCTCTGTTAACTGAACGTGAGGTTCATTATCATCTGGTAAAAATGTATTGTCAAAAGGAGTAATATTAGTTGTTCCTCGGCTAGTTAGATTAATGTCGTGATGCCAATCTATTTCATCATCAGTAATTTCTAAGGCTAAAGCACTTACCGAAGGGATAAAACTAAATTTATCAATTTGAAGCGCATTTATAAAATCTCCTGCTGTACCACCACCAGAGGCAATATCGCCAGTTAACGCGGCCAAATCAAAAAGTCCACCAGGTGCCGAATCTAAGCCGTCAGAATAAGAGAACGATTGGCTACTTGCTTCAGATCCTTCTACTTCTATTCCAAAAAGAGAAATAGAAATATCACTTACTGTAGATGTTATGCCAGCTGCTGGTGTAAAGTTGATATCTACATCTACAATAGCTGTAAATATACCAGCAGGCACATTAAAACTAGTGCTAATTACTGAATACCCATTGGTAACCGTTGGACCACTATTACCTATTGCAAAATATGAGCTACCAATACCACTGCCATTTATTATTGCAACGTTTCTTGTGTTTTCGGGAAAACCAGAAGTATTAAAACTATTGATGTTATTTTCAAACTGAGTTCTAAATGGGTGAGCTTGTGGAAGTGTTAACGTGGCATCAAAATTTACTGAACTACCAGATTGAAGATGTGCTTCAAAATGATCGACCAGTAATTGTCTTGCAGCAGCAGATTTTAAAAAAGAATCTATGAGTGGTTGTACCTCTGCAATGGGTTGTGTGCCATTATTAGCAAGAAAATTTAATTGATGCTGTAAACCTATAGGAACATTAGCTCCATGATGAGGAGAATCAAAAGACATATATAGTCTCGTATCGGCATCTAGCATGTTCGCTTCCATATAATTTAAGGCATAACGAGATATTAATCCACCCATACTTGGACCAATAATGACATTTTGCTCAGGGTTACTGGCACTAGCTTTTGAGGTGTTTATAATGTCTAAAAGCTCTACAAGTAGCATGGCATTACGTTCTATAAAGTCAGTACCGCCATCTATTGTTGCGCCATCAGCAGCTCTTACATAAACAGGAAAGTTTAAGATAACAACATCAAAACCTTCTGCTCTAACTAAGTCTGCTAAGTTTTGGGAACCAGAACTGCCAGTAAAATCCAATAAACTGTATAACCCAGGAATATCTCTTGAATCTGTTGGGTCAAAGCCGTCAACTACAATGATAGGTTTGTCTAAAATACCATCATCAGTATCTAGAAAAATCTGATATTCACCTTCACCAGGATAATTATTTGCTTCACCATAAGCTGATAAATCTGGTGTTATACTCGAAGTGAAAGAAATTTGAGCGATAACTAAAGAAGGACTAATTAAAAAGAATAAAATGTAAAGTTTCTTCATATTGATGGGTTTTTTGGTTTTAGACTGAAAGATACAAAGTTTCATAAGGTCAGCAACCAATAGTTCAGTAATATTCTATTAAAAGCAAAAAAAATCCTTAAAAGCATTATGCTTTTAAGGATTTGTATTTCAGATTATTATAAGTCTTATCCTAAGAAAGGATATCTGTAATCCGTTGGTGTTACAAATGTTTCTTTAATTAACCTTGGAGACACCCAACGTAATAAATTTTGAGCACTACCTGCTTTGTCGTTTGTTCCTGATGCTCTGGCACCACCAAATGGTTGTTGGCCAACAACAGCACCAGTTGGTTTGTCGTTGATGTAGAAGTTTCCGGCAGCGTTTTGAAGTGCTTTTGTAGCTTCTTCAATAGCATATCTATCGGTAGATAGAATCGCGCCAGTTAAGGCGTACTCACTTGTTTCATCAACAAGTTTTAAAGTCTCAGAATAGGCATCATCTCCGTAAACATAGATTGTAATCACAGGGCCAAATAACTCTGTACACATGGTCGTGTATTTTGGGTCGGTAGTTACTATAACTGTTGGCTCTATAAAATACCCTTTAGATTTATCATAATTACCACCAGCAATGATTTCAGCATCACTATCAGCTTTTGCTTGGTCTATATATTTAGCTAATTTATCAAATGAACCTTCATGAATTACTGCAGTGATAAAGTTGCTCATGTCTTCAGGAGAACCCATTTTAAAAGAAGCAAGGTCTTCTAACACATAGTTTTTAACATCTGCCCAAATACCTTTTGGAATGTATGCTCTAGACGCAGCACTACATTTTTGACCTTGAAATTCAAAAGCACCACGAGAAATAGCAGTAGCTACTTGTTTAGCATTAGCAGATTTGTGAGCTACGATGAAATCTTTACCACCTGTTTCCCCAACAATTCTAGGATAAGTCTTATAGTTGTGAATGTTCTCTCCGATTTGTTTCCACAATTCTTTAAATATAAATGTAGAACCGGTGAAGTGTAAACCAGAAAAATCTGGACTAGCTAAAACAGTATTGGTAATCATTACTGGATCTCCAAATACAACATTAATTACACCATCTGGCACACCTGCTTCTTTAAACACATCCATTATTACTTTAGCAGAATACACTTGGCTATCACTTGGTTTCCAAACAACCACATTACCCATTAATGCCATACAAGCAGGTAAGTTACCTGCAATTGCAGTAAAATTAAAAGGGGTTACGGCATAAGTAAAGCCTTCAAGCGGACGATATTCTACACGGTTCCAAGCATCGCTGGTGCTTTCTGGTTGTTCCATGTAGATGTCAGTCATAAACTGTACATTAAAACGTAAAAAGTCTATAAGCTCACATGCGGAATCAATCTCTGCCTGGTGGATTGTTTTAGATTGTGCAATCATAGTTGCAGCATTAATCTTTGCTCTATATGGACCAGCAATTAACTCTGCAGCTTTAAGAAAAATACCAGCACGCTGTTCCCAAGGTAATTGAGACCACGTCTTACGAGCCTCTAATGCTGTAGCAATGGCTTCTTCAACGTGAGTTTGCTCAGCTACATGGTATTCACCTACGATATGTTGGTGGTCGTGAGGAGGAGACATGGTTCTGGTGTTTCCAGTTTTTACATCCTTTCCATTAATATATAAAGGGACTTCTACTTTGCTGTTAAACATAGCTTTGTAAGTTTCGGCTGCAGCTTTACGCTCTGGTGAACCTGGTGCATAAGACTTTACAGGCTCATTAACCGCTACAGGTACATTAAAGAATCCTTTTGACATAATATGATTGTTTTTGTTTGAATTTTTGAAAGTGCAAAGGTACAATTTTTAAAGTAGAAAGTTGGTTTCAAACGTTATAGTTCTGTGAAACTTACAAGCATAATTTTTTGTAAGTTGCTAGCGAAATTTTCTACAAAGAAGCATGTTGAAAAATGATGCCTTTATTTTAACCCTTGCTTATCCTGAAACTATTGTGTCTCATGCAGAGGAATGGTATTCTAAGTATTTAAAATACCTTTCAATCGGAAATAAAAATCATGTGAGAGCTGGTCATGCAGCCATGGTTTTAATTCATAAAGAAACAGGTGTTTTAGAGTATCACGATTTTGGACGCTACATCACCTCAGAACCTAACGGACGTGTAAGGGGACGAGAGACTGATTTTGAATTGCATTTTCCTGTAAAAGCAAAAATAGAAGGCAATACGATTAAAAATTTAGATGAAATTCTTGAGTTTTTAGCTATCAATCCAAAATTGACGCATGGTGATGGTCATTTGTATGCATCGGTTTGTAATGCCGTGGATTATGCGTCAGCCCGAAATCATATCGATACCATGCAAGCTAAAGGCTTTATTAGGTATGCGGCATTTATAAAGGATGCTTGTAATTGTGCTAGGTTTGTAACTGATGCATTAATAGCAGGTGTTTTAGATGTGAAAATTAAGAAAAAACTCATTCGATCTAAATGGTTTACACCAAGTACCATTGGAAATGTTGTTATCGCTGATACAGAAGATTTTGTCCATTTGGTAAATGAAAAAGGTGTTATATCTGAATTTAAATCTACCGTGAGTAGAGAAAATAGAAGGTTGTTTTTAGATAGGCTCAAAGGCTATAATCCAAGTTTGGTTGGAACGCTCGAGCCCAAACACAATGAAGTTAAGGAAGAACATGCGCAATGGCTGAGTGGTATTGCTGCAGGTGCCTGGTTTGAGTTACATGATTTAGGACACGATTCAGAATACCGTTTTAGAAGAATTTCACCTTATGGAAATATGGACTGTGATGGCATTTACAAAGTGAATGATGATAGCTTTGATATTTCTGAACATTATCAGTTTGTTCATTACTCTAATTGTTTGTTTTTTAATGTGGAACAAGAAGGAAAGATTTTTAGGTTTAATCTTATAAAAGATTATATGTAAGGTTAAGAGCAGTCGAAACCTAATTAAGTGCAAAAGGAGCACTTAATTTAAAAGAAGGAATATATACCTTAAACTTACTAGCTTTGGTAAAGTTTACCATATTATAATGGCCTTGCATAGCGCCAAAAGGAGAAGTTAGTAGACAACCAGAATTATAAGTGTGTTTTTCACCTGGTTTAAGTACAGGTTTTTTTCCAATAACACCTTCACCTTCAATAATCTCTTCGTTATTAAGGGCATCAAGGATTTTCCAGTGGCGAGAATGTAACTGAACAGAATCTTTACTTTGGTTTTCAATAGTTACCTTATATCCAAAAGCAAAATGCACTTTATAATTTTTATAAAAAGTGCCTTCAAAATTGGTTTCTACGGAAATTTTTATACCGCTTGTAACTTGTTGTACCATTGATTATCTGTGTGTTGTATCTGCTAAAATATAATAAATTTTCATTGAAGCCATATTTTTAAGCTAAGAGGTAGATATTTTTAACATTTTATCGTTAACATGCATTTCTAGAGTTTTAAAAAATGCTAAAATATCAGTTTCTTCCAAGACGCTATTAATAGTTACCATACGAACAAACTGCTCATCCTTAAAAGACCCAAAACCAACCATAAGATCCGAGTTTTCATATAAGGATGTACAAAGTGCTTTAGCGTCAACATCCTTGTAGTTAAAGCAGACAGAAATAGAATCATCAAAACTATAAAGTTTATAGTCTTTGTTTTTTTTGATGTATTTTCTGGCAACTTCAGCCATTTCAAACTGCTTGTCAACAATTTTCTCTAATCCTTTGGTGCCAACGGATTTCCATAGTGTCCATATTTTAAGAGCGTCATTGCGTCTACCACATTGCATTGAGGTTTTACCTAGATTAAAATCATCGCCATCGGTTTGGTATAAATAATCAGCTTCGTTAGAAAATGAATGGTGCAGTTGCTCAGGATGTTTTGTAACAATAATAGAGCAACTTAACGGTGTGCCAAGCATTTTATGTGCATTAATACTAAACGAATCTGAATGTTCTAATCCGTTGACTAGATGTTTATATTTTTTACTGAAGATGACTCCGCCACAATAAGCACCATCAACATGAAGCCAAAGCTTATATTTTTTGCTCATACTACTGATAGTATCAATATGGTCAAAAGCACCCAAAACCGTTGTACCTGCGGTGGCATTTATAAAAAATGGTATGTGTTGGTTTTTGAGGTCTTCTATTATCAAAGTTTCTAAATGACTGGCTTGCATTTCACCTTTGTCATTGGTATTAACAAGACGTACCTGCTCGCGTCCAATACCAGTTAAAGCTGCATTTTTTGCTATGGAATAATGGGATTCTGCAGATGTGTAAACAATCATTTTTGAGGTTAGACCTTTTAATCTGATGTACTCATTTTTGGCATCTCTTGCCATAATAAGTGCCATCATATTACTCATGGAGCCTCCTGGTGCAAACGTGCCATCACTATTTTCTGGATATCCTGCGAGTTTAGAGATGTTTTTGAGAACTTGTTTTTCTATGCCAACTTGTGGTCCTGCTACCTTGTAGGTATACATGCTGTTATTGAGCATTACGGCTAATAAATCCCCTAAAGTTGCTTTGCTTATTCTTCCTCCAAACAGTTGATTAAAAAAGGATTTTGAAGCTGTTTTGGGCGTGCTTTTTATAATATTTTTTAGATTACCAATTAGGGCATTATCAACTATACCATCTTCATCTAAAGATAAGTCTAGTGTTTGGTATAGTTTAGAAGTGGATATTTTTTTGGCTACAGGCTGTTTATTTTCTTCAACCAATAACTGTTCGGCGAGTTCTAAAAATATATCGAGATCTTTTTGCATTAGATTGATTTCAAATTTTGCATAGCATAAATTTATTCCTATTTTTCGGTATTAAAGAATTATTTTAATAAATATTGAAAACACAAGCACTCATTAATACACTCATTAACTTACTGACGGAGTCTTCTAAAAAAGATTACACAAACATTCTCTTAAATTTTAATTTTCAGGATATAGACTTTTCGGAAATAGAACATTGGAAACCCCATGATTATACAAGAAACTGTTTTTATAAGGATAAAAATTTTGAGCTGATTTTAATTTGTTGGGATAAGGGACAAAAAACGGCTATTCATAATCATAATGGTGAAGAATGTTGGGTATATCTCTTAGAAGGTGAGTTAGAAGAGGATTTTTATGAGTTGGATGATTCTGGGCAATTAGAATATAAATCATCTCAGATTTTAAGGCCAAATGAAATCACTAAATCTGAAGGGCATGATGTATTTCATAGTTTAGGAAATAGTACTAAAAGTAGAGCAATAAGTCTTCATGTGTACGCAAAGCCAATAGCGCAAAGTCTTACTTTTGATGATGCTTTAGGAAAGTTGGTTGATAAAAAATTGAGTTACGACACCTATAAAGGTGTTGTGTCTTCTGAGGTAATTTAGTTTGAAATATCTACAGAGGTAGCTTCGCCATAACCAATAAGTCTATCAAACCGAGCGCCTAGATCTCTGTAATAGACTAAAACTTTGTAGTTGTTTTCGGTTTGCCAATAATCGCCACTAATAGCGCCCTCATCTAGCTCACCAGTTGTGCTATCTACCACAACGTATTTGTAATTATAAAATCCCTGTTTTAGTCTAAAACTAGTTTGGTACTCACCTTTTTCGGCATTGTATTCTAATTTGGTTAAAGGCTCAATGGCAAAGGCATTAAAGTTTCCATAAACATGTATATCCTTACCTATAAGTTTTTCTTGGGCGAGAGAAAAATGAACCATAGTGTAGTCGGCTTCAATATCGGTGTCTAATCTGTCAGCTGCCGTTACCTGAAAAACACCATTAAGATCAGGGTTGTAAGTGTAAGGTCTTCCTGCTCTGGGAATATTTGTGTATAAATAGCTTTGGTAAATATCTTTTAAATCAATAAACTGTACACCAACGTTAGAGGTTCTAACGTCTTTATTTTCAAACCATAAATACTCATTGCCACCCCAAAAAGCAGACTCTGTATCGTAACGGTAAATAAGTTCGTTACCCAATGTGTATTGTGGTTTTAAATCTGATATTGACGTGTTAAGGTTGTTGTTTTGAATAATAACCGTTTTAATCGTTTCGAGCGGATTGTTAAAATTAATGCTATTTGTTGAAATGGTAAGGTCAACCGATTGTTTTTCATCAATGACTGTAACATCCCTTGAGCGTTTTACTCTAACACCAACGTTAACCAAATCTTCGTAAATCATAAATTTCCTGCTGAACATCAGTTCATCATATTCGTCATATATAGAAATCATGTAATTACCACTTTTCAATAGCCCTCTTGTCTGAATATTTGGTATCTGTAACTTGTAATGAGAGTAAACTTGGTAAGTGTTGAAAGAATTGTAATATTCTAATATACGCTGATTATCTAACCCTCTCAGGTATTCAGCTTTGGCAAGAATAGAAGGTGTCCAGTCAAAATTAAAGTGTTCTATAATGTAATAAAAGTCCTCTTCATTGGCGTTAAGTGCATCGAATTCTAAGATTAAAGGTTCGCCTAGTTTTAAAACCGGTAACTGACCTTGTGTAGTGTTGCTTTTAAAGGTTATGGTTTTTATAAAATCTGGTGGGCTTACCTCTTCTACCTGAGAAAATAAAGTAATTGGTATTACTAAAAAATATAAAATAAAATAAAAATTCTTTGTTGTCATATGATAAATGTAGAATGGTATAAAGATAATCAAAATCTATGCCTTTAGACAAAGAGGTTATTTATAATCATTATAAATAAGAATGTTGATGTTAAATTGAAAATATTTTCCTCTTTAATTCTTAAATTTGCACGGATTTTTAGATAACTAATCTTTAACTATATGTCAAAGGACATCAGAATAAAAAAAGGTTTAGATATAAAACTAGTCGGCGAAGCTGAGAAAACAATCGAAAATGCTATTGTTAGTAATTTTTATTATATCAGACCAGAAGATTTCCACAGTATTATTCCAAAACTTGTTGCTAAAGAAGGTACACGTGTAAAAGCGGGTGAAACGCTGTTTTACAACAAGGACATGGAGGATATGAAGTTTGTTTCACCTGTTTCGGGCGAGATAACTGAAATACAACGTGGTGCAAGACGTCGTATCGACGCAATAAAAATTACTGCAGACAAAGAACAATCTTATGTAGATCACGGTAAGTTTGATATGTCATCTGATGCAGATAAACTAAAAGCACATCTACTGGCATCTGGTTGTTGGGCTTTTATTAAGCAACGTCCATACGATGTTGTGGCAAAAGCTAATAGCATTCCAAAAGGAATTTTCATTTCAGGGTATGCTAGTGCGCCTTTAGCTGCTGATTTAGATTATACCTTAGCAGGCAAAGAAGCAGAATTGCAAGCTGCTGTTACTGCACTTTCCAAACTTACTGAAGGGAGTGTTCATGTTGCTATAGGAAGTTCTGATTCTCCATTAGCAGGATTAGATAATGTAACTACTCATAAAGTTTCTGGACCACATCCTTCAGGTAATGTTGGTACTTTAATTAATAAAGTAGACCCAATCAACAAAGGTGAAGTAGTATGGACTGTTAATGCCCAAGATTTAGTAATTATCGGCGAGTTATTATTAACAGGGAGATTTAATGCAGAACGTATTGTTGCTCTTACAGGTTCTTCTGTTAAGAAACCAAGATATTTTAGAACAAAAATTGGTTCTGAAGTTGCTACTATGGTCTATGACAATGGTGTAGACAAAGATGGTAACGACAGGATTATTTCAGGAAATGTATTAACAGGAAAAAAAGTAGCACCAGATGGAGCTTTAGATTATTACAGTAATGCCATTACTGTGATACCAGAAGGTGATGACTATGAATTCTTTGGGTGGAATAAGCCAGTATTCAATAAGATTTCTACATCTAGAGCTTTAACTTTTTCATGGTTAAACCCTAAGAAAAAGTACAACCTCAATACTAACACAAACGGTGAGCATCGTGCTTTTGTGGTTACAGGTAGCTACGAAGAGGTATTTCCTTTGGATATTTACCCAATGCAAATATTAAAAGCATGTATGTATAATGACTTAGATGAAATGGAAGCTCTAGGCATGTACGAAGTAGCACCGGAAGACTTTGCGTTGACAGAATTTATTTGTGTGTCTAAACAACCACATCAAAAAATAATAAGAGAAGGATTAGACTTAATGCTTAAAGAGATAGGATAATGGGTTTAAAACAAAATTTACACAATTTTAAAGAGAAAAATAAAGATAAAAAGTGGCTTCCAGGATTTAATGCCCTTTTTACTTTTTTGTACATGCCAAACGAGACTACACATAATGGTACTCATATAAAAGCGGCAGATGATCTTAAGCGTACCATGAATACGGTAATAATGGCTTTAGTGCCATGTTTAATTTTTGGGATGTTTAATGCTGGTTACCAGCATTACCTAGCACAGGGCTTAATAGAATCTGCAGACGGGTTTTTAGGTGCATCTTTCTGGACATGGGACAATTTTGTTATTGGTCTATGGCAAGTTTTACCATTGGTAGTGGTATCGTACGGTGTTGGCTTAGCTGTAGAATTTGTATTTGCTATTATCAAAGGGCACGAAGTAGAAGAAGGTTATTTGGTAACAGGAATGTTAGTACCATTAATTGTACCGGTAGACATTCCATTGTGGATGTTAGCGGTAGCTGTAATCTTTGGTGTAATCATTGGCAAAGAAGTATTTGGTGGCACGGGAATGAATATTCTTAATCCCGCGTTAACTATCAGAGCATTTTTATTTTTTGCTTATCCAACTTGGATGTCTGGAGATAAAGTATGGGTCCATGGCGCTGTAGAACGTGATCAAGCCATTGCAAATGGCGCTAATTTAGATGCGATCTCTGGCGAAACTTTGTTAGGGTATTATGCTAAATCCGGACAAGAGTTAACTGTAGCAGGGACAGATACAGTAACCACTTATGGTGCTAGAGCAGAAGAATTATACTCTTATGCAGATATGTTCTGGGGTATTATACCTGGTTCAGTAGGTGAGACTTCAAAGTTCTTAATTATCGTTGGTGCTCTATTTTTAATTTTTACTAAAATAGGAAGTTGGAGAATAATGCTAAGTACAGTAATTGGTGCATTAGTTATGGGATTAATTTTTAATGGGGTTGTCGATGCTGGTTGGATTGGCGAAACAAGTAAATTCTACGGACTAATGAGTGTTCCATTTTGGCAACACCTTATCATTGGAAGTATATTGTTTGGTGCCGTTTACATGGCTACTGATCCTGTAACCGCATCACAAACAAATAAAGGAAAATGGATATATGGTTTTTTAATCGGATTTATTTCAATTATGATACGTGTCTTTAATCCGGCTTATCCTGAAGGTGTATTCTTAGCGATTTTGTTAATGAATGTATTTGCGCCTACCATAGACCACTATGTAGTTCAGGCCAATGTTAAAAAACGAATGAAACGATTAAAAGCGAAAGTTGCATAATCATGGAAAATAAAACAGATAAAAATTCTTACACCATCATATTTGCCATCGGAATGGTAATCGTAGTTGGTGCTTTGTTAGCATACCTAGCCTCGACGCTTAAACCAAAAATCACAGAAAACCAAAGGTTAGAAAAGCAGCAGAATATTCTCTATGCTATGGGCATAAATGAAAACGACGAAACAAGTGCAGTATTCATCTCTACCGACAAAGCTCCTGAGGCTTTTGATAACAATGTCACTGATCAAATTGTTATTACTGTGGATGCTAATGGTAAAGTAATTAAAACTCAGAATAGAGACGAGTATTTTAAGGAGACGAACCAAGAACCTTATCTTATAGACGTTAAGAAGCAGCAAGCAAGTGTAAAAGCTGGAGGAAATAGAAAGCTTCCCTTATTTGTGGGTAAGAACCCAGAAGGTAAAAAAGTCTATGTTGCGCCAATCTATGGTAAAGGACTTTGGGATGCTATTTGGGGTTATGTAGCGATGGACGAGGATATGATTGTTAGAGGTGCCTATTTTGATCATAAAGGGGAAACACCAGGTCTTGGCGCTAACATAAAGCAGCGTTATTTTATGGACGACTTTTACGGTGAGCATCTGCTAACTAAAAATGGAGCCTTTAAAGGAATAACAGTAGCAAAGGGTAATGCAGATCCAAAGAATAACGATAAAACAGACAATGAGGTAGACGCTATTGCTGGTGCAACAATTACGGGTGACGGTGTAACAGCAATGATTAAGAAAGATTTAAAATTATACTTACCTTACTTTAATTCATTAAAAGGAAAATAAGCGATGGCAAAAGATAGCAGATTAATATTAGACCCACTAACAGATAATAATCCAATTACTATTCAGGTATTAGGTATTTGTTCAGCACTTGCAATTACTGCTGAGTTAGAAGCATCTATCGTAATGTCTATTTCGGTGTTGTTTGTAATGGGTGTAGGAAACGTTGTCATCTCTTTGATGAGAAACATTATTCCTTCAAAAATTAGAATTATAGCACAGCTTATTGTTGTAGCGACACTTGTAATCATAGTAGATTTGGTTTTAAAGGCTTTTGCTTACGAACTAAGTAAAACGTTATCTGTATTCGTTGGACTAATCATTACTAACTGTATCATTATGGGGCGTTTTGAGGCTTTTGCTTTGGGTAATGGACCGTATAGGTCATTTCTAGACGGTATTGGTAATGCGTTAGGCTATGGGATTATATTAATAATTGTAGGATTCTTCAGAGAGCTTTTAGGTTCGGGAACGCTACTAGGAATTCCTGTGTTAGGGGATCCAATAGAAAAAACCGGTTTATACGCCTTAGGATATGAGAATAACGGTTTTATGCTGTTATCACCAATGGCTCTAATTGTAGTTGGAATTATTATTTGGGTGCAACGAACAAGAAACAAAGCATTAATAGAAGATTAAATGTAGTAATGAGATTTTAGTAATGAGAATTTAATCTTCTCAATATACTAATTGCTCAAAACTCAATACTTAAAAGAATATGGAACACGTAGAATTATTTTTTAAATCAATATTTATAGATAATATGGTATTTGCAACATTCTTAGGAATGTGCTCATACCTAGCGGTATCTAAGAAAGTATCAACAGCTGTTGGTCTTGGTGCTGCTGTAATATTCGTATTAGCGATTACAGTGCCCTTAAACTGGTTATTAGATCAGTATATTTTACAACCAGGCGCCTTATCTTGGTTAGGTGCTGAGTATGCAAGCTACGATTTAAGTTTCTTATCATTTATTATGTTTATCGCTACCATAGCAACTATGGTGCAGTTGGTAGAAATTATAGTAGAGAAATTTTCACCTTCCTTATACAACTCTTTAGGTATATTTTTACCATTAATTGCTGTAAACTGTGCAATTTTAGGTGGATCTTTATTTATGCAATCCCGTGAAATTGCAACCCTAGGTCTGGCACTAAACTACGGTGTTGGTTCTGGTATAGGTTGGTTCTTAGCCATTTTAGCTATTGCAGCAATCCGAGAAAAAATAAGATACAGCAACGTGCCAGCGCCGTTGAGAGGGCTTGGTATCACTTTTATAATTACAGGATTAATGGCAATCGGCTTTATGAGTTTTGGTGGAATGCTAACAGGTGGAGATGATGAAGGAAAAACTGAAGACAAATCCGCTGCAATAGAAAGAATTCAAGAAGATGTTGAACAACAAGAGACTAAGCCTGAGTCTGATTTAGAATTAGCTGAAAATATAAATAAGTAATTGATGAGCATGATGATATTAGCCGCAAATACAATCGGAACTGTAGTAGCAACAGTTGGAGCCTTTTTATTAGTGACGCTATTACTAGTAGCACTATTATTATTTGTAAAACAAAAATTATCGCCTTCTGGACCAGTAAAAATCCTAATTAATGGCGAAAAAGAGATTGAAGTGGCCTCAGGTGGTACCCTACTATCAACATTAGGAAGTAATAAAGTATTCTTACCGTCTGCATGTGGTGGTGGTGGAACATGCATTCAGTGCGAATGTCACGTACTATCTGGCGGAGGAGAAGCTTTACCTACTGAAACACCTCACTTCTCAAGAAAGGAACTTCAGCATGGTGCTCGTTTAGCATGTCAGGTAAAAGTCAAACAAGACATGGAAATTACTATTCCCGAAGAAGTATTTGGTATTAAAAAATGGGAAGCAACCGTTGTTCGTAACTATAATGTTGCGTCTTTTATTAAAGAGTTTGTTGTTGAAATACCTGAAGATATGAATTACAAAGCAGGAGGTTACATTCAGATTGAAATACCACCATGCGAAATTAAATATTCTGATATAGATATTACCGCACACCCAGAAGAGCATGATACACCAGATAAGTTTCAAGCAGAATGGGATAAGTTTGGTCTTTGGCCATTAGTAATGAAAAACACAGAAACTGTAGAGCGTGCATACTCCATGGCTTCTTACCCGGCGGAAGGTAGAGAGATTATGCTTAACGTACGTATTGCTACTCCACCATGGGATCGCGCAAAAAACCAATGGATGAATGTAAACCCAGGTGTAGCATCATCATACATTTTTGCTCAAAAGCCAGGTGATAAAGTAGTAATATCTGGTCCCTATGGCGAATTTTTTATCAATGAGTCAGAGAGTGAAATGCTTTATGTTGGCGGAGGTGCAGGTATGGCACCTATGCGTTCGCACCTATATCACTTATTCAAAACCTTAAAAACAGGTCGTAAAGTAACATACTGGTATGGTGGACGCTCAAAGAGAGAGTTATTTTACATTGAGCACTTTAGAGAATTAGAGAAAGATTTTCCTAATTTTAAATTCTATATGGCATTATCAGAACCGTTAGAAGAAGATAATTGGAAAGTGAAAAAAGATATTAATGATGAAGAAGGGGATGGTTTTGTAGGATTTATACATAACTGTGTTATTGATAATTATCTAAACCATCATGAAGCGCCAGAAGATATAGAATTGTACTTCTGTGGCCCACCGTTAATGAATCAAGCTGTTCAGAAGATGGGAGAAGATTTTGGTATCCCAGACGAGCATATACGATTCGATGACTTTGGTGGATAAGCACCAAAATAAACAACAAAAAATCCTATTCTGATGCTATTTCGAATAGGTTTTTTTGTACCCTTACTATTCTTTTAGCCGAGGTAATGGTTTGTGTAATATCATCGTTCTTTAATTATTTACTTCGTATCTTTGTTATACAGAAAAAGAAAATGCATGGAAACAAAAGTAGCTTCAAATATATTACCAGAACGTAAGCCTAAATGGTTAAGAGTCAAATTACCAACAGGTAAAAAATATACAGAACTAAGAAGTTTAGTAGACAAGTACAAGTTAAATACTATTTGTACATCCGGAAGTTGCCCAAACATGGGAGAATGTTGGGGAGAAGGAACGGCTACATTTATGATATTAGGCAATGTCTGTACACGTTCTTGCGGATTTTGCGGTGTAAAAACTGGAAGACCAGAAACTGTTGATTGGGATGAGCCTGAAAAAGTAGCACGTTCTATAAAGCTTATGCAAATAAAGCATGCTGTTTTAACAAGTGTAGATAGAGACGATCTTAAAGATATGGGAAGCATCATGTGGGCAGAAACCGTAAAGGCTGTGAGACGAATGAACCCTGAAACCACCCTAGAAACATTAATTCCAGATTTTCAAGGTATAGAGCGTCATATTGATAGAATAGTTGAGGTGGCACCAGAGGTGGTATCACATAATATCGAGACTGTGAGACGATTAACGAGGGAAGTTCGTATTCAAGCAAAATATGACCGCAGTATGGATGTATTAAAATACCTAAAACAACAAGGACAACGTAGAACTAAGTCTGGAATAATGCTAGGTCTCGGAGAGGCAAGGGAAGAAGTTATTGAAACACTTCACGATCTTAGAGAAAACGATGTCGATGTTGTCACTATTGGTCAGTATCTTCAACCAACCAAAAAACATCTACCTGTACAACGATTTATCAATCCAGACGAGTTTAATGAATACAAAGAAATTGGTTTAGATCTTGGGTTTAGGCACGTAGAAAGTAGCGCATTAGTGAGATCTTCTTACAAGGCACAGAAACATATTAATTAATGATAAAGGTTGCCATAAATGGATTCGGTAGAATTGGCCGACGTGTATTTAGATTAGCATTAGACCATCCAAAAATAAAAATCGTTGCTATTAACGATATATCAGATGCCAAAACATTGGGTCACCTTCTTAAATACGACAGCATACATGGTGTGCTTCATAAACATGTTACCTACAGTGCTAATAGTATTATTATAGACGGTGATGCAATCCCTTTATTCAACGAAAAGCATCCTAAAACAATCAACTGGAAATCAACTCAACCCGATATAGTTGTTGAATCAACCGGAAAATTTAAATCCAAAGCAGAATTACAACACCATATTACTAATGGTTCAAAAAAAGTGATCTTGTCTGTTCCGCCTACGGATGATGACATCAAAACTATAGTTCTTGGTGTCAACGAAGACGCTATCGTAGGCTCAGAGTCTATTATATCAAATGCTTCTTGCACCACCAACAACGCAGCACCAATGATAGCTTTAATAAAAGAACATTTTGGTATAAAACAGGCTTATATTACAACGGTTCATTCATACACTACAGACCAAAGTCTGCACGACCAGCCACATAAAGACTTAAGACGCTCCAGAGCTGCAGGCCAATCTATTGTGCCAACAACAACAGGAGCTGCAAAGGCTCTGACAAAAATATTTCCTGATTTAAGCGATGTTATCGGAGGCTGTGGTATAAGAGTTCCTGTAGCAAACGGCTCACTAACTGACATAACTATTAATGTAGAAACTGATACTACTATAGAAGAAGTAAATTCTATATTTAAGAACGCTTCAAAAGGGTCATTAAAAAATATTTTAGAGTATACAGAAGATCCAATAGTTTCAATAGATATTGTAGGTAATAGACACTCTTGTATATTCGACTCTCAGATGACTTCCGTTATCGGAAACATGATGAAAATAGTGGGCTGGTACGATAATGAAACGGGCTATAGCTCGAGAATTTTAGATTTAATTTGCAATTTATCGGATAAAAAAGCACTTTTATCGAATAAATAATTATATTTGCTTTAATAAATAAAGCTGAAATGTCCCGAATCAAATATAACTTATTTGTGTTTTTAGCAAGTTTCTCTAGTCTAATTTTCTCTCAGCAGGGTCTTGAGGAAGATTCAGACATGTTGGCACTACGTCTGCAAGAACGTGTAAATCAAGCAAAATTAGAGAGCGATAGAAGCGATTACTATAATGCCTTAAATAACTTAGAAAAAGCTTTAGAAATTGCCAAAACTATCGATGATAAAATTAGTCAAGGGACTACACTTACAAAAATTGCCAAAGTTCGCTATTTGGTAGGAGAAAGAGATAAAGCCAACATAGACCTTCAAAAAGCAATACAGCTACAGCGAGAAAATAACGATTACGGAAACCTTGCCCTTAGTTATAACATACAAGGGGTTGTTTACAGTACTGACCAAAAGTATGGGCTTGCATTAGATTACTATAAATCTGCCAAAAACCTGTTTGAACAAGAAGATCTAGAAGAATATATTTCAGAAGTTACCCTAAATGAAGCCAAAGCCTACATTGCTCTCAATAGATACGAAGAAGCGAAAACACAGCTAGAAAAGACCATTATAATTGCTAAAAAGTACGATCAACAAAGAGTTTTAAGCAGTGCATTGATTCAGTCTAGTAAAGCCTCGAGCTCACTCGGTAATATCGACTTGGCATTATCTCAGGTTGAAGAAGGTCTTGCAATAGCAAAAACCTATGATATTGTTGAAAACGTTAATGAAGCTTACTTAACCTTAAGTGATATACATAAAAAAAGAGGTGACTATAAAAGTTCTTTAGAAAATATAACAAAGCACATACGACTCTCGGATTCTATACTAGATGTTAAACGTGAAAACTTAGCTCCAGGCGTTTCAAGTCAAATCATCAATAAATATAAAGATGCACAAAACGAGCAGCTTAAGCAGCAAATAGATGAAGTAAGTGCCGAAAGTAATTTTACAAGAATTACCACAATATTAAGCATAGCTTTAATAACAATTTTGTCGTTATTAACCCTGTCACTCTACAAAAACAATAACATTAGGCTTAAGACCAACAATATGTTGCACAAAAAAAATGATGAGCTCATTGTTGCCAAAGAAAAAGCTGAGTTGGCTTCAAAAACAAAAGCTAATTTTTTATCTACAGTAACGCATGAGTTGAGAACTCCGCTCTACGCAGTCACAGGTTTAACGAATATGTTACTAGATGAAAACCCAAAAGAGCATCAAATACCACATTTAAAATCACTGAAGTTTTCTGGGGATTATTTATTAACCTTTATTAATGATATTCTTCAAATCAATAAAATCGAAGCCAATAAAGTTGAACTAGATCCGGAAATATTCAACCTAAAAAGTAAAATAGAGAATGTAATGTCTGCCTTAGATAATTCGGCTAAGGACAACGGTACTAAATTACATCTTAACTATGAAGATGGGTTGCCAGAAACTTATAATGGTGACCAATTAAAATTATCCCAAATCTTAATTAACCTACTAGGAAATGCCATTAAATTTACAAAAGATGGAGACATCTGGGTAAGAGCTTACAAGATTGACCAAAAGGACAATAAGTACACTCTGCGCTTTGAAATAGAGGATAATGGCATCGGTATTACAAAAGAAAAACAAGATCAGATGTTTGAGAGCTTCTCACAAGGATCCGTACAAATTAACCGCAAATATGGCGGAACAGGTCTTGGATTATCTATTGTAAAGGGACTCATCAAAATTCTTAATGGTAAAATCTATCTGAAGAGTGAACTTGGAAAAGGCACAACATTTTTCTTTGAGATCCCTCTAGAGAAGGCAGAAACCATTGAGACACCTACGGTAGAAGAAACTAAACAATCAAATAAGATGGAAGATTTGGATCTAAGCAATGTTAAGATTTTAATTGTTGAGGACAATAAAATTAACCAGATGATCACTAAAAAAATCCTAAACAAAATGGGGCTTTATTGTGATGTGGTTGATAATGGCGAAGCTGCCGTAGAGCAAGTTAAAGCCACAGATTACAATGTTGTTTTAATGGACATCCATATGCCTGGCATCAGTGGGTTAGAGGCCACAAAACTCATTAGAGAGTTCAATAAAGATTTGGTAATCTTTGCACTGACTGCCGTTACATTAGAAGATAAGATGCACGAGTTTGGGGAAGCCGGTTTTAATGACATTATTTCTAAACCCTTTAAGCAAGAGGACTTTGAAGGAAAGTTATATGATGTACTTTCTGGTAAAGAGGTAGTTTCTAATTATTTTTAACCTACAAAAGTCTTTATAGACGTGTCAAAAGCATCTTTTTTGTCAATTGTTAATTCAATCGGAAGGTAGAATAATTTAGCGACTAAGCTTTCATTATCTACAAGTCTTACAAAATCTTTCTCTGTTGTAATTATCAATTCTTTTTTTGCCAATTCTTCAATATCATTTATCCGGAAGCTATAATGATCAGGAAACTCCAAATGATCAAAATTTAATCCCTTAGTTTTTAAAAATTCAACCAAAGGCGTTGCATTGGCTATACCAGTTACAAGTGTAAATTCTGGTAAAGATTGTAATGTCATCTTAGAATGTGCTGAAATAACCCTTTCAGCGTAACTTATAGAACTAAACACTAATTGCTGATGTGGTTTAATCCCTAACCTATTAGAAATTTTATGCTTTTCACTTTCAGAAATATCCGAGGGACATTTTGTTACTACAATTATATCAGCTCTTTTGGCACCAGATCTTGGTTCTCGTAAGTTTCCAGTAGGCAAAACAATATCATTGCTATAGAGATTGTAATATGCGGTTAGCAAAATATTGAAACCAGCTTTTACCTTTCTGTGCTGGTAAGCATCGTCTAGTAAAATAACCTCGGGTTTGTCTTCTAGTAGTAGCAACTGAGCAATTCCATTTTGGCGATTACCATCAACAGCAACTTTTATATCCTTAAATTTTCTGAAGAATTGAAACGGCTCATCACCAATGGTATCAGCTGTTGCACCTTGGTCTGCCAACTCATAACCTTCGGTTATACGTTTGTAACCTCTGCTCAGTGTAGCAACAGACTTTTCATCTTTGAGCAAACGAATCAAGTATTCTATCATAGGTGTTTTTCCTGTACCACCAGTACTAAGATTTCCAACACAAATAATCGGAATGTCATATGATTTTGAAGACTTAACACCTTTATCATATAGCCAATTTCTTAGCCAGGTCACCAAGTAGTAAATTGGCACAACAGGAAACAATATGATGCGTAGAAATTTCACAAGCACTAAATTATATTATTTTTGAAACAAATATACACTTATGCTAGTACAAGATGTAATAAATCATTTACACGATTTGGCACCTTTAAATTATGCCGAAGATTTTGATAATGTAGGCCTTTTGGTAGGTGATAAAAATCAAAGAGTCACAGGTGTTTTGGTAACTTTAGATACGCTTGAAGCTGTTGTAGATGAAGCTATAGAAAACAACTGCAATCTCATTGTGAGTTTTCATCCTATCATTTTTAAAGGCCTAAAAAAACTGACCGGTAAAACCTATGTAGAGCGCGTTGTTATAAAAGCAATTCAGCATAAAATCGCAATTTTCTCAATACATACGGCTTTAGATAACGCATTTCAAGGTGTTAATTCAATAATCTGCGATCAGTTACAATTACAGAATAAAAAGATTTTAATACCACAAACTGGCACCTTAAAAAAGTTACAAACCTATGTACCTAACGAAAATGCTGAAGCATTAAGGGCAGCATTATTTAATGCAGGTGCAGGCAATATAGGTAATTACGATGCTTGTAGTTTTAATCTTGAAGGCAAAGGAACTTATAGAGGAAATGAAGAATCAAATCCAACAATAGGTGAAAAAGGCAAATTACATACCGAAAATGAAACCTTAATTTCAGCAGTATTTGCAAAGCATCTAGAATCTAAAATTTTAAAAACACTTTTTAATACACATCCTTATGAAGAAGTCGCTTACGAAGTTACCACGTTAGATAATACCAACCAGTATATAGGTATGGGAATGATTGGTGATTTGGCAGAAGAGATGCATGAGTTAGACTGTTTAAATTACGTAAAGCAAAAAATGAATACCAAATGCGTGAGACATTCAAAACTCCTCAATAAATCCATAAAAAAAATAGCGGTTTTAGGAGGTTCTGGAAGCTTTGCCATAAGCGCAGCTAAGGCATCTGGTGCAGACTTGTTAGTAACAGCAGATCTTAAATATCACGACTTTTTTAGTGCAGAAAACAATATTTTGTTAGCAGATATTGGTCATTATGAGAGTGAACAGTTCACAAAATCGTTTTTAGTAGACTATCTCTCGAAAAAAATTACTAATTTTGCAGTCATTTTATCAAAGACAAATACAAATCCGGTAAAGTATTTATAATTATGGCGAAAAAAGCTGAAGTTACTGTAGAAGAGCGTTTAAGAGCGCTTTACGATTTACAGTTAATAGACTCTAGAGTAGACGAAATAAGAAATGTGAGAGGTGAGCTTCCTTTAGAAGTAAGAGATTTAGAAGATGAGGTAGAAGGGTTAAATACCAGACTAGAGAAATTAAATGATAGCCTTGCTGTTATTGATGATGAGATTAAAGGAAAGAAAAATTTAATCGAAGAAGCTAAGGCTTTAATCAAAAAATATAGCGAGCAACAAAATAACGTTAGAAATAACAGAGAATACAATTCATTAACGAAAGAGATTGAATTTCAGGAACTAGAGATTCAGTTAGCTGAAAAACACATCAAAGAATTTAAGGCTCAGATAGAGCAGAAAAAAGAAGTTATTTCTGAAACTAAAGACCGTTTAAAAGATCGTAAAGAGCACCTTAAGCACAAAAAAGGTGAATTAAACGAAATCTTAAAAGAAACTGAAAAAGAAGAAGAAGCGCTTATTAGTAAATCTGAAGAGTACCAAAAGAAAATTGATGAACGTTTAGTAAAAGCGTATTTGAGAATTAGAAATAACGTAAAAAACGGTTTAGCTGTTGTGCCAATAGAGCGTGGTGCATCTGGTGGTTCTTTCTTTACTATTCCGCCACAAGTACAGGTAGAAATTGCTTCTCGTAAAAAAGTAATTACAGATGAGCACAGTGGTCGTATTCTAGTAGATGCTGCTTTAGCAGATGAAGAAAAAGAAAAAATGGATAAGTTATTTGCTAAACTAGCAAAGTAATTACCGTTAAATAATATTCTAAAAGCCTTCACGATTTGTGAGGGCTTTTTTGTGTAATACAATAATTAGAAAATAAATTAGTTGTTTGTAAAAAACAATAAATCAATTTTGAAAAAAATAAAATTCTTTACTATTCTGTTGCTAATTATTTGTATTGGATGCAGCTCTAAAGAAAATCAATAACCACAAGATCTCTATAATAAAAAGGCTAATGAGTTTGTGGCTACATTACTAAAATATCAAGATTTTAATTGTAATTGTGTAATAGAACCCAGACATACCTTGTTGGACTATATGAAAATAGAACGTCCAACTGGCAATATGGAAAAGGAAATTATGAAATGGACTAATATAAAATCACAAGGAGAAAAAGATAGTCTCAATACACTTTCAAAACAAGTTAATCTTAATACAACAATAATTGAAAGTGGGTATAAATTAATACCAGCTCGATTGGCAGATTCAATTGTTAGGATTAAAGATAGAGATGAAAGGATTCGGGTTATGGACTCACTTTGTCCTAAAGGATTTATGGCATTATCAAAGCCCTTTTTTAATAAATCAATGGATACAGTTTTTATACAAATAGATAACATGCCATATTCTTGTCTTTCTATGCCTATAAGTTTGTATTACTACTTAAATAATGATTGGATTATTAACTATTAGCCTAAAATTTTTTTGTAGACTTATTTAGTAAAACTTTAAAAGATTTCTTTAAGGAATTGTATTTTTATACGTCTATAGAAAAAGAAAAAAAATAAATATTAGCAGATGAAAAAGTTACTCATTGTATTAAGCATATCGCTTTACTTTAGCTGCCACAACCAGGCACAATCCAATCCAAAACAACAAGAAATTATTAATGCAGAACCTGTAGAAGTTCCTATGGAGGATGGTAAAGCAAAAGCCTACTTTGCAAGTGGATGTTTTTGGTGCGTAGAAGCAATTTACGAAAGTGTAAAAGGTGTTGAAGAAGTCTACAGTGGTTTTTCAGGTGGACATACAGATGACATTACGTACGAGAAAAGTCACTCAGGTACAACAGGCCATGCAGAAGCTGTGGAGGTAGTTTACGATCCAGAAGTAGTGAGTTTTTCAACATTGGTAGATGTATATTTTGGTTCTCAGAATCCAACACAAGTTAATGGTCAAGGACCAGATAAAGGGCCGCAATACCGTTCTATTATATTTTATCAAAATGATGAGCAAAAAGAAATTATAGAGAATAAGAAAGCAGCGCTTGCAAAAGAATTAGATGCGACAATAGCCGCTGAAGTATATCCATTTTTAAAATTTTATAAAGCGTCAGACTATCATCAGGATTTTGAAAAGCGAAATCCAAACCAGAGTTATGTAAGAGCTGTTTCTATTCCTCGATTAAATCGTTTTAAAGCTAAGTTTCCTGAGTTACTGAAGGATGAAGAGAAGCATTAATTTTTTCCATTGTCACATCGAGCGCAGTCGAGATGTCTATATGACTTAATAGTTTCAAGATTTCTCGACTACGCTCGAAATGACAGAATATTATCTATTATTTCTTAATCGCCTTAATCTCAAAAATCATTGGAAATAATTGATGTTTCATTTTGTACATGCCAGATTCAGTTTTAACTAAATTAGGAAAAACATCATAAGGGCTTTCATCATGTTCATTAAGATACTCAATCTGCAAGCCAGCTTCAATAAGTGCATTAACCACCTGTGAAAGTCCATGATTCCAACCATATTCCCTACTTACCATTTTAGAAGATTGATTGGCATACGTACCTTCGTATTCTTCATAAATCACTTCATCTTGGTTGTAATGGTGTTTCATTTTTGGCTCATCATCCACATAATCAAACATCCATAAGATAGGATGAAACTCTACCATATAAAAAGTACCACCAACCTTAAGACGTTCAGAAATCATTTTAGCCCAAGGTTTTAAATCTGGCAACCACCCAATAACTCCATAACTCGTATAAACAATATCAAAGGTTTTATTAATGTGCTTTGAAGTATCCAAAACATTACAACATACAAACTCAGCATCAAGGTTTAATTCGTTGTTTAATTGTTTTGCGAGTTTTATGCCTTCATCACTTAAATCTACACCAACACATTGCGCTCCCTTGCGTTGCCAACTTAAAGTGTCTTGTCCGAAATGGCATTGCAAATGCAAAAGTGATTTTCCTTTAACATTGCCTAAAGCATTCAGTTCATAAGGCATTAAAGAAGTTTTTCCAGCTTTAAAAGTTTCTAAATCATACATTTTGCTTTCTGCATGTATAGCTACTTTTTTATTCCAGGTTTCCTTATTAACGTCAAAATAATTAGCGTACTTATCCATGGTTGATTAATTTTGATGTAATTTAAAACATCTTTTTATATGAAACCATTTTACCTAAGCTTTATATGTCTGCTAATTCTTTCATCATGCAAATCTGAAAAGAAAGAAACTCCAAACAAAACAAAAGAAGCTGAATTACGTATCGTAGAAAAAATAGCGAATGCTCACGGTTATGAGAACTGGGTGAATGTTGAAAAAGTAGCATTCACTTTCAAAGTAGACAGAGATACTATAAAAGGTAGCGGTCGTTCATGGGTTTGGTTTCCAAAGAACGATAGTGTTTATATGAAGGCAGGAACACAAGAAGTAAGATACTCTAGGAAAAATCTAGACAGTGTGGCAGCCAATGTAGATAAAGCCTTTATAAATGACAAATTTTGGCTTCTAGTACCATTTCAATTGGTTTGGGATACATCTGCGACAATTTCTGAGCCAAAAAAAGTAGAATCGCCAATTAACAAAGAACAATTGGAGATGATTACAATTACCTATCCTGATGAAGGTGGTTACACACCTGGTGATGCCTATGATATTTATTTTGATGAAGATTATTTGATTAGAGAATGGACGTATAGACAAGGAAATTCACCAGAGCCATCCTTAAGTAATACCTTTGAAAATTATCAAGATTTCAACGGTATAAAAATAGCAATAGACCACAAAAAAGATAATGGTAATTGGAACTTAAATTTTACAGATGTAAGCATAACGCTTAAATAAAGAGATTAAAATTTTGGCATTACTTTTGTAATCTATAATGTAAGTTTCACGTGGGTCGTTAAGACTTAGAACGTATAGCTTACATTTTCCGCCTTTTGGCGTCTATATATATTCAAGCACTTTAGTTTATACAAGCTAAAGTGCTTTTTATCCTTTAAAATCTTGTTTAACATGGGCTCCATCACAGTAAGGCTTATTTTGCGAAGCACCACATCGGCAAAACGCGGTAGTCTTATTTTTGGTTTCTTGTTTTCCGTCTTTGTGGGTGACTTTTAGCGTGCCATAAATTAATAGCGGACCGTTTTCTAAAATTTCAACTTTAGTTTCTAAAATCTCTGAAGTTTTGTCCTCACTATCAGTCATATAATAGCTTAGTGCTCCTGATGGGCATTTTTTAACCGTTTTAATGATGTTGTCGGTTGTGCCTGAATCAATTTTTATCCAAGGTCGCTCCTTAGGTTGAAACACATCTGGTAAGCCCTTTACACACATTGCTGAATGAATGCATTTTTCAGCCTCCCAAACAACTGTGACTTCGCCGTTAGAATATTCTTTTGTATTGCCCATCTATAATTAGATTTTTAAAATTAGAATTCAACTCTTTTTCTTTAAAGGTACTAAAATTTAATCCTCAATCAGCCTTTTAATACTACACTTTAAATCCTTATTTTTGTTACAAACCGAAAAATCTATCTCAAATTGTTCAACTTTCAAACTAACCTAGAATACGCTAAACAGCAAGATGAGTTAGATAACTTATCCCATTACAGAAAACAATTTTATATCCCAAAAGATAATAACGGAAATGAGCTGATCTATCTATGTGGAAATTCTCTTGGATTACAACCAAAATCCACAAAAGAGTACATAAATCAAGAATTAGAGGATTGGGCAAATCTAGGGGTTGAAGGACATACACATGCTAAAAACCCATGGATGCCTTATCATGAGTTTTTAACAGAAGCTTCAGCAAAATTAGTAGGAGCAAAACCTATCGAAGTGGTTACGATGAACTCGTTAACGGCAAACCTGCATTTTATGATGGCGTCTTTTTACAAGCCAACAAAAAAACGTTATAAAATTTTAATAGAAAGCGATGCATTTCCTTCTGATAAATACGCAGTAGAGTCACAATTGCGTCATCATGGTTTTGATGATAAGGAAGGATTGTTGTTATGGAAGCCAAGGACAGGCGAAGAACTACTTAACTATGAGGATTTAGAACAAATTCTTGAAACTCATGGTAATGAAATAGCGTTAATAATGATTGGTGGTGTTAACTATTATACTGGGCAATATTTCGATTTAAAACGCGTTGCCAAATTAGGTCATAGCCACGGTTGTATGGTTGGTTTCGACTGTGCACATGGCGCAGGCAATGTAAAATTAGACTTGCATAATTCTGGTGCTGATTTTGCAGTATGGTGTACCTACAAATATTTAAATTCTGGACCAGGAAGTTTATCAGGTTGTTTTGTACACGAGCGACACGCTTATGATAAAAGCTTAAACCGCTTTGCAGGCTGGTGGAGCCATAATAAAGAAACGCGTTTCAATATGCGTCATGAGTTCGATGTATTGCCTGGAGCCGAAGGTTGGCAGCTGAGTAATCCACCTATTTTATCAATGGCGGCAATTAAGGCATCATTAGATATGTTTAACGAAGTTGGGATGGATAAACTCACAGAAAAATCTAAGAAACTGACAGGTTATTTTGAGTTTTTGTTGCAACAGTTAGGAGAAGATGTTATAAGAATTATTACTCCATCTAATCCTGAGGAACGAGGTTGCCAACTATCTATTCAAGTTTTAAATGCAGATAAATCACTACACCAAAAACTTACGGATGCAGGTGTTATAAGTGATTGGCGCGAACCTGATGTGATCCGTTGTGCACCAGTACCATTTTATAACAGTTTTGAAGATGTATTTAGAATGGTAGAAAAGTTGAAAGAAATTTTAAATTAAACTGTCATCTCGAGCGCAGTCGAGAGGTCATAAAAAGGTCTCTACTGGGCTCAACCAGACAACAAAAATAATGAAACAAAAAGAAAACATATTAATCATTGGTGCAGGTTTATGCGGCTCACTTTTAGCATTACGATTAGCACAAAGAGGATATAATGTCAATGTTTACGAAAGTAGACCAGATCTACGCACAACAGATATTTCCGCAGGTCGTTCTATCAATCTTGCTTTATCAGATCGCGGATTCAAAGCCTTACGTTTAGCTAATGTTGAAGATAAAGCGCGTGAGATATGTATCCCAATGAAAGGCAGACTCATGCACGATACCGAAGGTAATACCTTTGCGTCCAACTATTCTGGTCGCGATAACGAATACATCAACTCAATTTCAAGAGGCGATTTAAACGGAATGCTATTAACCGAAGCCGATACATACGACAATCTCACCATTCATTTTAATACCGAATGCGAAACGGTAGATTTAGATACCAATACTGTTCATTTTACAAACCGAAATACAAAAGAAACCTTTAACGTCACTGCAGACGTTATATTTGGTGCCGATGGAGCGGGTTCAGAATTAAGAAAAAGCTACTTTTTACAACGTAAATTCTTATTTAGTTTTTCTCAGAATTTTTTAACCCATGGTTATAAAGAGTTAGAAATTCCCGCAGCAAAAGACAGAAGTCATCAAATAAGCAAAGATTATCTACACATTTGGCCAAGAGGTGGTTATATGTTAATTGCCTTGCCAAATTTAGATGGAAGTTTCACCGTAACCTTATTTTTAAGTCATGAAGAAGGCGAGTATAATTTCAAAGATCTAGATACAGAAGACAAGATTAGAGCCTTTTTTCAAGCACAATTTCCAGATGCGTTAGCATTAATTCCAAACATAGCAGATGAATTTGCTAACAATCCAACGGGACCTTTGGGTACTATTAAGTGTTCACCATGGCATTTTAAAGGCAACACCTTAATTTTAGGTGATGCAGCGCATGCTGTTGTTCCGTTTTACGGTCAAGGGATGAATGCATCTTTTGAAGATGTCGCAGTTCTAGATAGTGTTATCGATAAGCACGAAGGAGACTGGGAAACGATTTTCAAAACCTATCAAAACGTAAGAAAAGCAGATGCAGATGCTATTGGCGAATTAGCTCAAGAGAATTATTACGAAATGCGCGATCACGTTGCTAATCCAATGTTCAAGAAAAAACGCCAGCTAGAAGTGCAGCTAGAAAAGCATTTTCCAGAGCACTATTTTTCAAAATACTCGATGGTAACATTCAATGAAAATATTGGTTATCATGAAGCCATGACTAAAGGTCGTGCGCAAGATAAAGCCATTTTAAACATGATTGTAGATAACGAGATATCGATAACAGCAGATATGACTTATGAGCAATTAGAAAAGGCTTTACAAAAAGTACAAGAAAAAACTAATGATATTATTGATGATGACAACGTTGCAAAAACAATGCATCACTAAATTCCTGCGAAAGCAGGAATCTCAAAAAAAAGTATAAACTGTCACTTCGAGCGTAGTCGAGAAGTCTATCCAAAAGACAGCTCTATTGGCTCATTATGACCCAATAATTATAAAAATAAATTCTGAATCAACACTTCGACAGGCTCAGTGTGACAATTCAGAGAGACGATCATTATGAATACAAACGCAGGAACCAAAGTAACACCAAGAGGCGCATATCCACACGTAAAAGTGGTAGGCGATTTCATTTTCGTGTCAGGAACCAGTTCAAGACGCGCAGACAATACCATTGCTGGTGTAGAACTTATTGACGAAATGAATACCAAAAAATTAGATATCGAAGTTCAAACCAGAGAAGTTTTAAAAAACATCGATAAAAATTTACAAACTGTTGGCGCAAGTCTAAAAGACGTTGTTGATGTGACCACATTTTTAGTAAATATGAACGATTTTGCTGGTTACAATAAAGCCTACGCTGAGTTTTTTGAAAAAGAAACAGGACCAACAAGAACAACCGTTGCTGTGCACCAATTACCACATCCTGATTTGCTGGTTGAGATTAAGGTGATGGCTTATAAAAAGTAGTTTACAAGATGAAAAAGTTCATTGCTTATTTTGATTATTTAGGGTACAAAGAGTTTATTATGAATAATGATAGTGAACATCATCACATTAGAGTTGGTCATATACAAAGAGACATAGAGTCTGCATTAGCTAAAGGAAAATATTATCATAGAGCGGGACAGATTATAAATGATGTAAGTGAATCACCATTAATAACTGTAAATATATCCGACACAGTATTGTTTTGGACTAAGGACGATTCCATTGAATCTTTCAAAGAATTATTGGAAGTTTGCTATGAATTTAACTGGTCTCAAAACAATTGGAATTTTCCAATCAGAGGGGCAATTATATATGATGAAATATATATTTTGGACGGCAAGATGAAAACGAAGACAGGTGGTTATTATAATGCTAATACTATTTATGGCAAAGGAATAGTAAATTCTCATATTAAAGCTGAAAGTCAAAACTGGGCAGGTACCGTTATAGACAATTCCATAATTGAAAAAATAAGAAGTTTTAATGATATTGAATTATTAGATTTTTTAAAAAAATTCGCAATTGAATATAAAGTACCATATAAACATACAACAAGTAATTCTGATGAATATGTACTAAAGCTAACGTCTAGAGAAACAATAGATTCTGACGAATTTGTTGTTTCTGTTGATAATATTATCGATGTATTTAAAATGGATAATAAGGAAACCAATAATCCTTCAGTAAAATCAAAAATTGATAACACAATTAAATTTGTTAATTTTTTAGGTGATATAATTTAATGTCTAGAATCAAAAACTACATAAACGGAGATTTCTTGCTTCCCATTGCTAATGGGTGGATTGACAACTACAACCCTTCAAATGGTGAAGTCTATGGACAAATTCCAAACTCTTCAAAAGACGACGTAGAACAAGCTTATCAAAGTGCTAAATCTGCTTTTCCTAGTTGGAGTCAAACTACATTAGAAGAGCGTAGCAGAATTCTAATTAAGATTTCAGAATTATTAGAAGCCAATTTAGACCGTTTTGCTGAAGCCGAAAGTAAGGACAACGGAAAACCCATAAGTCTCGCCAAAATGGTTGATATACCAAGAGCAGCAAGTAATTTCAGGTTTTTCGGAAATGCCATTACCCAATTTGCAAGCGAAAGTCACGAAAGCGTTGGTCAAAACGCTGTAAATTATACATTACGCCAACCTATTGGTGTTGTAGGCTGCATTAGTCCTTGGAATTTACCTTTGTATCTATTCACTTGGAAAATCGCACCGGCAATCGCAGCAGGTAATTGCGTCGTAGCCAAACCAAGCGAAGTCACACCAATGACAGCGTATTTGTTAGGCGAAATTTGCAACGAAGCAGGTTTACCTAAAGGCGTTTTAAATATTGTTCACGGTTTAGGCACTACGACAGGTCAAGCTATAGTAGAGCATCCAAGTATTAAAGCCATTAGTTTTACTGGCGGAACAGCAACTGGCGCACATATTGCCAAAGTTGCAGCACCAATGTTTAAAAAATTGTCTTTAGAATTAGGTGGAAAAAACCCAAACATCATTTTTGCTGATTGCGATTATGACGATATGTTGAACACAACGGTACGCTCGTCGTTTGCCAATCAAGGTCAGATTTGTTTATGCGGAAGCCGAATTTTTGTAGAGGAAGCGATTTATGGGAAATTCAAAACAGACTTTGTGAAAAAAGTAAATGCCTTAAAAGTTGGTCATCCTTCTGAAAAAGATACTAATATTGGTGCTTTAGTTTCAAAACCGCATCTTGAAAAGGTGAAAAGCTATATCGAAATTGCAAAAGAAGAAGGTGCAACTCTTTTATGTGGCGGTAATGAAGTTACTGTTGAAGGTTACGAAAACGGTTACTATTTACAACCAACGGTTGTTGAGGTAAATACAGATGAATGTCGCGTGAATCAAGAAGAAATTTTTGGTCCAGTCGTTACCATTATGCCATTTAAAACTGAAAACGACGTTTTAGAGATGGCTAACAAAGTAAAATACGGATTATCAGCAACGCTTTGGACAAATAACCTAAAACGAACGATGCGAATGAGCAACCAACTACAAGCAGGAATTGTTTGGGTAAACACTTGGATGATGCGCGATTTACGTACACCTTTTGGTGGCGTAAAAGCAAGTGGCGTTGGTCGCGAAGGTGGATTTGAAGCTTTACGCTTTTTTACTGAGGCTAAAAATGTGTGTGTAAAGTATTAATTTGATGTCGCCTCGAGCGCAGTCGAGAGGTTAATTATGAAAACGTATTATGTTTACATATTGAAATGTTCAGATGGGTTAACTTATACAGGAATAACAAATAACATATCTAGGAGATTTGAAGAACACCAAAACGGATTAAATAAAACATGTTTTACATATAACAGAAGGCCTTTAGAATTAATATTTCAACAAGAGTTTAACAATGCAGAACAAGCAATATATTTTGAAAAGAAAATAAAAAAATGGAGTGCAAAAAAGAAATTTGCTTTAGCTAATGGAGAGTATAATTTGTTGCAGATTTTAGCCGAATGTAGAAATGCAACACATTCTAATTATAAACTGAACAGTTAAGTAGGTCTCGACTGCGCTCGACCAGACAGAATTATGAATCTAAACTTAAACAACAAATACGCACTGGTTTGTGGTAGCACAGCAGGTATTGGTAAAGCAACTGCTTTAGCGTTAGCCGAAGAAGGTGCAAATATCACACTAGTTGCAAGAAACGAAGACAAGCTAAAGGCAGTTTTAGCTGAACTGCCAAAACACAGAAATCACGATTATATTGTAGCTGATTTTTCTAATCCAATGGAATTAAAAGAAAAAGTTGAAAGCTATATTAAAAACAATCACGGATTTCATGTGTTGGTAAACAACACTGGCGGACCAGCTGGTGGACCAGTTTTTAATGCAAAAATTGAAGAATTTGAAAGCGCTTTCACACAACATTTAAAATGTAATCATGTATTAGCTCAAGCTGTTGTTCCGTTTATGAAAGCTGAAGAATATGGACGTATAATTAATGTGATTTCAACATCTGTAAAACAGCCATTAGATGGACTTGGTGTAAGTAATACCATTCGTGGTGCAGTAGCTAACTGGAGTAAAACCTTAGCTAACGAGCTTGGACAGTATGGCATTACCGTAAATAATGTTTTACCAGGTGCAACTGGTACAGAACGTCTAACCGAAATTATTAAAAACAAAAGTGCTAAAACAGGCAAAACAGAAGACGAAGCTGCTAACGCCATGAAAAGCGCTGTTCCAGCAAAACGTTTTGCAAAACCAGAAGAATTAGCTGCAGCTATCACCTTTTTAGCAAGTGAAAAAGCGAGTTACATTAACGGCATTAACCTTCCGGTTGATGGTGGTAGAACAAAAAGTTTATAAGCCTGATATTTCAAAAATATTATTCTTAATTTTATTGAATTGATGAATCTGCGTTAAGGATTGAAGCGACATCCTTTTTTACGTCAGTTTGAGTGTTTTGCGAAGCATGAGCAAAATGTATCGAAAACAAGTAAAAAAGATATAGCGTAAAGCCTGACCCGATAGGGTAACGCCCAAAATATTATATTATGAGCAAATTATTTCCGCCTATTAATTTTAAAGCATGGATTGAAGAAAACCGTCACTTATTAAAGCCACCAGTAGGTAATAAAGTGGTTTGGAAGGATGCCGATGTTATTGTTATGGTTGTTGGTGGGCCAAACGACAGACAAGATTATCACTATAACGAAACACCTGAATTTTTCTATCAAATTGAAGGTGATATGGTTTTAAAAGTGATTGAAGATGGTGAATCAAAGGATATCCACATAAGAGAAGGTGAGATTTTTGTGTTACCACCAAAAGTACCACATTCACCTCAACGTAGCGCAAATACAGTTGGTTTGGTTATCGAGTATCCAAGACCAGAAGGTGTTATGGATAAATTACAATGGTACTCTGAAGAGGACACAAGTTTGATTTATGAAGAAGAATTTATGCTTGATAATATAGAAACTGATATGCCCGCTATTTTTGACCGTTATAACGACATGGTTAAAAAGGGTGCTTTTAAAAAATAAACCAAAATATATCTAACCAACACAAGAACAGTTACTAAAATTTAAAATTTGGTAATCCCTTTAACAAATGAGCAAACGCAAACTAAGAATTAACGGTCATTCTCATCTTCTTCCTTATCCTGAAGAAATCCCTGAATTTATGAAAGATAAAGGCATTTTTTGGGTCGATAAGGACCGTAAATTCATGCTTCAAAAAGATTGGAACAGACCTATTACAGATTCTAGCTTTTTCTTAAATGAGAAATTGGCTTGGATGGAGCATTTTAAAATTGACCATGCTGTTGTTCTTAATTTGTCGCAACTTTATGGTAACGGTTTGCGTCTAGAGGAAATGAAGCAGGCGCTTAGATTTCAGAATGATTTTAATGCACGCATACAGCACGATCACCCAAGTAAATTTACAACGGGTTTTGTGGTGCACCCTGGTTTTGTGCGTGGTGCTTGTTGGGAAATAGAGCGATGTGTTGAGGTTTTAGGAATGCGTTTGTTGTGTTTGCCAACACATTATATGGATACTATTGGGACTTGGCGTTGTATTTTTGATGAAGAAAACGAACCTATTTTTGAGCTGGCAGATAAGTATAATTTAGCGGTTGAAATTCACCCATACGATGGCGAAAAATTCATTAAACTAGAAAACACATCATGGCGTTTTCATTTAATTTGGATGCTGGCGCAATGTGCAGATGCTTATCATTTTTTAACCTTAAATGGTTACTACGAAAAGTATCCTAATATGCGAATTTGTTTTGCTCATGGAGGACAGTTAGCACAGATTAATCTTGGTCGTCGCATTCAAGGGTTTGATGGTAGACCAGATTTGTTTGAAGGTAAAAAGCATCCTCGTAAAGCGGTAGGCCATAAAAATATCTTTTTTGACACTTTAGTGCATGATACAGGTTCTTTAGAATTACTGATAAAAAATCAAGGTTCAAAACAAGTTATAATGGGATTAGATGACCCTTATCCATTAGGTGAAATGGAAAGTGCTAAACAATCGTCGTATCCTGGTAAAATTTTAGATTTGGCCATAGAACGAAAAATCATAAATGAGTCTGAACGCCATGCCATTTGGGAAGATAATATTGTACAGTGGTTGTGTGGTAATGATGAACAGGCTAAAGAAGATCTTATAACCAGAATTACTTCTTAGAATTACAATTTTCAAATTTTGTCTATATTTAAATTCTAATCATCAACTATATATTATGAGAAAAATCGGTCTATATGCGATTGTAATAGGACTTGCTTTAATTATCTTACCTTATTTTGGTTTAACCCTTAGATTATTTGGAATGATTGATGAATTGGGGGAAACACCAGCTTGGGCTATAAAAATAGGCTTAGTAGTTATTGGTGCTGCATTATTCTTTTTAGGTAAGCCAGAGGCTGAAGAGGTAGAATTAGAACTTCCTGAAGAGCCAGAAAAAGCTGAATAAATTAATATTTATTTTAAAATTATTTTGATATGTATTTTTTGCCAGAGGCTTTAGACAATTACGTTGTTTCACATTCTGAGCAAGAGCCAGAGTTATTACAACAGTTAACACGAGAAACATATCAAAAAATTTTACAACCTATCATGCTCAGTGGTCCTTACCAGGGTAGAGTGCTGAGTATGATTTCTAAGTTGGTAAATCCTAAATCTATTTTAGAACTAGGAACATTTACAGGCTATGCTACCTTATGCTTAGCCGAAGGATTGCAAAGTGATGGTGTTATTCATACCGTTGATATAAATGAAGAACTTCACGATTTTCAAAGAAAGTATTTTGATAAATCTGATTATGGCCATCAAATTATTCAGCATACTGGAAATGCGTTAGATGTCATTCCTGAATTAGATCTAACTTTTGATTTAATTTTTATCGATGCAGACAAGCCTAATTATTCTAATTATTTTCATGCTGTAATTGACAGGTTGAATTCGGGAGGCATTATACTTTCTGATAATGTCTTATGGCACGGAAAAGTGGTTGAACCTTTAAATGATAAAGATGTATCTACAAAAGCTGTTTTGGATTATAATACACTTTTAAAGGAAGATAGTAGGATTGAAACAGTATTGTTGCCCATACGAGACGGACTAACAATCAGTAGGAAGAAATAAAAAAAGAGCTTAGCTTTAATTTGCAAAGCTCTTTTTAGTTAATGATTGGTTATTGTTATTGTACAGCTTGTAAGGCATCTATATTACCGTAACCAAAACTACCATTCTTGTAAGGATAAAATTCTGCAGATTGCTTTAATCTGTTGATTACCTGAGTCCTAGACCAACTAGGATATTTAGACCAAATTAAGGCTGCTATACCTGCTGTTGTTGCAGTAGCAACTGACGAGCCACCCGTATACCTTCTTTGTCCTGTGTTAAATCCTAAAACTGGTGGAGCTTTACTTGTGTTGTTATCACCTTCCATAATGATTGTAAAATCTATTTTGCTTCCACTATGACATGTATTGCATCGTTCATAGCTAGAGCCATCATTCACACCTGTAACTGCAACAGTTTCGCTCATAGTTGCAGGAAAAATTACTCCAAAACCATTGGTGAAACTCGTTGAGGTTCCGCCGGCCGCAAAGATTAATTTTCCTTTACTGTGAGCATACCTTACAGCGTCTTTAATATTGCCTATAGACCAAATATAGCCTATAGACATTGAGATAATTTTAACATCGTTTCTGTTTCCTAGCTGTGTTAAAGCCATAGATACTCCCTTGCGCTCGTGGTAATCGTTTAATAATACATCTTCTGTTGCTCTGTAAGCTACAAGGTTAGCATTGTAAGCCACACCAACAGGCATGCCATCATTGTTTCTGGGTGCAGCCATAGCAGAAGCCATAGCGGTACCATGTCCGCATTTGTCATGTGGGCCATCATAATTGTTGCTCCACCACCACCAAGAGTCAATAAATGTTCCGTATTTCTGTATAAATCTACCCGTAGAAGCACCATCATTAAATCCTGATGAGTTTAATAAATATTGTGAAGCAGAAACACCAGTATCTATAAGGCCTATTGTTACACCAGAGCCAGTACTGTGATTCCAAGCTTGAGGAATATTATGCTCATTAAAATGCCAAGAAATTTGCGCATTGTTTGGACTGGTAGTTGTGTAGTGAGTAGGATTTATACTGTCTGGATTTTTATCGCAGCCAGAATTACTTTTCTCTATAGCAGCGGTGTATTGATTATAGCCATTTGGTTCTAAGTAGCGCACGTATTTGCTTTTTCTAAGCTCAATTATGGTTTCAATTTTTGTAATTTCTACATCAAATACGGTAATAATTTCGTGTTCTACTAACCTTAATTTTCTGTTATCGATAGCTTCATTTTTAAGAATAATATCAATCAAAGTAGTTTTTTTGGATTCTAAATTAGCATCTTTTGTTTCACTAAAACTTTGACCTGGATTTCCATAGCCTATAGTTAATACGTTCTGTCCATGTACAACGGCACTCCATAAAAAATATTCGTCTACGGCATTCCAATCAAAATCACCTGTGTTTTCTAAAGTTTCTGAAATTCTCGAATTAATTTGTTCAATGGTAAGTGGGTTTTCAGGAAATTGAACTGTTTCTGGTTGGGTTTCAACATTCGTATCATCTTTAGAACATGATACTAACACTATTGCAGCTAGTAGAAATAGTTTGAAAAAACTTTTTTTCATTTAATATGATTTAGGTGGTTAGTAATTGTCTAAATATATTAAATTATTCTTCTAAAAACACATAAAATATTAGGGATGTGGTAAAAAATTAATATAAAAATATATAATATTTCATCTTACATGTTTCGCTTTACTGAGCCTGTAAAATTCTCAAGATCATCTTTGACCTTATTAATTTGTTGTTGAATTTCTTTGGTCGTATCGGTATCTACAATATTGCTGTCCTTGGCACTTTTTGTAACCTCATGCTTTATATCGTTGGTAGCATCTCTTAATGTTCGCATACCTTTGCCCAGCCCTCTAGCAATTTCGGGCAGCTTATCTGCGCCAAATACCAATACCACTATAAATAGTATAAAGACTATCTCGGTGCCACCGATAAATAATAATGTTGTTGTTTGTATCACGATACAAATATAAAGTGACTTTGTGTAATAAAAAAGCCGACTCGTTAAAGTCGGCTTAATTTTAGAATTAATTTTTCTTAATCCTTAATTTTGTTTTTAAACTTATCAAAATCACTTTCTTTAGTTTCTCTTGGCCAAGAGTTGTTAGAAGTATCAATATCTGCGGTTTCTAGCTCTGGATCTACAGTTATGGCAACAATCTCCTTATCTGTTGCAATAGCTCTACTTACTTCATTATCATTTAATCTCCAAATCTGAGCAGGATAGGTAATTTTTTCTTTGGACCCATCGGCATATTGATATTCTACAATTAGTGGCATTACGAGACCACCAGGTTTATCGAATGTTACTTGATAGAAATACTTTGGTGATTTCTTCATGTTTTTTTGCTCCTCTGGTGTAAAATTGTCCATTATGTATTCTTTAACTGTTGGGAGGTCTTCTATGGATTGCCCATTTTTTACAGCGTCTTCGTAACCTTCATCGCCTTCACCAATAAAATAGACTAGTGCGTTTGGGTCTATATTATAACGTTCTGCAAGCTGTTTGCCTTCCTTATTTGGATTGTTTGTAACAGCATACTTTTTTACGTCCTTAATGCCAATGTCAGTATAGTCTGTAGTGTAGAACCAGCCTCTCCAAAACCAATCTAAATCTACGGCTGATGCATCTTCCATAGTTCTAAAAAAATCTTCGGGTGTTGGGTGTTTAAATTTCCAGCGTCTTGCATATTCTCTAAAGGAATAATCAAATAATTCACGTCCCATAATGGTTTCACGAAGAATATTTAATCCTGTTGCTGGTTTACTATAAGCGTTACTTCCAAATTGGTAAGTATTTAAACCCTTAGTCATAATAGGCGCAATAAAATCTTGATCACCTCCCATATATCTCACAATATTTTTAGCAGGTCCTCTGCGAGATGGATACTTATCGTGACCTGGTGACAGGGCCTTTGGATTCCATTCTCCAAAATCTTGTTCTGCTACGTACTGAACAAATGTATTTAAACCCTCGTCCATCCATGTCCATTGACGCTCGTCGCTGTTAACGATCATAGGGAAAAAGTTATGACCTACTTCATGGATAATTACACTAATCATACCATATTTAGTTCTGTCTGAGTAGTTTCCATTCTCATCAGGGCGACCAAAATTGTAGCAAATCATTGGGTATTCCATTCCCATTGGTGCATGGACTGAGATTGCTTTGTGGTAAGGATAATCAAAGGTCATGCGAGAGTAAGATTTTAATGTGCTAGCTACAGTTCTAGTAGACCACTGTTCCCAAAGGGGATTACCTTCTTTAGAATATAAAGAAACAGCCATAACGTCTTTGTTACCTATTTTAACAGCCATCATATCCCAAATAAATTTACGGGAAGTTGCAAAACCAAAGTCTCTAACCATTTGTGCAGAGAGTTTCCACGTCTTTTTCTTATTGCTTTTTGTTTTTTCAGTTTTTCGAGCTTCTTCTTCGGTTACTATCATTACAGGCTTGTCAAAAGATTTTTTGGCTTTGTTGTAACGGTTCATCATCTCTTTTGAAAACACTTCTTCTCTGTTGGTTAAATACCCTGTTCCGTCTAAGATATGGTCTGCAGGTACTGTAATGTTTACATCAAAATCACCAAAAGGCAGCGCAAACTCGTCGCGTCCCCAAAATTGAGAGTTTTGCCAACCTTCTACATCATTATAAACAGCCATACGAGGATAAAACTGAGCCATGACGTAGATTCTGTTGTCGTTTTCTTCAAAATATTCGTAACCAGAGCGCCCACCATCTTTTACATGGTCGTTAATGTTGTACCACCATTTTATTTTAAATGAAAACTGATCTCCGGTTTTCATAGGTTTTGGTAATTCTACACGCATCATGGTACGGTTAATGGTGTGAGGTAGATCTTTATCGTTAGTATCTTTTACGTATTCAATATTAAAACCTCCGTCAAAACGCTCCTTTAAATAAGTACTCGTGGCTCTAGAAGCTGAAGTTGCAGGACCAATGCCAGAACTATTTATTAAAGGTGTTTTAGAGTCCTTAGCTCTCATGTTTTGATCTAATTGCACCCATAAGTAAGTAAGCTCGTCTGGTGAGTTGTTAGTATAAGTGATAGTCTCTTTACCGTATAGTTTAGCATTGACATCATCGATTTCTATGTCCATTTTGTAGTCTGCTTGTTGTTGGTAATAAGCAGGGCCAGGTGCTCCAGAACCTGTTCTAAACATGTTTGGAGTTGCAAATTCATCGTATAGTTGTTTGAATTTGTTTTGGTTGGTGTGTCCAGGTTTGCGCTCTGGCTTAATGTCGTTTTGTGCATAAGCACCAGCACAAACAAAAAGCATTGCACTAAATACGTACTTAAAAAGTTTCATTAGAATTAGTGTTATTTAAAAATGATGTCGAAAATAGAAAAATAACGTGTTTTAACAGAATTTTTAGTTAAAGTTTAACATGCACTCATCATTTTCTGGTATAAGTAAGAAACTTTTATTTCTGTCTAATAGTTTTAATCTTACTATGTTTTGTTGTTCAGGTAGAATATCAAAAAGTGTACGGTTGGTAACGCGAATAGATTTGATGGATTTTATATTTTCAATTTCAAGATAACAATATGTAATATCTTCTTTATATTCTTTACCTATAAAGCTAAAATTATAGGCTTTACCATTTATGGAAATTTTGAGTTTGTCTTCTAGGTACCGTTTCATGTATTCTTCAACTATTTCTGGTTCATCATCTTCTGCAAGCGTAATAGTTTCGTCATAGCGTTGGCGTATTAAACTTTCAAAATCATCTATAAATATTTGACTAATGATTTGAAGGGATTGTTGTGCTTTGGCATACTCTATATTGGTAACGCTAACATAGTACTCGTGTTTAGTATTGCTAGAGGTTAGTGCTATGCCAACCAATAGGGAGAAAATAAGGTGTATTGATTTCATAAATAAGGTTCTGATTTTTTTTCATCAAACCAAAAAGTATTCCAAAATTAGTTATTAGTGGTACTATCTAGGTTTTCTCGGTAAGCTTTTAATTTTTGTTGTAAAAATTCTAACAGTTTAATATCATTGTCTTCTTGGCATAAATTTAAAAAGTTTTTATCCTCTTGGGAAAACAAAAAATATTCGTCTCTTAAGTTTTTGGCTAGTGTGTCTTTTTCAAAAATTATCGATTCATAATAAACTCTTAGTTTGTTAATGCATTTATCTCTGTCGTCCAGTTCAACAATATTTTTTAGTTTTTTTGTTCTTCCACTTATTTTGTTAAGGAGTTTGTGGAAGTTAACACCAAAACCAAGACCTAAATGTCCCCAAGAACCACCATCGGCATCATGAAGTTTTTTTTCGTTTTGGGTAAGAGGTAGTTTGGTATTGCCTGGTATGCCTAGGTCATAAAAGTTAATTTCTGTTTTTGCATCCGAGTTTTCGAGATCAGATTGCAAACTCCCTGTAAGTATTTTGCCAACTACGACTTTGTCTAAGGCGCTAACTTTTTCTTCGAGTTTAATTTTAATGGATTTAGATTTTTCATCTTCAGATGTAACAATAAGTGTTCTCTCCTGATAAATTAAGCTCGAAATAAATAAAGTGTCTTTGGCCTTAGCGGCAATAGAAAATTCTCCTTTTTCGTCTGAGATTGCATATTTTGAAGCTGTTTTATTTTGTATATGAATGCCTTCTACATCGTCATTGGCAATTAACGTACCCTTAATTTCTGTGCGCTGGGCTTGCAACAAAAAAACGCATGCTAATGCTACAAGACTACAAAATAGTTTAGTCTTTTTCACTTGTTTGTTTAAGGAAAGATTTACTTAATTGTGTAATACGTTCTAAAAATTGCATTTCTTTATCCTTTGCCAGTAATGCTTCATCAACTCCTTCTTTTTCTACGTAATCTATAAAGGCGCCTACTTGTTGTAACGGAATATTAAAATTGGTGTGGATGTAGTTAATGCTGTAATTATCTAGAGTTTCCTTAAATGGTGTTTTATTAATTGCTTTTTCAGCACCTGTTTCATCCTCTTTTTCAATATCTACGACTTGGCTTACTATAAACCCAGCAAGATTTACAATATTGAGCATATTGTCAACTCGAGGATTATTTTCGTTAAAGGCTACGTTTTCAGCTTCCGTTTTGTAGTCTGGTGAAAACTCAAAATCCTCAAGATGGTCTAGACCAAAGTAGACGTAATCTAAGCTTACGTTATAAGTTCTTACGTTTTCTAAATCAGTGTTGATATTACCAGTTAGTCCAAAAGGAAGAATAACCACTTCGTCTAATTTGTTGACTTCTTCTACAAGTATAACAGTTAGCTTTTTTGATTTAATGATATCTTTAGTGATGGTAACGGTAAAATCTTTAAATTGTAGTGCGCTGATTTCTAAAATATCGTTTAAGGCAACGTTAATTTGAAAGTCGCCGTTCTCGTCTGTAACTGTACCTTTGTTTGATGATGAATTATAGACTGTAACACCTTCTTTGTCCTCACTGGCTACTGAAATTCTTCCATTTACAGTGGTTCTTTCTATCTCTTGCCCAAATATTGTAAATGATAAAAGCGTACTTATTAGGAATATAGTGTATTTCATGTTGGTTTTATTGATATATAAATTTCGTGCTTATTCGTCAATTTTCATAAAAAAAGCTTAATAAATCTTTGTTAAAGTATATTTGGCTGAATTTACCTTCTAAATCTTAACTTTGTACTATGAAATCAATGATTATAGCAAGCACATCAACATTACATGGTAGCGGACCTTTAGAGTACCTTTTAGACGAATTAAAAATTCATTTTAAATCTGCCAACGAAATTTTATTTATCCCTTACGCAAGACCAGGTGGTATATCGCATGATGAATACACAGCTAAGGTTGCTGAGCCTTTTAAATTAATTGGCAAGACTTTAAGAGGTCTACATACCTTTAACAATCCCAAAAAAGCCATTAAAGACGCTCAAGGCATTTTTACAGGAGGTGGAAACACGTTTGTTTTGGTACATAAGCTTTATAAGAACGATATACTGACCATTATAAAAGAAGCTGTAAATGAAGGAACACCTTATTTAGGTACAAGTGCAGGAAGTAATATTTGCGGGCTTACCATGAACACTACCAACGATATGCCAATAGTGTATCCTCCAAGTTTTAAAACTTTAGGGTTGGTGCCTTTTAACATTAATCCGCACTATCTAGATCCTAATCCGAATAGCACACATATGGGCGAGACTAGAGAAACCCGTATTAAAGAGTTTCAAGTTTTCAATACGCAGCCAGTTATTGGCCTTAGAGAGGGGAGTTGGGTTGAGGTTAGAGGAGAAAGGTTAACACTTAAAGGAAGCTTAGATGCAAGAATTTTTGAATACGGTAAAGTGCCTTATGAAATCTCAACAGACTCTGATTTAGGGTTTTTAAAATAACCTATATCTTTTTTACAAAATGGTAACCTAATATTTTAAAACCTTCGTTGTAATAAAATTTATGAGATGGGTAATTTTGAACATACGTGTTTAATTCTAAAGATTCATAGCCTTTTGTTTTACAGTACTTCTGAATCCAATTCATAAACAACTTGCCTAATCCTTTTTTTCTATACTTAGGCGTAATGTAAACATGGTCTATCTCTACAGATTTTCCTGAATAATGTCTTGTGCAAAACCAAAGACCTGTTACGCCAATAATTTTACCTTCTGATAAAATGATAGCACATTCATAATTCTGGTTCTTCATCTCATTAAACCGCGCTATAAGAACTGATTTGCTTATTTTACCTTGGTTAAGATCAAATACCAAAGGTACTATAGAGTCTAACTCAGAACTATCTAGGATTTTAAAACTGTATGTCATTTCAATTTTTTTCTAGTGTAAAATTAAGGTTTTTGAAAATTTGAAATTCTGGATAATGACTTTTAAAGAAATATGTGTCAAACTTTTGTAAATTTAGCACTTAGACAATTAAAATGAGAAGACGTAATTTTAAAGTCAGAATAATTATTGCATTAGCTGTAGTGGCATTTGCGTTTATAAGAAACTGGAGTCAGCGAGAAACTAATCCTTACACAGGGCGAGTACAGGCTATTTCATTATCTCCCGACCAAGAAATAGCCATTGGGTTACAAAGTGCACCAGGTATGGCTAAACAACATGGCGGTTTACATTCAAATAATCAATATCAAGCCTTGGTTGATAATGTTGGTAATAAGCTTGTAAATAGTAGTGTGGCAAAAGATACACCGTACAAATACGAGTTTCACTTACTAGCAGATGAGAGCACTATAAATGCTTTTGCCTTGCCTGGAGGGCAAATTTTTATTACTTATGCCTTGTTTTCTAAACTAGAAAACCAAGATCAGTTAGCTGGTGTTCTAGGCCATGAGATAGGCCACGTGTTAGGTAAACACTCTAACGAACGTATTACCGATTCAAAAAAATGGCAAACCATTGTTATGGGCGCAGGTGCAATTGATATGGGAAGTGTAGCACAGCAAATTGGGCAAGGCGAACTGTTAAAAAATGGTAGAGATGACGAATTAGAAAGTGATGAGTTAGGCGTTAAATTTATGATTGATGCTGGTTATAACCCGGAAGAATTGATAGGTGTAATGAAAATATTAAAAGCGGCTGCTGGTCCTAATCGCGTTCCGGAGTTTCAAAGCACACATCCAGATCCAGAAAATCGGATCGAAAAAATTAGAGAGGCTATTAAAAAATACAAAAGTGCGTCTTAACAACTAAGACACACTTTTAATTAACTAACTCAAATAATTGTCCTTAATTAGACACTTTCTTTTTAAAACGTTTTAAAAACTGTTCTGCTTCTGTAGCTTTAGACAGTTCTGCATGATTAAGTGCGGTATAGCCCAAGTCGCAAGATTTGTGTACATCGGCACCTGCCTTTAATAATACTTTAATTATCTCTACTCTATTATATTTTGCAGCGTAGTGTATAGGACTCATACCATTAGACTTGGCGTTAACGTCGGCTCCTTGTTCTATTAATGTTTTTGCAAGGTCAATATTTCCTGTTGCAACAGCCTTACACAGAGGACTCACCTCGTAAGTTTTAATCGTTATTTCCTTGGTTGAAGTCAAAGAATTACTCGTTGCATTTAAACTTGTGATCGAAAAGCCTATGGCTAAGGCTAAAAATACTGCTGTTTTTTTCATGATGAAAGATTTAAAAATTTAATTGATTTGTTTTTTGATTATACTAAAGAGACGATATATTTTTCTTTATGTTACAATCAAAAATTTTAAATAACATACATTTAACGTTTTGAAAACAAATCTGTTAAGGCTTTCATAAAAACATGCAATAGTATAACAATCAGTATTCTATAGTTTTAAAATTAAATAACATTTAAAATTTTTTGAATACAGATTTTTAGTCTTATACTATATCTTATATTTGAAATTAATAAACTTAACAACATGAATAAGAAAGTCATTTTAATGATATTAGACGGTTGGGGAAAATCGCCAGATCCAGAGGTTTCTGCCATAGATAACGCAAAGACTTTTTTTATAGATTCGTTATACGAAAACTATCCTAATGCAAGCTTGCGTACCGATGGTTTGCATGTAGGTTTGCCAGAGGGGCAGATGGGCAATAGCGAAGTAGGACATATGAATCTTGGAGCTGGTAGAATTGTATATCAGGATTTAGTAAAGATAAACCTTGCAGTAAAAAACAAAACACTTCAGGAAGAACAGGTTCTAAAAGACGCTTTTAATTACGCTAAAGCTAAGGGAAAAGATCTTCACCTATTAGGTCTGGTAAGCGATGGTGGTGTGCACTCTCATATAAATCATCTGTTTGGACTACTAGATGCCGCGAAAGAAAATGACCTAGAAAATGTTTATGTACACGCTTTTACAGATGGTAGAGACGTAGATCCTAAATCTGGTTATGGTTTTATATCAGAACTAGAAGATCATTTCGCTAAGACTACAGGAAAGTTAGCAACAGTTACTGGGCGTTATTATGCCATGGATAGAGATAAACGTTGGGAGCGTGTTAAAATAGCTTATGATGCCATAGTACATGGACAAGGAACCCAAACAACTAATGTTTTAAAGTCTATTCAACAAAGCTATGAAGAAAATGTTACAGATGAGTTTATTAAACCACTTGTAGTTAATAAAAATGATGAGCCTGTTGCAACGATAAAAGAAGGAGATGTTGTCATTTTCTTCAATTTTAGAACAGATCGCGGACGTCAACTAACACAAGCACTATCTCAAGAAGATTTCCATGAGTATAATATGCACAAGATGAATTTGCACTATGTAACCATGACTAATTACGACGACAACTTTAAAGGCATAAACGTTGTATTTAATAAAGATAATCTAGCAGATACCTTAGGAGAGGTTTTAGAAAAACACGGCAAAAAACAAATTAGAATTGCCGAAACCGAAAAATATCCTCATGTTACGTTTTTCTTTTCCGGAGGACGAGAAGAACCTTATGATGGTGAAACAAGAATTTTAAGAAATTCACCAAAAGTTGCAACTTACGATCTTAAGCCAGAAATGAGTGCGTACGAATTGCGAGATGCACTAGTGCCAGAACTTAAAAAAGCAGAAGTAGATTTTGTATGTCTTAACTTTGCCAATGGAGATATGGTAGGTCATACTGGTGTTATGGATGCTGCAATTAAAGCTTGCGAAGCTGTAGATGAGTGTGTAAAGGACGTAGTAACCACAGCATTAGAAAATGATTATACCACTATTTTAATTGCAGATCATGGTAATTGCGAAACCATGTTAAACCCTGATGGAACGCCGCATACAGCGCATACTACCAATCCAGTACCAATAATCTTAATCGATAAAGAGCTAAAAGACATTAAAGACGGTATTTTAGGCGATATTGCACCAACTATTTTAAAGTTGTTGGGTGTAGAACAACCAAAAGCCATGACACAACATAGTCTTGTATAAATGGCACATTGTTGTAACTTTGTCGCCTAATTGATTTGATGGCATGAATTTTCAGGATAGATTAATAATAGCAGTAGATTTTGATGGTACCATAGTAGAAGATGCCTATCCAAAAATAGGAAAAACAAGAATCTTCGCTTTTGAAACTCTAAAACGCCTTCAGCAAGATGGTCATAGATTAATACTATGGACCTACAGAAATGGTACGAAGCTACAAGAAGCTGTAGATTTTTGTAAAGATAATGGTATAGAATTCTATGCTGTTAATGCAAGTTTTCCTGAAGAAAAATTTGATTACAGCAGAAGCCGCAAGATCCATGCAGATTTATTCATCGATGACAGAAACATTGGAGGTATATTAGGTTGGGGAGAAATCTACCAAATGATCACCAATGAAGAGCCAAACATTAAACAATCTAAAAATAAAGGAGGCATTTTTAGATGGTTTAAATAAATGTGGTTTACATCAATTCAAAATATGCTTTATCGATTTCCTCTCTGTGCATAGGATGTGCAATATCTACTAATGCCTTTACGCGCTGTTTAATTGTTTTTCCAAATAGATTTGCAATACCATATTCTGTCACTACATAATGTACATGTGCCCTTGTAGTAACAACACCAGCACCAGGTTTTAATGTAGGTACAATTCTACTTACGCCTTTGCGAGTTACAGATGGTAGAGCAATAATAGCTTTTCCACCATCACTAAGAGATGCGCCTCTTATAAAATCCATTTGACCACCAACACCAGAATACATTTTAGAGCCAATAGAATCTGCACAAACTTGTCCTGTAACATCAACTTCAATTGCAGAGTTTATAGCTACCATTTTAGGATTTTGCTTTATGTAAGAGGTATTGTTGGTGTAGTTAGAGGCTCTCATTTCTACAAAAGGATTGTCATCAACATAATCATATAAACGTTTAGAGCCCATTAAAAACGTTGTCAGGGCACGTCCTCTATTTATCTTTTTGTAATTACCATTAATAACATCGCTTAAGATTAAATCTATTACTCCATCAGAAAACATTTCTGTATGAAGCCCTAGATCTTTGTGGTTTGTTAATCTTGTTAATACTGCGTTTGGAATATTTCCAATGCCCATTTGAAGCGTACTTCTGTCTTCAATTAAACTTGCCACATAGTCGCCTATTTTACTCTCAATTTTAGAGGGCTCAGAGGCATGCATTGTTGGTATCTCGTCATCGCATTCTACAAAATAATCTATTTCAGTATAGTGTATAATACCTGCACCATGGGTTCTGGGCATATTTTTGTTGACCTGTGCAATTACAGTAGTAGCGTTATCTATAGCTGCCAATGTAGCTTCGACCGAAACACCTAATGATAAATAACCATGCTTATCTGGTTCAGAAACATGTATTAATACAACATCAAGATCTATAATGTTTTTTTGAAATAAACGAGGTAGTTCACTCAAAAATACAGGTGTATAAGACCCATTGCCAGCATGTAGTGTATGTCTTACGTTTTTACCTAAAAAGAACGAATTAACATGAAAGCTATCTCTTAGCTCTGGGTTAGCATAAGGTGCTTCACCTTCGATATGTAAATGGCAAACCTCTACATTGCGAAGTTCTTCATGCCTTGCAGTCATGGCATTTATTAATTTTTGAGGAACAGCTGCCGCTGCTTGTATATATACTCTTTGATTAGATTTGATAACTTTTACGGCCTCTTCTGCACTTACTGTTTTAAACATTTTTTAAATTTTAGGTTACAAACTTACTATTCAAAATATAGAAAAAAACTGTCTTTTATCATATTTTTCAAAAATTATTAAATCGTTATAAATACCTATCTTTGCACACTAATTTACAGTCCTATGATTATAGTAAAAACCAGAGAAGAAATTGAGTTAATGCGTCAAAGTGCACTTATTGTATCCAAAACTTTAGGCATGTTGGCTAAGGAGATAAAAGAAGGTGTTACAACTAATTACTTAGATACAATTGCCGAAGACTTTATAAGAGATCATGGTGCTCTACCAGGTTTTAAAGGATTGTATGATTGCCCCTCAACATTATTATGTAGTGTTAATGAAGCAGTAGTTCATGGATTACCAACAGACATACCTTTAAAAAACGGTGATATTGTATCTGTAGATTGTGGCGCACTAATGAATGGTTTTTATGGAGATCATGCTTACACATTTGAGATTGGCGAGGTTGCTGAAGACACCAAAAAATTAATTAAAACCACCAAGGCGTCTTTATACGTAGGTATAGAGCAATTGATATTAGGAAATCGTGTTGGAGATGTTGGCTATGCCATACAGCAGTATTGCGAGGCCGAAGGCTATGGTGTTGTAAGAGAACTTGTTGGCCATGGTATTGGTCGCAAAATGCATGAAGACCCTGAGATGCCAAATTATGGCAGAAGAGGCCGAGGCAAGAAGTTTGTAGAAGGTATGGTTGTAGCTATAGAGCCCATGATTAATATGGGCACTCATAAAGTAAAACAGTTAAAAGATGGTTGGACTATTGTAACACAAGATGGCAAACCAAGTGTACATTTTGAACATGATGTAGCAATTGTAGACGGTAAACCTGAGATTTTATCCACGTTTGCATACGTGCATGAAGCATTAGGGATTACATCCGATGAGGAACATCGATTTAGACAAAACGCTATCATATTTTAAAACATTATGGACCTAAAAAACATAGAACAAGATTTAAGTTTATTAAGAGAAGAGTTAAACAACCACAAGCTATATGGTGCTTTATCTACGGTAGATGACATAAAGACCTTTATGCAACAACATGTTTTTGCAGTTTGGGACTTTATGTCGCTACTAAAAGCATTGCAAAATAACTTAACACATACCTCTCTACCATGGCTTCCTGTTGCTAATCCTCATATAGCACGCTTTATAAATGAAATTGTTTTAGATGAAGAAAGTGATGTTAATGAATTGGGCGAACCAATGAGTCATTTTGAAATGTACTTAGACGCAATGCGCCAAATTGGTGCAGATACCAATAGTATAGAGTCGTTTTTAATTAAAATAGCAAATGGTGAAGCTATTACAACAGCTTTAGATGCATTAGACTTAAATGCTGAAACAGTTGATTTTGTAAAGTTTACTTTTTCAATAATAGCCTCGAAAGAAGCTCATAAAATAGCTGCTGCTTTTACATTTGGTAGAGAAGATGTTATACCAGATATGTTCTTTCAAATTATAAATCAATCTAAAACTAAAGAAGACATATTCAGTAAACTAAGCTATTATCTTAATAGGCATATAGAATTAGACGGAGACGAGCATGGCCCTCTAGCCCTAAAGATGATTGAAGCATTATGTGGTAACGATTCCAAAAAAATAAGAGAAGTATCAGAGGTTTCTAAATTGGCATTGCAGTACAGAATTGCACTTTGGGATGGTATTTATAACACGATAATACAACACAAAGCTATCGAAGAGGTCTCATAGCTAATGAAAACAATTTTCAAGTTTTTTCTAAATCTTTTACCAAGGCCTCTACTAATAAGGTTAAGCTATCTTATTAGACCGCTTTTGATCTTTTTTTTGAAAGGAAACAGGTACGTAGACCCAATAGATGGCAAAGGATTTAAAACATTCTTACCCTATGGGTATGCAGAGCAACGGCCCAATGTTTTATCACCATCAACATTATCTTTAGAGAGGCACCGATTATTTTGGTTGTATCTTAAAAATGAAACCGATTTTTTTTTAAAAGAATTTAAAGTACTCCATTTTGCACCCGAGCAATGTTTTTTAAAACGATTTAGAAAACTTAAGAATATAGATTACACCACTACAGATTTACGATCTCCTATTGCAGATGTAAAGGCAGATATCTGTAATCTTCCTTTTAAGGATAATAGTTATGATGTTATTTTTTGTAATCATGTGTTAGAGCATATACCAGATGATATAAAAGCCATGCAAGAACTTTATCGTGTTATGAAACCAGGTGGTTTCGGAATTTTTCAAATTCCACAAGATTTAAATCGTGATATTACTTTTGAAGATGATACCATAACCGATAAATCAGAACGTACCAAAATATTTGGACAATACGACCATGTACGTGTTTACGGTAGGGACTATTTTGACAAACTCCGAGAAGTTGGTTTTACAGTAAAAGCAGTAGACTATACCAAAAATCTTTCTGCAAAAGACATTAACAAGTATCGTTTAGCCAATGGCGAAATCATACCAGTGGTTTTTAAGAATTAGTACAAATGAGTCAACAACTATTTATAATTACTGGATCAGTATTCGGAATGTTAGCTATAATATTAGGTGCTTTTGGCGCTCATGCATTGAAGAAAAAACTCTCTGAAGATCAACTTAAAAGTTTTGAAACTGGTGTAAAATATCAAATGTATCACGCTATTGTTTTGTTAATACTTGGTTTTAATCAAGAATTCTCTACGTATACTATGTATTGGTGTTTTACTTTAGGTATTGTCCTTTTTTCTTTTAGTATATATGGTTTGGTTTTGAGCGATGCTAAAGGAAAGAAACTACGCTTTTTAGGGCCAATTACACCAATTGGTGGGTTGCTTTTTGTAATAGGTTGGTTGCTTATATTATTAAGAGCTTTGTAATAATAAAAAGCCGCACCAAAAACATAAAAAGGTACGGCTAGTTTATATAGTTAATGATTAATAGCAATTATAAGACACGCTTATAATTTTAAGGTCACATGTATTATTCTGGAAAATTATTAAGATTTAGAGTTTTCAATGTTTTATCAGTGCCTTCATAGATAACATAGGCTTTAAGTTCTGAGTGTGATTTTAAAAACTCCTCAACTCTTTTAATTCCCATCGCCTGAAAAGCCGTTGCATAACCGTCTGCCGTCATGCAATCTGCTGCAATTACAGATACGCTTAAAATATTGGTTTTTGTAGGATAGCCTGTTTTGGTATCAATAATATGTGCGTATTTGTTTCCGTTTTCATCGATTTTAAATTTTCGGTATGTACCAGAAGTAGCCATAGCTTCATCTCTTAATTCAATGGCTTTAAATACAGATTGTTCTCCATCAAAGCGAGGTTCGTCTAAGCCAACTTTCCATGGAGAATCTTTTTCAATATTTTTACCTTTTGCTCGTATTTCTCCACCTATTTCAACTAGGTAATTTACCATATTTTTCGATTCTAAAAACTCTGCGATTACATCTACACCGTAACCTTTAGCAATGGCATTAAACTCTAAATAAGTAGAGGGAGGTTTGCTAATGATATTGTTTGTAAGTTTTATTTTGTTAAAACCTACAAACTGCATCAAACTATCAATTGTAGTGCTATCGGTTAAAAATTTATTGGTTTCAGCACCAAAATTCCATGCGTTAACAACATTGCCTATAGTTGGGTCAAAAACACCTTCAGTTTTTTCGTAAATAGATTTCGAAGTATTAAAAACTTCAACGAAATAATGATCTACTTCACTTATTTCATTTCGGTTTAATTTAGAAATATCAGAATCAGGAATATATGTTGATAGTGAATTGTTTACCTCATTAAACAAGCTATCTATTTCTTTTGAAAAATCTGTATTCTCATTATCAGCATACTGAATATTAAAACCTGTTCCGAAAACAGGTCCTGATAATTTTACCAACATACTGTCTTTTTTTTGTTGCTCTTCTTTACAAGAAAAACTAACAAGAATAGCGAGTAAAAGGATTATTTTTTTCATGATTAATTTAAATTCATTTCTATGACTTGGATACCATTGTATTCTATAAGGTATTCTTCGTTAAGGTAGATTGGTAAATTTTCGCCATTAGGGTTTCCAAGCCCAACTCCTGCATATAAAACTTTTGCATCTTTGTCATAAGCATATTTTTTGAAAGTTTCCATCCAAACTACATCGTAATTATTAGGATTCTCAGGTAGTATTACCGCTCTTACAACAACAAAATAGTACTGACTGTTCTTATCGATACAAACAAATTGTGGATGTCGTTTTAGCTTGCTATTTACCGCAATAAATTCAAAACCACGAGATTCTAAATCTTTACCTACATGGTTCATGGCCAGGTTATGAAGTTCTTGTGCTGTTAGTGCCTTTCCCATTTTTTACCATTGCTTTAAAATACAAAGATAATGGCTCAATGAGACAAACACGAATTTTAACAAAACAAAAAGCTGCTCATCTTAAGCAGCCTTTTCTTGAGCTAGTAATACCTTATATTTTAATTATTTTTTTTACGAGTGAATTGCGATGATTATCATCCGTGATTTGCAGTAGATATATGCCAGACTCTAATTCTTTTGTACTAACTTTTGTTTTAAGACCATTGAGCTTTCCCTCTAATACGTGCTGACCAAACGTATTGTGTAACTGCCAGTTTCCAAAATAGGGGAATTTTAGTTCAATATTAAACGCATCCAAAACAGGGTTTGGATACAGAATGACTTCAGAAATATTAATGTTAGAGGTAGATAATACTGCACCTGGACCGTTAAGATAAAGACTATTGTTTTGGCAGACTACATTAAAAGTGTAGTCCATACCATTAAAATTTGCTGTGATTTGTTGTGGAAAGCTGCAACTGGTTAATGTACCAGCAGATACGATTTCAAAGCTAGCATCATTTGCTGGTAAATACCCTAGGGTAATTTGAATATCACCGTTTAAATCTGCATTGTTTGTTACTATAATCTGGTCGTATTCAGTGCCAGCATTTGGGCCATCAATTTCAATATTAAATATTGCTGAGGTTGATGTTTCTAAATCTCCTACAAATATTAAAACACCTGGTGAGTTGCCAGGAGATAAAACACCGTCGTAAATGTAACCTGATGGAAATTGAGTTGCGCCAGCACCACCTACAGACCCAAATTCAGAATTTAAATCTTCGCCAAAGGATAGTACACCAGATTGCGAACGCACATTTGCATAGTTTAAAAAATTACTAAGGTTTATGGATGATGTACCGCTACCAGATGTTTTGGATATGGTTGATGCGCCATAATTTTCTAAACTATGGTTTGTGCCCAGCGTGTAAGCTATATTTATATTGTCTCCATTGATATTATATTCACTGTCGTTGTAGTTTATAATATTACCGTTATTTATATTTAAGTTGCCTTGGTTATGGTCTATTACGCTATAATTCCATATTTCAAAATTATCATCTATTGATTTTAAGCCTGGACTATCTAAGATAATAGTGCCGTAATTGATGATTGCCGAAGTAACGCTAGGGTTTGATTTTGAAAGTTCCCCAGCATTCCAAATGATTGATGCTGCATCAGACATTTGTATAACCGAAAACATTCTTAAGTCACTATTTATAATAAGCGTATTGTTATCTCCAATTAGTATTTGATTTGCCTGTGTGATTCCGGCCCCTTGAGTATTAACAATGCCTCCAGATCCAGGAAGGTTGATAATTACAACATCGTCAATGGCTGGCACACCGTTGGGATCCCAATTGGCAGCATTGGTCCATTGATTGTCTCCACCTTCTCCGTCCCATGCTATTGCTGTTGTATAATTTATATCGATTACGGTATGTACCACACCATCATTTTGACATTGCACACCAAGCAGAACATTAAAACCCGTGGCTTGCCCTTCTTCGACTAGATCTGTAGTTGCTAAACCACAGCCGCCTAGAGAGGCGTTTATGATTTGAAACGCGTTGCCGATTTGCGGTACATAGCCCGAAAATAAAATATCTATGTCTCCAGTTATTACATAACTACTTGCAAAGATTTTAGACATATCATTTAGGTGATAAACATCTGCAGACAATACACTTGTGGCGTCAATTATAATATCGCCAGAGAGGTATAGGTCTCCTTGAATTAATAAATTGCTTCCATTGGCCAGTTCTAAAGTTCCGTAGGTTTCTGGTTCACTAATATAATTCGGTGATCCTCCATCGATGTATATATCATCACCTGTAGTAGGTACATACTCATCTAACCAATTATATGGGTCGTCCCAAGAGTAGCCGTCACCAGCACCTGTCCACTCGGCTTGTGACCAAGAAAAATTTGTCATTATGGTGACAAGAATAAAAAAAAGTAAAAATCGTTTCATATGTAAAGAGTTAAAAAGTTGATTATACCTCTACATCGAAAAGCTGAAAGAATGTGAGCAAGTAGTTCTATTTAAATCTTACATACTCTGAATTTTGAAATGTATAATTAGAAACGTTAATCTTGCAATTGTCTTTTAATCGGTACCAAGGTGAGATTGATTTGTCTTCGAGATTTTTAACAAGATGTACACTTTGCGCAGGTGTATTACCTTGAAACAAAAGAAATAATTTTTCGCCTTTGTTATTAATGGCTTCGTCGCAAAGCATTACAATATGTCCTGGACTACCACCTTTTATGAGCATATCTCCAATTTTCAAATCTTTAGATTTAATAGATTTTAGTTCATTGTAAAGCGACAATGTACCTGAGTAAGTGTATATAAGATTTAAATAATTGTAAAAATTTTCTTTACTATGATTAGCTCTTGCTGTTTTATGAAAAGAGACCTTGTTTCCACTAATTTTTGGTCGGTAACCTTCAGCATATTTTGTCCAAGAGCAATAATGACCAGATGTAAAGTTGAAACCAATTTCATCCTTTCTGTTATTATCCCAAAGGTATTCGCTTCTTATTCTAATAAGGGCATCTGCGCATTGTTGTAAACCATTTTTTGGCACAGGTACTTCTAAAATACCGATGTGTCCACGTTGCCAAAAGTACTCTGTCTTATAGTAGTTTATAATTTTGCTGCCAAAGGCTTTGAGTTTATAATTTCTAAGGTATTCTTCAAAACTACTTTTAGGATATGCAACACGTTTGTAGCCTTCGGATATGTTAACTCTAGTTTTAATAGTTAAGCTATCCTTATTGACTAAACTTGGAGTTTCAACAATGGCTTTTACCGTATCGTAAGCATTCTCAACAGGTTTAAATTGAAATGCAATAAAAACCAAACTAATTATAAACAAGAGCAGTATTAGTTTCTTCATAACCGATAAACGTTATTTTTTAAAGATTTCGTATTATATTCCTGCTTTTATTTAACATCACTATGTATCCACTATCAAAACGTTTGGGTTTAATCTTAGGTCCTTTATTGTTTATCCTCCTTCAAGTGTTTCAGTTTAGCTTAATTTCAGAAAAAGCTGATGTTGTTATTGCGGTTGCATTTTGGATGATTATCTGGTGGATAACAGAAGCAGTTTCTATTTCGGTAACTGCCTTGTTGCCTTTGTTCTTATTTCCTTTGTTTAAAGTGATGCCAATGGATGAGGTTGGTGCCAATTACGGAAGTCCCATTGTATTTCTCTTTTTTGGTGGTTTTGTTTTGGCGTTAGCTTTGGAGAAAGTAAATCTTCATAGACGTATTGCACTAAACATAATAAGACTTACAGGTACAACTCCCAATAAAGTTATACTAGGTTTTATGCTGGCTACAGCTTTTATGAGCATGTGGATAAGCAATACGGCTAGTGCCGTGGTAATGTTGCCAATAGCCATGTCTGTAATAAACTTACTTATAAATGATACTGACGGTTTTACTAAGCCAGATCAAAATTTTGCATTAAGTGTAATGCTTGGTATTGCGTTTTCTGCTAATGCTGGTGGCATTGCAACAATAATTGGCACACCACCAAACTCTATTCTAATCGGTTTACTAGAGAATGAATACAACACGGAGATATCCTTTTTGAATTGGTTAATTGTTGGCTTACCTTTTTCGGTCATTTTAATTACTATAATCTATTTTGTACTGCTCAAATTATTTCCGAATAAGGGATTAGAATTTAGAGCTTCAAAAACAGTAATTGAAGGTGAATTAAAGAAGTTGGGTAAGCTCTCACCAAAGGAAAGACAGGTACTGATAACATTTGCCGTAATAGTATCACTTTGGGTTTTTAGAACAGTCATTAATGGTATATTTCCAAAACTTGGCCTAACAGATACCATGATTAGTATTTTGGGAGCTTTAGCATTGTTTACAGTACCACATAAGTTTAATAAAGGCGCGTTTATTTTAGAGTGGAAAGACACACAGAAGTTAGCTTGGGGAATTTTAATACTTTTTGGTGGTGGTTTAGCATTAGCAAAAGGCATGTCTGCAAGTGGTATTGTAGATATTGTGGCAGAAACAATTTCTAAAAGTGAAATAAGTGTTTTATTCACAGCTTCGTTACTTATCTTCTTAATGTTGTTCATGACGGAGTTGATGAGCAACGTAGCATTAACAGCTGTGTTAGCGCCAGTTGTGGCTGGTATTGCCATAGGACTAGAAGTGCCAATATTATATTTGCTTATACCTGTTACCATGGCAAGTAGTTGTGCATTTATGTTACCAATGGCGACACCGCCAAATGCAATTGTATTTGCCAGTGGTTTTGTGAAAGTACATCAAATGGCAAGGGTAGGAGTGATATTAAACCTTATCTCCGTACTCTTGTTAATTTTAATGTTTCGGTATGTATTACCATTAATTTTTTAAAAATTCAATTATGAATTTTAAAACCGTAAAACCAATATTTATTGTAAATCTTTTGATTTTAAATCTACTGTTTTTTAACTGTAAGTCGGTAGAAAAATTGCCAGACCCACTACAAGCAGGTTGGAAAGGAAAGAACGTTTGTGAAGTTGTTGAGGAGAACAAATCTGTACGTATCTTAAAATGTAAGTTTCCGCCAAATGTAGGTCACGAGAAACACTATCACAACCCACATTTTGGTTATACCTTATCTGGAGGTAAATTTAGAATTACAGATACAACAGGTACTAGAGAGGTAGATGTACCTAAAGGCTATAGCTTTTCTAATGATGTTAAAACAACGCATAAAGTGTTAAATATTGGTAAAACTACAGCGGTTTTTTTGATTGTAGAATATAAATAAATTAAATAATTAGTATCTTTTATTTCGAAAAAGAAAGACTATGAAAACTACCAGCAAACGTTTTGATGAAGCTTTAAAAAAACTCTACACAGCCTTTCATAACAAAACACTCAATCCCGAAGACTGTAAACAATGTGCCGTAGGGAATATTCTAGATAAAAGTGATATCTGGAAACATATGACCAATCTGCACGGTTCTATTAAATTAAACTACGTTGGTTTAGTACATCAAAATTTAGGTAGACGATTTAATGGTTATACACCAATAGAGTTGTTAAAAATTGAAGCTTCTTTTTTAGAAGGTTGCGGATATCGTTTGGGTAAAACCTATTGTCACAAACCTGATTTTTATAAAAGCCAAGATATATTATTTAATGGATTAAATGCCGTTGTTGCAACTTTATGTGAGTTGGATGGCGTTAAAAATGTTATGAATTGTGGTGCTCTTTTCGATTATGAAATTAAAGAGCAACTTAAATTACAGAGTGCTTAGATACCAAATACTAAAGCCCAATAGAAAACCAATTCCCAACCAAGATAAGATGTGCACGGCTAAACTTGGTCGCCAAATTCTTGGTGTATGTTTACTACAGAGTAGTTTGTAATTTATTATAGCATAGAAAGGTGCTGTTACAAACGATAGAATTGTAGCTACTTTAATCAATAATCCCATCTCAGAGGCCAGAACTAAAAAGATAATTATGGTGCCGAAGGTTAAGATTAGTATCCAGTTAAGGTAACCTTTTCTGTAGCTTTTATTATTTAGAATTTCTAAACTTTTGTTCATGGCTCTGGGAGATGCATCTAGTGTGGTAATTGTAGTACTAAACATCGTTGTAAAGGCAGCAATACCAATAAGAATTTTAGCCCAATCACCTAAACTTTTGGTGTATAATTCTATAAGCTGATTAGAAAATACACCAGCTTCATTACTAAAGCTATCACCAGAATTGTACATCACAAAATAGCCCAAACTGACAAAAGCAATTCCTAAAACAATTGCACCAAAAAAACCGATATTAAAATCTAACAACGCATTTTTTGGAGTAAATGAGCCTTCGTTTTTTTTCTTTTCTAATGCCCAAATAGAATGCCAAACAGAGATGTCTAAAGGTGCTGGCATCCATCCCATAAAGGCAATTAAAAAAGCAATTTCAATTTTATTGTTTGGTAATACCTGATTGAAGTCTATACTCTTATCAAATTCAATAAAAGCAAAACAGACAGCAATTAAGGTGCTTATGGTAAGTGTTATAATTATCACTTTAATGAGTTTGTCTAAGGTGTTGTATTTTCCAATTAATAGAATAAAAAGACAAATAAAGAGTAAGATAATCGTCCAGATTTCTACACTGCTTATGTTTTCAATACCGAAGTTTAAAAAGGAAATATCACCAAATAAGGAATTGGCCAAGCCAGCCGTAACAATGGTTACAGCAGCTTGAATTGTAAACATTGTAGCTAAGTTTAAAATAAAATAAGTTATTAAAATTGGCCTACCCAATTTATGATAACCTTCTAATAAACTCTCTCCTGTTGCTACCGCATATCTTGGGCCAAATTGAAAGAAAGGGTATTTAAATAGATGAACAAGCAACAGTGCCCATAATAATCCTAATCCAAAATCAGCACCAGCCCTTGTAGATTGCACCAAGTGAGAAACACCAATTGCTGCACCAGCAAATAATAAACCAGGACCTAATTTCTTTAAATAAGATAGCATTACGTTTTAGTAATAATTGCTGCTAACAGTTTCTTAGCTCGTAATAGTTTTACTTTTACATTATTCATAGGTTCATTAAGTTCTTCAGAAATTTCTTTGTAGCTAAGTTCTTGAAAGTATCTTAAATTGATAACTTTTTGATAATGCGGTTTTAGCTTTTTTATATCTCTAAGCAGTTTAGCAAGGTTTTGTTCAGTAATAATTTTGTCTTCAGGAGTTGGTGAATCATCAATAATGTCTAAGTAATTATCTTCATTGTCTTTGGATGTGTTATGTATGGTCTTTTTTTGTTTTCGTACTAAATCAATATGAATGTTTTTAGATATGGTAATAAGCCATGTTTTAAACTTATAGTTTTTATCATAAGTGCTTATTTTATCAAAAGCCTTAGAAAACGTTTGAATAGTAATATCTTCTGCGTCATTTTCATTTTGTGTTCTCATAAGTTGAAATGAATAGACATCATTCCAGAATGTATCTAGTAAAAAATTAAACGCAATCTGGTCATTTTGTTTGGCTTTGTTAATTGCGTCTTTTATTTCCAATGTTTTGGTGTAGATATAAGATTAGCAATAAAGATAATTAATTGTGTTGTAACTAAAAACAATTCTAGGATGGGTGAAAAAATAACCAAATAGGTGTCGTCTAGTTTTTTAGCAGTAAATCCAAAACACAAAAGTTGAGTTACAAAACGCAACGCAATTAGAGCCAATACCCAATAAATGTTATAACCGAGGATTACAAGGGTAATACCAAAAACCCAGAAAAAGAGTTGAGATATATAAAATAGACCTAATAGTAGCTTGTGCTTGGGCTTGTAGAACTTGGCTGTGCTAACATGTCTACGTTTTTGTAATATCCAGTCCTTATAAGTTGTTTTAGGTGCTGAAATGGTAAAACTTTCCTTAGAGAAAGAGATTTCGGTGTTATTTGAGTTGGCAACTTCATTTATGAACAAATCATCGTCCCCAGATTTTATGGACATGTGCCCATTAAAGCCGTTATTGTTAAAAAATAGTTCTTTTCTGTAGGCCATATTTCTGCCTACTCCCATGTAAGGCATTCCTAATTTAGCATAAGAGAAGTATTGTTGGGCTGTTATTATAGTCTCAAATCTTATAAGTGCATTTAAAAAAGAATTCTTTTTTTTAGCGTAAGCACTATAACCGAGCACAATGGCTTTTTGGTTTGAGAATTTACTGCTTATTTCCGCAAGCCACTTATTGGAGTTTGGTTTACAATCGGCATCAGTAAAAACAAGAAAATCGTTGGTTGAGGCCTTAATACCCAAAGTAAGTGCGTATTTTTTATTTCCCCAAAATGCTTCGTTAGACTTTACATCAACTATCTTAATATTGCTATTAGTAGCCTTAAACAGCTTCATGACCTTTAGGGTTTTGTCTGTAGAACTATCGTTAACCAAAACAACTTCAAAGTTTAAGTAGTCTTGATCTAAAATAGAAGGAAGGTGTTTTTTAAGATTTTTGGCTTCATTTTTAGCGCAAATAATTATGGATATAGGTATATGCTTTTTTATTTTTTTTTCTGGACGTAAGACTGAAAAAGAAAAAAGAAACGCTAAATAATAAATAAGCTGAATGACAACTATAACTACAAATAGTATAAATAGTATAGCCGAAAAGTTCATTGAAGTTTAAGAATGTTGAGGTTCGTTACAGTCTTTGAACTGGTCTGGAGTTTTTCCGCAAAAACCACATGATTCTCCTTCTTTATTAAGCATTGGGTTTTGACTTGCGCATGTACCTGCAAATTTGCCATCTTTCTTGGCCCAGATTTTAATGGCAATTCCGGCAACAGCTAATGCTAACATTCCTAAAGTAAGAAGTAATAATTTCATTGTGTTTAAAACATTTACTGCAAAGATAATGCTTTAATGTAAAATCACGTCTTTTTGTGCTCTATCATTTATGATATTTACAATAAGTCATTGCGTTATTTAAAACAAAAAGAGAAGCAGTTTGCTTCTCTTTTTTTGTTGAGTTTATTGTCTTAAATTTTATTATTTTTCTTTTAACGAGATTTCTGCAACCTCAGTATTGTTTTCATTTGTGTCATCACCGTCCTTGCCTATTTTAATACTTAAGGCTAAGGCGTCTTCCATGTATGGTATTTGTTTCATCTTCCGGTCAGACGCGTTTAATATACCTAAGTTTACCATTCTGTCTTGCAGTTCTGCCCAAATTTGGTAATGCTGATCTTCTGGTAATTCTGGGAGCTTAATTACATCTATCATCGAGGTTTTTTCAACGGGATTTATGTAAGCAACAGTTTTAAGGTCTTTAGCTCTATCGTTACCGCTAATTATATATTTTCTTGCATCAGGGTCATTAAGTTTATTTAGTTCAGATGACAATTCAGACAACATAGCGTTGTTTTTTTCTATGTCGCTTCTTAAATCATAAATTTCATCAATAACCACATTGTTTTCGTCTAAAAGGGTTTTATTTTTCTGGTATAAGAAAAATGAAGACACAGCAAATAATACTGCAGCAGCAGTTGCTGCTAAACTATACCAAGGGGTTCTTTTGTTTTGTACTAACTGAATTACCTTGGTTTCGTTGGTTTCGTCTAAAGCGTCTAAGATGTTTCCCAAAATATGATTAGGAACGTCAACAGCACCAGCTTTTGCAATAATCTCTAAGTTATTCTGAAGTTTTTCATAAGCTGCTGCAGCTTCTGGGTAATTACTAATAAAAAATTCTACCTCCTTTGTTTCTTCGTGGGTAGCCTCACCTACTAAGTATTTATTTAGTAAGTTAGAATTTAAAAAGGTATGTAATTTTGTTTCCATAATTTTATTATTGTGGGTCATAAACTTTTTTAAGTTCACGCAGCCCTATTTTTAATCTCGATTTTATAGTACCAAGCGGAATGTTTAATTCGTCACTGGCTTCTTGTTGTGTCATACCTTGAAAAAACAAGGCATCTAAAACAATTTGGTACTTTTCCTCGAGTCGCCCAACATGCTCTTTAATGTCCAAAACATCTTGGTTTAAATTACTTGATGGTAAGATATATACGTTTGAAGTATCGATTTGGACTTCTTTGTGATATCTATTATTAAAACTTCTTAGTTTATCAATAGCTGTATTTCTAGCAATTCTAAAAAGCCAAGTAAATAGTTTAGCCTTTTTGGGATCGTATTTGTGAGCATTTTTCCAGACTTTAATAAAAGTTTCTTGCAAAGCATCTTGTGCAATCTCTTCGTTTATAGTTACCTTTAAAATAACTCCGTAGAGGCTGCTAGAATAGTTTTCGTATAACAAGTCTAAGGCACGCTTATCACTTTTGCCTAGTAAATCGATTATTTTCTGTTCGGTTGGTGTAACGCTCAAAATGTTAAAACCTTAGTTTTTAGATTTTTAAAACATCCAAAATGGATTTGCTAACGTAAATATAATTAAATACAGTAATATAAGTATTTGCTATATAAAGTTAGAGTAATCATTTTTCTTAGAGATTGGTTAATAGCGCAAAAGGTTATTCTAAATTTAAAAGTCGTAATTTTAATTGCGGCTTTTGTCTTTATATAATGTTTACTTCGGTTTCAATAGAGATATCAAAAATTCGCTTTATGGTTTTCTGAATTAATTGTGAGAGGTTGTAAATATCAATTCCTTTAGCATTACCATGATTAACTAAAACAAGAGCTTGCTTATTGTGTACTCCATAATCAGTAAATCGTTTACCTTTAAAACCGGCTCGTTCTATAAGCCATCCAGCTGGTACTTTTACCATACTATCGGACACTATATATGAAGGCACATCGGGAAAATTAGCTTGTAATTTATTGAATTGTCTTTTTGAAATGACAGGGTTTTTAAAAAAACTTCCGCTGTTGCCTATATCTTTTGGGTCTGGTAATTTGCTTTGTCTTATAGCTATTACGGCATTAGACACATCTTTAATCGTTGGGTTATTAATTTGTAAATCTTGGAGTTGTTGCTTAATTGCTCCATAAGCTGTATGCAGCTTGTGATGGTGTTTGCTTAGCTTAAATGTAACACTAGTAATAATGTATTTGCCCTTTAGTTCTTGTTTAAAGACAGATTCTCTGTAGTCAAAACCGCAGTCATCCTTATAAAATATTCTGCTGTCTTGGTTTTTGATATTAATAGCCTCACAACTTTCAAAAACATCTTTAAGTTCTACACCATAGGCGCCTATATTTTGGATAGGTGAGGTGCCAACATTACCTGGAATTAGGGATAAATTCTCAATGCCACCATAGTTGTGCTTTAAACACCAGAGTACAAATTGGTGCCAGTTTTCGCCAGCCATGGCTTTAACAAATACAGAGTCATCGGTTTCATTAACGACTTCAATGCCTTTTAAATTAATGTGTAACACTAAGGCTTCAATATCTTTAGTGAGCAGCATATTACTTCCGCCGCCCAGAATAAAAAAAGATTGGTCGTTTTTAGTCTTTAAAATTTCTGAAAGCACAGTTGTATTGGTAATGTTGCAGTACTGTTTTGCCTTAGCGTCTATGCCAAAGGTATTAAAAGGTTGTAATGAAACATTGTGCTCTATGACCATTAGTCTTTGTATGCTTTAAGCGCTTCTTCAAGTATTTTTACAGCTGTTTTAAGGCTGTCCTCATTTAATACGTAGGCAATTCTAATCTGATTTCGCCCAACACCAGGTGTAGAGTAGAAGCCAGCGGCAGGCGCTACCATAATAGTACTGTTATTATATTCAAAAGATTCTAATAGCCAACGTGCAAAATCATCTGAGTTTTTTACTGGTAACTCTGCAATACAATAAAAAGCACCATTGGGTTTTGCTACTTTAACACCTGGGATGTTTTCTAAACCTTTAATTAAAAGGTTTCTGCGCTTTACGTATTCTTGCTTAACATCATCAAAATAACTTTGAGGTGTATCTAAAGCTGCTTCGCTAGCAATTTGGGCCAATGTTGGTGGACTTAATCTGGCCTGCGCAAATTTTAGGGCTGTTGTTATAACCTCTTTGTTTTTTGAAACTAAGTAACCAATACGGGCGCCACACATACTGTAACGTTTAGAAACAGAGTCTATAACTATGGCATGCTCATCTAACCCAGCTTCTTGTAAAATTGAATAATGCTCAATACCATCGTAAACGAATTCTCTGTAGACTTCGTCGGCGATTAAGAATAGATCGTGTTTTTTAACAATGGCAGCTAGCTTACTTATTTCTTCTTTAGAATATAAATAGCCTGTTGGGTTGCCCGGATTGCAGATTAGAATAGCTTTAGTTTTGGGAGTAATTAGTTTTTCAAACTCTTCAATTGGAGGTAGAGCAAAATTATTTTCAATTTTTGAAATAACAGGAACTACCTTTACACTAGAAGCAGTTGAGAAGCCATTGTAGTTTGCGTAAAATGGTTCTGGTATTATAATTTCATCATCCTCATCCATAATACTACCAAAAGCAAATAATAAAGCTTCACTACCACCTGTGGTTACAATTATATCACTATGAGTAACATTAATATTATTGCGTAGATAGTACTTTGCAATTTTCTTTCTGTACTCCTCAGAGCCTTCAGATCTAGAATAGGCTAGGATATCTAAAGAGTGCACTTTAACAGCATCTAAGGCAATAGTAGGCGTTTTAATATCTGGTTGTCCTATATTTAAATAGTAAACGGTTTTTCCTTGTTTGTGCGCTTCTTCAGCATATGGCACCAATTTTCTAATGGGCGACTCTGGCATATTAATACCTTTCTCGGAAATTTTTGGCATGATAAAATAATTAGAGTGCTAAGTTCCGAAATTTCTTAAAGTTTCTACAAAAAATAACGTCAAAAATATGTGGTTGGTTAAAGATTTGTAAATTCCATAAAATCTAACATGTCTTGAAAAGATCCTGTTTACATTTACTAGTGCTGCAAATTTGTGTAAACGTCTGGTTTATTGGCGCTCAAGGTCAGTTCTTCTTAAAAGAGAAGGTAAGCCAGAAAATTAATTTCGAATTTGCAGCTAATCTTATTGTGGTGCCTGTAGAGATTAATGGTATCGAATTATCTTTTGTTTTAGATACAGGAGTTAGTAAACCAATACTGTTTAATCTTTCACCCAATGATTCTATCGATTTAAAAAACACTAAAACTTTTTACTTACATGGCTTAGGTGCAGACGGAAAAATTGAAGCGCTAAAATCGACCTACAATAGGTTTAAAATCGGAGATGCTATTGGTAGTAGTCAAGATCTGTACGTGGTTTTTGATGCAGATATAAATTTTACGTCAAGGCTTGGTGTTGCTGTTCATGGCATAATTGGGTTTGATGTGTTTAAGGATTTTGTGGTAGAGATTAATTACAATTCAAAATATATTCGACTACATAAGCCTGAGTTTTTTAAACCAAAAGCATCAAAAAGGTGGCAAACCATTCCAATAGAGATTTACGATAAAAGGCCTTATTTAGATGCAAAGATTAACCAAAACGGTACTGAGAAAAAGGTGAAACTTCTCATTGATACAGGAAGCAGCGATGCGCTATGGCTATTTGAAGATAAAGCGAAAGGGTTACAAACCTATGATTCACTTTTTTTTAGAGACTATTTGGGTAAGGGGTTAAGCGGATCAGTGTATGGTAAAAGGTCTAAGATTAATAAGTTTTTATTGAGTGATACTCATCTCGATAATGTAAATGTTGCTTACCCAGATTCTGCATCTGTAGATATTACCAAAGTTTATAAAGATAGAAATGGTAGCGTAGGTGGTGATATCTTAAAGCGTTTTAATATGTATATAGACTATACTAATAAAAAGATGCATTTTAAAAAGAATAGTTATTTTAAAAAACCATTTGTCTACAATAACAGTGGTATTGTGTTAGAGTATAATGGTAGCATGTTTGTAAATGAACGCGTAGAGCTTCCTTCAACAGATGGTTATAGTGATACATACAATCCTAATGTTGTAAAGATAGATGTATCTATAAGTCATAGAATGTTGCTAAAGCCAATGTATAGAATAGTAGAATTACGCCAATCTTCTAATGCATACGCATCTGGTCTAAGGGTTGGTGATATTGTATTAGGTATTAATGGTAAGGAAGTCTACAACATGAAGCTAAACCAAATAAACGAAATTTTGTTTGGCGAAACAGGTAAACTTGTAAGGCTAAAAGTTGAGCGTTATGGAGCTGTGAAGAACTATAGGTTTAAGCTAGATAACGCTTTAAAAAGAAATAAGCCCTCAAATTGAGGGCTTATTAAATTTATAGAAAGTTGAGTTTATTGCTCAATCATACTTTTTTCTTTTTTTTCTAAAACACTCGTCTTGTCAGGATCTACAACGAGACCTTTTATTTTTAAAGCAACTGTTGGAGTTTCAGCGTTAGAAAACACTGTAATGGTTTTTCTAATTGGATTAACTCTCTTTGTGTCATACTTTACTTCAATTTCACCTGTTTCGCCTGGCATAATTGGTTCTTTAGGTTTTTTAGGTACTGTACAACCGCAAGTAGATTTTACATTAGATATTACTAAAGGAGCATTTCCTGTGTTGGTAAACTCAAATGTTCTTACACCGTCGGCACCTTTTTCAATAGTTCCGTAATCAATGACTGTGGTTTTAAATTCTATCTTAGCTACTTTCTTCTCCTGGCCAAAAGATCCAAAACTTATTAAACCTACAAATAGAATGGCTATAAAATTTTTCATCATTTAAATTTTTAAATTGATACTATCAAAACTACTTACTTTTTAATTCCCATCAAAATTAATTAGATATAATGCACGCTATTTAACAGAATTTAAAGCATTACATATATATTAACCAAGGTAATAATTTTTCAAAAAAATAAATATAAGTACTTTTGTCAGTTACTTAGCAAAAACGATACCAAATATGGAAATTTCATCAAAATATAATGCATTGTCAGTAGAAAAAAAATGGTACAACTACTGGATGCAGCACAAGTATTTTCATTCTACTCCAGATAATAGGGAGCCTTACACCATAGTAATTCCGCCACCAAACGTTACAGGCGTTTTACATATGGGACACATGCTCAATAATACCATTCAAGATGTGCTAATTCGTCGTGCGCGTTTGTTGGGTAAAAATGCATGTTGGGTTCCTGGTACAGATCACGCATCTATTGCTACAGAAGCTAAAGTTGTTGCCAAGTTAAAAGAGCAAGGCATAGATAAAAATGATTTAACACGTGACGAATTTCTAAAACATGCATGGGATTGGACGCATGAATATGGCGGAGTTATCCTTGAGCAATTAAAGAAATTAGGATGTTCTTGCGATTGGGATAGAACCAAATTTACAATGGATGATGATATGTCTGAAGCCGTAATAAAGGTGTTTGTAGATTTGTACAACAAAGGCTTAATTTACCGTGGTTACAGAATGGTAAATTGGGATCCAGAAGCTAAAACAACATTGTCTGATGAAGAAGTAGAGTATGTTGAAAAACAAGGAAAGCTTTACTATGTAAACTATAAAATTGAAGGTTCCGATGAAACTTTAACGATTGCAACAACACGACCAGAAACTATTTTAGGTGACTCAGCAATTTGTATTAACCCAAACGATCCAAGACATCAAAATCTTAAAGGTAAAAAAGCAATTGTACCGATTTGTAAACGTGTAATTCCAATTATTGAAGATGATTATGTAGATGTAGAATTTGGTACGGGTTGTTTAAAAGTAACACCAGCACACGATGAGAATGATAAAGTCTTAGGCGATAAGCATAATCTAGAAGTCATAGATATCTTTAACGAAGATGCTACCTTGAACAGTTATGGAATGCATTACGAAGGACAGGATCGTTTCGCTGTTCGAAAAGCTATTGTTAAGGAGCTAGAATCTCTAGGGCAAATTGAAAAAATTGAAGATTACACAAATCGTGTTGGCATTTCTGAGCGTACAAAAGCGATTATAGAGCCGCGTTTAAGCGACCAATGGTTCTTAAAAATGGAAGACCTAGCAAAACCAGCTTTAGATGCTGTTCTTACCAATGGTGAGGTGAAATTATTTCCAAAGAAGTTTGAAAATACGTACCGTCACTGGATGGAGAATATCAGAGATTGGAATATTTCGCGCCAATTGCTTTGGGGACAACAAATTCCTGCGTATTACTATGGCGACGGGAAAGAAGATTTTGTAGTTGCCGAAAGCATTGAAGAAGCGCTTGAGTTGGCCAAGGAAAGAACTTCAAACTTCGAGCTTCAAACTTCAGACTTAAAGCAAGAAACTGACGCACTAGACACATGGTTTTCATCTTGGTTATGGCCAATAAGTGTTTTTGATGGAATACGAAATCCAGAAAACCAAGATATAAAATACTATTACCCAACCAATGATTTGGTAACAGGTCCAGACATTCTATTCTTTTGGGTAGCGCGTATGATTATTGCTGGTTACGAGTACAAAGATCAGAGACCATTTGAAAACGTCTACCTCACAGGATTGGTAAGAGACAAGCAAAGACGAAAAATGTCAAAGTCGCTTGGCAACTCACCAGATGCTTTAAAACTTATTGAAGAATATGGTGCAGATGGTGTGAGAGTGGGCTTGCTATTGAGTTCCGCAGCAGGTAACGATTTGTTGTTTGACGAAGCTTTATGCCAACAAGGTAAAGGTTTCGGAAATAAAGTTTGGAATGCCTTTTATCTAACAACACTTTGGGAAGTGTCCGATAAAATAGAGCAACCACAATCTAGCAAAATTGGTTTAGAGTGGTACCAGGCTAAATTCCAAAAAGTATTAGTAGAGATTGAGGACCATTTTAGTAAATACCGCCTTAGCGATGCATTAATGGCCATTTACAAATTGATTTTTGATGATTTCTGCGGATGGTTACTAGAGATTGTAAAACCAGCTTATGGTGAGCCAATTGATGCAAAAACATACTATAAGTTAATCGCACTATTTGAAGACAACTTAAAAATTATGCATCCATTTATGCCATTTATCACTGAAGAAATATGGCAATCTATAAAATCAAGAACACCAGAAGAAGCCTTAATCATAGCAAAATGGCCAGCTCAAAAAGAGGCGAATGAAGCATTAATTTCTCAGTTCGATTTTGCATCTGATGTAATTTCTGGTATCAGAAACATTAGAAAACAAAAGAATATTGCTTTTAAAGACGCTATTGGATTCTCAGTTGTAAATAATGAAAACGCCGAGACCTCGTTCGATGAGGTTATTGCTAAAATGGGTAATCTATGTAGCTTTGATTATGTAAACAAACCTATTGATGGCGCGTTGACTTTTAGAGTAAAATCTAATGAATACTTCATTCCAATGGAAGGTAGTATAGATGTTGAGGCTGAAATTAAAAAGTTAACCGAAGAGTTAAATTATACAGAAGGATTCTTAAAATCCGTACAAAAGAAGCTATCAAATGAGCGCTTCGTAAACAATGCGCCAGAGCAAGTTGTGGTCTCAGAAAAGAAAAAAGAAGCTGATGCTCTTGCTAAAATTGAAACGATTAAAGCGAGTTTAGACAGTTTCAAATAGTTAAAGTTTCTTAAAAAAGATAAAGACCTATGTCTGCAAAAATTCAATTTATGTAGTATGGGTCTTTTTTACGAAAGAATACATAAATAATTTTTATGTATACTATATTAAACATATATAAAAATATATAAAAAAGGAATGTCATCTTTGCAGTGTATTAATAACTAAACACAATTATGATAAAAATAGCACTAGCAAAAGGTGATGGTATTGGTCCTGAAATTATGGATGCAACCCTCAATATCCTAAACGCTGCGGGAGCAGATCTAACTTTCGAGGAAATTGAAGTAGGAGAAAAAGTATATTTATCTGGTAATTCTACTGGGATATCAAACGAAGCTTGGGAGTCTATTAGAAAAAACAAAGTGTTGTTAAAAGCGCCAATAACAACACCTCAAGGCGGTGGTTATAAAAGCTTAAATGTAACCATGCGTAAGACCTTAGGATTGTATTCTAATGTAAGACCGTGTCGTAGTTTGCATCCATTTGTAACTACAAAACACCCAGAAATGGATGTAGTTATTATAAGAGAGAACGAAGAAGATTTATATGCTGGTATAGAACACCAGCAAACAGATGAAGTTGTGCAGTGTTTAAAGCTCATTAGCCGCCCAGGTTGCGAGAAAATCGTAACCTACGCATTTGAGTATGCAAAAAAATACGGCAGAAAAAAAGTAACCTGTTTTACAAAAGATAATATTATGAAGCAAACCGACGGTTTATTTCATAAAGTTTTCGATGAGGTAGCAGCACGATATCCAGATATCATAAATGAACACTGGATCGTAGATATAGGAGCAGCATTGCTAGCAGACTCACCAGAAGATTTTGATGTTATTGTGATGCCTAATCTTTATGGAGATGTCATGTCAGACATTGCAGCGCAAATAACAGGTTCAGTTGGTTTAGCAGGCTCTGCAAACATAGGACAAGAATGTGCCATGTTTGAAGCTATCCATGGCTCTGCACCAGATATTGCAGGCAAAGATATTGCAAACCCTTCTGGGTTAATAAATGGTGCCGTAATGATGTTAAATCATGTAGGGCAAAATTCAGTAGCCGAGAAAATTCAGAATGCTTGGTTACGTACTATAGAAGACGGTGTGCATACTAACGATATTTACGACTCTGTAATGAGTACAAAACGTGTAGGTACAAAAGCATTTGCAGAAGCGGTTATTGATAATTTAGGTAATAAACCAACGCAATTACCAGAGGTTTCTTTTAAAGACAATACACCACTAATATTACCAAAGTATCAAAGAAAGCCTTCTAAAAACAAAAAGGTTGTTGGTGTAGACTTGTTTGTAGATTGGCATGGATATGACGCAGACATTCTCGCAGAGAAACTCCAAAAACTTAATAACGATGCGTTAGAGTTATCTATGATTACCAATAGAGGTATTAAGGTTTGGCCTAATGGTTTTAAGGAAACATTTTGTACGGATCATTGGCGATGTAGATATATTGCAAAAGAAGGGGAAGAATTGCCTAAAATAAAAATTGTAGACATTTTACAGTCAGCTATAGATCATGGTATAGATGCTATCAAAACAGAGAACTTATATACGTTTGATGGTATAAGAGGCTATTCTTTAGGTCAAGGGCAATAAGTAAAAGATTTTTGTCTTCTAGTTGTTTTACAAAAAAGGAACGGTTGCCCAGGTAATAGAGTCAGCCAGTTGCAACGAGGATGTAATAAAAGTTAAAGACACCAGTAACAGATACACTATATTGGTAAATTTTTTCATAGGTTGTTACATACTAACTAAATAGTTTCTGTGATTATTGTGCTTAGATTACAGAAAAATAGAGCGTAAAATTTGGTTAGTATTATAGTAGTTTATCTTTACTAGGTGTCTTTTTTACCACTCGTTTATTTTATTGCTATCAAGTTTAATAAAAATAAACAATAATATAGTAAATCCCCAAAGGCCAGAGCCGCCATAACTAAAGAAAGGAAGTGGTATGCCAACTGTTGGTATTAAGCCCATTACCATACCAATGTTTATGGTAAAATGAATAAAGAGGATTGAAGCAACACTGTAACCGTATACACGACTAAATTGCGATTTTTGAGCTTCGGCCAGATATAAAACTCGTACGATCAGAAAAACAAATAAAAGTACAACAGCGCTACTGCCCAAAAAACCCCATTCTTCGCCAACAGTACTAAATATATAATCTGTTTCTTGTTCAGGAACAAACTTCCCAGTAGTTCGAGTACCTTCAAAAAATCCTTTTCCCGTTAACCCACCAGAGCTTATAGCCTCTTCTGATTGAATGAGGTTATAAGCCTCAGCTTTTCTCATTCGTTCGAGCTTTACAGGATCTTTTTCTAGACGTAACCAAAGACTAATTCTGTTTTGTTGATGTGTTTGTAATCCGTGCTCATAAAATAGTTTTACACCATAGGCAAATGCAACAGCAATACATAAAACAAGGACATATTGAAGTTTTGAAGCGCGTTTCTTTTTTCTAAAAAAATAACGTATTGTGAGTACGATTAATGCCACTATGGTGGTGGCTATAATACCAAATTTTAAAGAAAGCACAGCTAATACGATAAGTGAAATAACAATTACCAAATAGATTTGCTGTAGGCCCTCTCTGTAAAACACAAAGAAAAAAGCTAAATAAACTATAGTGCTACCTGCATCATTTTGCAATAAAATTAGTAAAGCGGGAATAAATATTATAGCAGCAACACGAATTTGATCCTTTAAGGTTTTCATGTTAGTTTGTATATCGCTTATGTACTTTGCAACGGCTAGGGCCGTAGCAAATTTGGCAAATTCACTGGGTTGGATGGTCATACTGCCTATACCATACCAAGAACGTGCACCATTAACATCTTTGCCAAACACAAAAAGACCAAGTAACGATAAAATAGCTGCCAAATAGATGATACTAGAGAACCGTTCATAAAACTTAGCCTCAAGCGATAAAATTAGAAGGATGATAACAAAAGTTAACCCAATAAAAATCAGTTGTTTTCCATACAGTTCTGACATGTTGAAGTAACTCGTTACCTCACCATCATGAGAAGCTGATAAAATATTAACATAGCCAAAGCCAACCAATAGAAGAAAAAGGATTATGGTTATCCAATCAAATTTAAAACGTCTTTGGTTTTCTCTTAGCATTAATTACTTTTTAAGGTCTCATCGTTCTCGGACTCCATAGCATAATTATCTATAACCTGAAGTGTTGTTTCTCCATTTATTTTAAAGGGCTTACCAGACAAAGGCTTTGCATATTCATTCTCAAGACTATGTGTTAGTATCCAATTTTCTAAATCGGTTCTTGTGATATTGCCTTTAATATATTTTTCAATCATTAAACTGGCCATTCGCCCTGCAAAACGACTTCCCCAATATCCGTTTTCAACAAAAACAGCAATGGCGATTTTAGGATTATCTTTAGGGGCAAAAGCAACAAAAATAGAATGATCCGTTAATTGGGTTTTTTTACCATCAATTATCGCAAAATTTTCGGCAGTACCAGTTTTTCCACAGATTTCAATTCCATCAACTTTTAAAGCTTTGGCAGTGCCATCGTTATAAACATCGAACATGCCTTCAATTACAGGTTCAAAATGTTTTTTATCTACAGAGGTGTACTTAGGAGTTGTAAATTTTGAAGGAATAGTATCACCTTCAATACTTTTAATAATGTGTGGCGTGTAATAATAGCCACGATTTCCTATAGCAGCAGCCATATTGGCTAACTGAATTGGTGTAGCTTCAACTTCACCTTGACCAATAGCATTAGATACTATATATGTAGAACCCCAACGATTATCACCATAAGCTCTGTCGTAATAATTACCATCTGGTATTCGGCCTGGTCTACCCACTGATAAGTCGTTATTTAAAAAATCACCTAGGCCAAAACTTTTTGCGTGTTTTGCCCATTTATTCATACCCTCACCTGCATCATCGTATTTATCAATAATACGTCTGTATACATTTACAAAATAGGCATTGCAAGATTGAGCTATTCCCATATTCATGTCAACCGGACTTCTATGGTGATGGCAGCCCGTTAAACGTCTGCCACCATAATAATAGCCCATTCTACAGCTAAATTTATCGTGCTCATCCACTACACCCTCTTGTAAGCCTATAAGTGCATTAATAACCTTAAACGGCGAACCAGGAGGATACTGCGCTAGTAGGCCTCTATCAAACAAAGGCTTTGCAATACTGTCATAGTGCAGTTTTGTATAATTTTTAGATCGGTTTCTTCCAACCAAAAGATTTGGGTTATAACTAGGCCCTGTAACCATGGCCAAAATTTCGCCACTACTGGGTTCTATAGCAACAATACCACCTCGCTTATGTTTCATGAGAAGTTCACCATAAGCCTGTAATTCTGAATCTATAGTAATTGTAATGTCTTTGCCTGGTACTGGTAAGGTGTCTAATTGTCCTTCTCGAAAAGCTCCAATATTTTTATTGAATCTGTCTTTTTGAATAAATTTTATCCCTTTTGTTCCACGAAGTATTTCTTCGTAAGATTGCTCAACTCCTTGTTTACCGATTAAATCTCCTAATCTGTAATAAGGTTGTTGTTTTATAATACTTCTATTAACTTCACCAATGTCACCTAAAACGTTGGCGCCGATTGTGGTTTGATAAGACCTTAGGGATCGTTTTTGGATATAAAAACCTACATATTTTCTCATTTTTTCTTGTAATACAGCATAGTCGGACTTTGATAGCTGTGGTACAAAAGGAGATGGTAGTCTCGGCGAGTAGTTTTTGGCACGTTCTAATTTTTTATCATAATCTTCTTTGGTTATTTTTAAGAGATTACAAAACTCGATAAGTTCGAGAGAATCTAGCGGCTCTACCTCACGCGGAATAACCATAACATCGTAGGATGGTTGATTGGCCACTAGCAATTTTCCATTTCTATCGTAGACGTAACCGCGTTTTGGGTAGGTGTATTCTGGCTTAATAGCCGTATCTTCAAAAATATTATAGTCGTAGCCGCCATACACTTGTAGATAAAATAGACGCGCTATAAAAATAAGACCAACAAGGATAACAGCTGTTAGGAGTAAAAGTTTTCTCATTTTTTGTTTCGACTAAATAGCATTACAATCAGGATACAAAGTATTATAGTAAAAATACTAGAGAATAACGTTTTTTTCAAGATTAAAAGTGTGCTAGAGATGTTAAAAACTTCAAGCGAAAATAGAATGAGGTGATGGGTTAAAGTACCAAGTGTGATGTACGTGATTAAACTTCCAAGTTCGGTATTGCTAAATTTAATGCTTTGATGTTCGTAGAGCATACCAAATGAGGTTTTTAAGAAAATCGGTCTTGCATATGCTAAAAGCACTGATGCAGCAGCATGTACACCACCAGAATCTAAGAACATGTCTACTAACATGCCTAAAAGAAAACTGGTTATGAGCAATATGAGGCGTTCTTCTCTTATAGGAAATAGAAAGATGAAAATAATATATACATAAGGATTGATGTAACCTAAAAAATTTATATGACTACATATAATGACCTGTACTAAAAGCAATACAACAAAACGAATACTATTTACACCAAGAACACTACTCATTACTGTTGTTTTGCAGGTTTAAAATTTCATTTCTATCTCGGTTTTCTAGAATATAAATTGTTCCTATATTAGTCATGTCATTGAACAATTTTACTTGTATGGTGTAAGTGTCTCCGCTAATGTCAGTTTCAAAATTTTCAATACGTCCTATATTGATTCCTTTTGGGAAAATAGAAGATTGCCCACCTGTAACAATGGTGTCACCTTTTTTTACAGGTGCAAACTTAGATACGTCTATGAGTTGCACAAATTCTGGGGACTTTCCGTTCCAGGTTAATGAGCCTATGTGGTTTGAGTTTTTTAATTTAGCGTTAATTCTACTTTTTTTGCTTAAAATAGAAAGGACAGTGGCATAATTTTTTGAAGTATTATTAATAATGCCTACTATTCCTCTTGATGTGATTACTCCAAGATCTTGCTTTATGCTATCATTCTTGCCTTTATTAATTGTGAGATAGTTATTAGTTAAGGAGTAACTGTTTTTATAAACATCTGCTATAGTTATTCTGTAATTTTCCTTATAAATTAAAGTGTCAATAACGGTATTGCTTTCCGAGTTTACAGAATTAAAAAGTTGTTCTCTTAAACGTCTATTCTCTTCTGCTAGGATTTTATTTTCTTGCTCTAAATCAAAGTATTTGTCTATTGAATTTACAGTGCCGTAAACACCACCAGATAAAGCGTTCGCAGAGTTTATAAATTTGCTTCTATGGTAAGAATGTGATTGGATAGTAAGTGCTAAACCTATACTAAAAAGCAATAAAAACAACAGAAAGGTTTTGTTTCTAATAACAAAATTAATGATTTGTTGCATTTATTTGCCTTTTACTTTATCAATACGCTTTTGTATTTAGCTAAGTTTTTTAGTACAATACCTGTACCTCTTACTACTGCTCTTAAGGGATCTTCTGCGATATAAACTGGTAAGTCTGTTTTTTGTGATAGACGCTTGTCTAATCCTCGTAACATAGAACCTCCACCAGCAAGATAAATACCTGTGTTGTATATATCAGCTGCCAATTCGGGAGGTGTTTGTGATAGCGTTTCCATTACAGAATCTTCTATTCTTAAGATGGATTTATCTAATGCTTTAGCAATCTCTCTATATGAAATTTGAACCTGTTTTGGCTTACCTGTTAAAAGGTCACGCCCTTGCACACTCATGTCTTCTGGTGGTAATTCTAAATCTTCGGTAGCAGCACCAATTTGAATTTTAATTTTTTCAGCAGTTCTATCTCCAACATACAAGTTATGCTGCGTACGCATGTAATAGATAATATCATTGGTAAATACATCACCAGCGACTTTTACAGATTTATCGCAGACGATACCGCCTAATGCTATAACTGCAATTTCGGTAGTACCACCACCAATATCTACAATCATATTACCTTTTGGTTGCATAATGTCTACACCAATACCAATTGCTGCTGCCATAGGTTCATGGATAAGATATACTTCTTTACCATTAACACGCTCACAAGATTCTTTTACCGCTCGCATTTCAACCTCAGTAATACCAGAAGGTATACAAACAACCATACGTAATGCAGGATTAAAAAACTTTTTCTTAAGCGCAGGTATGTTTTTTATAAACATACTTATCATTTGCTCAGAGGCATCAAAATCTGCAATTACTCCGTCTTTTAGCGGTCTAATTGTTTTAATGTTTTCGTGTGTTTTACCTTGCATCATGTTGGCTTCTTTACCAACAGCAATTATCTTATTGCTAATACGGTCTCTTGCTACTATAGAAGGGTTATCTACAACAACTTTGTCATTGTGTATAATTAGTGTGTTTGCGGTTCCTAAATCTATGGCTATTTCTTCCGTTAGGAAATCAAAAAATCCCATGCGCGTTTATAATATTATTTGGGTTATTCTTGTCATAAGCTTATGACCATGCGTAAATGTAATAAATTATACGGTATTTCTGCCCTTATAGATGTTTTAACTCAATATATTTTTTAATGTTTAAAATGACGTGTTCCGGTAAAGACCATAGCAATATTATTTTTGTTGCAATAATTGATACTTAATTCGTCTTTTATTGAACCTCCAGGTTGAATTACAGCAGTAATACCAGCGTTGTCTGCAATCTCTACACAATCTGGAAAAGGAAAAAATGCATCACTTGCCATAACGGCACCTTCTAAATCAAAGTTGAAAGATTTTGCTTTATGAATGGCTTGATTTAAGGCATCTACACGACTGGTTTGCCCAGTTCCACTTGCTAGCAGTTGTTTGTTTTTAGCAAGAACTATGGTGTTAGATTTAGTATGCTTACAAAGTTTAGAAGCAAAAATTAAGTCTTCTTGTTCTGCTGCTGATGGTGCTTTTGTTGTCGCTGTTTTTAAGTCTTCAAAACTGTCAGTTTTGTTATCCTTGTCTTGAACTAAAATACCATTTAAACATGTTCTAACAGTTTTTTCAGATAGCTCTGTATCATTTAATACTAAAAGAATTCTGTTTTTCTTTCCTTTTAAAATCTCTAAAGCATCGTCACTAAATGAAGGTGCAATAACAACCTCACAGAATAACTTATGAATTTCTTCTGCAGTTGCTTTATCAATTTCTGTATTTGAGATTAAAATACCTCCAAAAGCAGAAACAGGGTCACCAGCCAGAGCATCTACATAGGCTTTATAAATGGTGTCTCTTTGCGCAAAACCACAAGCATTATTGTGTTTTAAAATAGCGAAAGTAGGATCTTCATCTTTAAATTCTAAGATAAGATTTACAGCAGCATCAACGTCTAAAAGGTTGTTGTAGCTTAATTCTTTACCATGAAGTTTTGTAAACATCGCATCAAAATCACCAAAGAAAAATCCTTTTTGGTGTGGGTTTTCGCCATAGCGTAGTGCTTTTCCTTTTGTTTCACTGATTTTTAAAACGGTTTCTTTTTCATCTGTATTGAAATAGTTAAAAATAGCCGAGTCATAATGTGAAGATATATTAAACGCTTTCGTTGCAAAACGCTTACGGTCTTCTTCAGATGTTTCTCCATTTTTAGTTTCTAACAACTCTAAAAATTCGGCATAATCATTAACAGAAGAAACACAAGTAACGTCTGCATAGTTTTTAGCGGCAGCTCTTATAAGTGAAATACCTCCAATATCAATTTTTTCAATAATATCTTGATTGCTTGCTCCAGATGCTACCGTTTTTTCAAAAGGGTATAAGTCAACAATGACCAAATCTATTTGCGGTATTTCAAATTCTGCAAGTTCGGCAACGTCACCTTCGTGATTTTGACGATTTAAAATACCACCAAAAACTTTTGGATGTAATGTTTTAACACGACCACCCAAAATTGAAGGGTAAGACGTAACATCTTCTACAGGTACTACATTGACACCTAAATCTTTGATGAATTTTTCCGTTCCACCAGTTGAATAAATGGTTACGTTGAGATCGTTTAATTTTTTTACAATGGGTTCTAATCCGTCTTTACTAAATACCGAAATTAGTGCCGAAGCTATGGTTTTGTTGCTCATAATGTTGTGATGTGATTTTGATGCTGCAAAAATAAAATAAACAATAGTATAAACTTAGAGGTTATATTAGTTTCTTTAAGTTTTTTGTAACAATAAATTGTTGAAAACGTCCTATCTTTAAATTGTTTTAAAACAACCAACACATGCTTGTCTATTTTAGAGTTTTTAAAGAGAGTTTTTCGTTCGCGTTAAATGCTCTCAGAAATAATAAGTTGCGTACCTTTTTGTCACTTTTGGGCGTTACAGTTGGTATCTTCTCTATTATTGCTGTTTTAGCTGCCGTAGATTCATTAGATAAAAACATTAAGGAAAACCTATCTGGTCTTGATAAAAACACCATGTACCTCACTAAGTATTCGTTTGGGCCGACTGATGTGCCACGTTGGAAACGTGATAACTTTCCGCAAACAGAGTATGATGATTATGAGTTTGTAAGACGTAATATACCAGACATTGAAGAGTCTGCCTATGTGATTTTTGGAGGAAGAGAAACCATACGATATCAAGCAGAAACACTGACTAATATTGAAATTACACCCATCTCTCATGGTATATATACTATAGATGATTTAAAAATTGACAAAGGACGTTTTTATTCAGAACTAGAGTCAGATACAGGTGCACCTGTTATTGTTATTGGTTACGAATTAGCTGAGAATCTGTTTGGCCAGTCTAACCCAATTGGAAAAGTGGTGCGAGTTTACGGTAGAAAATTAACGGTTATAGGTGTGCTAGAAAAATATGGCTCTGGATTCGGTGACTCGCCAGATGTAAAAGGTTTTGTGCCTGCAAATTTTGTGAGACAATTTAGAAATGGAGGTGTAGATGGTTTACCAGGCGCAGTAGTTATAAAACCAAAAAAAGGTGTTGACATTGGTGCTTTTGAGAGTGTATTAAAGCAAAAATTTAGAGCCTACAGAGGGCTAAAAGCCGATGAAGATGATGATTTTTTTATTAACAAATTATCTGGTTTGGTGTCTTTTGTAGATGCTATTATTGGTACGCTTAATCTTGTTGGATGGGTAATAAGCGGGTTTTCACTTTTAGTTGGTGGTTTTGGTATTGCAAATATTATGTTTGTAAGCGTAAAAGAGCGAACAAACCTAATTGGAATTCAAAAATCTTTAGGAGCCAAAAACCGTTTTATTTTATTTCAATTTTTATTCGAAGCTGTAATTTTAGCGGTTGTAGGTGGTTTAATTGGTCTTTTTCTTGTTTATATCACCTCCTTAATTATGAATGGAGTAGTAGGTGAAGACTTTGAGTTTGTGCTGTCTTTTGGCAACATGTTCCTTGGTTTTGCCCTTTCTACGTTTATAGGATTAATATCTGGAGTAATACCTGCGATTTCGGCATCTCGACTAGATCCTGTTGAGGCCATTAGAACAGGAATGTAGTATTTTAGTTAGAAGTTAGAAGTTAGAAGTTAGAAGTTAGAAGTTAGAAGTTAGTAGTTAGTGGTATCATTGATTAGACGAGCCACTTCTTTGCAAACAAACTCTAAAAAACGCTCATCATCCTCTGTAAAAGGATCTGGAGTATTAGAGTCTATATCTATTTGCCCAATATTTTCTCCATTCACAAAAATTGGAATTACAATTTCAGCTTTTACAGTAATGCTACAAGCTATATAATTGTCTTGCGCAGACACATCTGGCACTACAAAGTTTTTATTACTTACAGCAACTTGTCCGCAAATGCCTTTTCCAAAAGGGATTATGGTGTGATCTGTTGGCTCACCAACATAAGGCCCTAGTTTTAATTCGTGTTTATCACCATTTTTAAAATAGAAACCAACCCAATTGTAATAGTTTACATTGGCTTCGAGAAGCTCGCAAATTTTTAATAGACGCTCGTTTTTAGTAAAGTTAGTATTAGATACTATTGATTTTACTTCGGGTTTTAGGGTTTCAAAAGTCATAATTGCAAATTTTTGGCAAAAATATCTAAAAGCTTGAATTTTAAATTAGGGTTTTCATAAATTTAACAGCACTCTAATAAATAATTTTCATTTGAAAGAACTCTTAACGAAATATAAACTGGTTATAAGATTCATTATTACCTTTTTAGTGGTTTATGGAGTATTAACAGTAGGTTATTATTTATACCTTAATTTATCTGATGGTTCTAAATACTATCCAGATTATATGACAAACTTGGTCGCTAGACAGACAAACTCCTTGCTGAATAGTATTGGTTATGAGGCTAAAGTTATACCGCATCCTCATGAGGCTTCGATGAAGGTAATTATTGACGGAAAATTTGTAGCCAGAGTTATAGAAGGCTGTAATGCAGTGAGCATTATTATTTTGTTTTTATCGTTTATTGTTGCCTTTGCAGGAAAATTTAAATCAACATTTTTTTACTGCTTTGCAGGCAGTATTATTGTGTATGCTTTTAATCTAATACGAATTGTTATTTTATCTGCAGGCTTGTACCATTATCCTTGGAGGAAAGAAGTGTTGCATAATATAATTTTTCCTATGCTAATTTATGGAACAGTGTTCTTGCTTTGGATGTTTTGGGTTAATCGTTTTTCTAAATCTGTAAAAGCCAATGCCTAAATTAACTCGGTACATATGCGTTGTTTTGTTGTTCTTGGTTTTAGTAGCAATAAGAGCTTTTGAAGATTACTTGTTTTACGACCCTTACCTTACCTTTTTTGAAAACGATTATCTTTACTTAGACAATCCAAGACGCGAAGTTGCTAAATTGGTAGTTTTTACTAGTCTTAGGTTTTTACTCAATACGTTGGTATCACTAGGGATTTTGTACCTAATTTTTTATGATAAAGTGATGATAAAATTTTCAGCCATGTTATACATAGTCGCTTATGTGTTGCTGATAGTTCCCTTTTTATATTTTGTGATTAACCCAAAACAAGAAGACTACTATTTGTTTTTTAATATCAGGCGATTCTTAATTCAACCAATTGGCTTAATTTTTCTATTACCGGCATTTTATTATCATAACCTTAACCGTTAAGACTTTTATAAAATTATTTCTGTTTGTATCGATTTTGTAACTTTGTAGCATGAAATGTTTATTTCTAAATAGAACCATAGCCGTAACACTATCTTTTTTAGTGTTATTTTCTACGCTTTCTTTGGCCATAGAAAAACATTTTTGTGGAGATACTTTAATAGACGTTGCAGTTTTTACCAAAGTAAAAAAATGTAATATGGAGATGCAAAGCACGCATCAATCAGAAATTGCAAAAAAATCATGCTGTAAGGATGAAACGGACGTTATTAAGGGACAAGATGAACTAAAAAGAAGTACATCCGATGATTTGCCTAACATACAAAAGAAAATACTAGTTGCGTATTGTTGCAGTTATATCAGTCTTCTTAAAGGTTCATCTAAAAAAACCATACCAAACAGTGGTTATTCGCCTCCCGAAATAGTGAAAGACATACACCTTTTGGACGAAACTTTCCTTATTTAAATAATTTAAAATTTTTAAGATTTTGTATTCGTTGAGAATACTAACTGACGATAATTTTAAATTAAATAAATCATGATACATACATATAATGTTACAGGAATGACCTGTAACGGTTGTAAGGTTTCTGTTAAAAAAGCCTTATCTGCATTGCAAGATGTGGATAAGGTCGATGTAGACCTCAGCAACAGCACCGCAACCATAACAATGAAAAACTACATTGAGGAAAGTACACTTCAAAATGCGCTTTCAGAGAAATACACTATTACAGAGCAAAATACTAAAAATGTTATTGGCACTACTCAGCCTTATAATGAAAAGAAGAGTGAATTAAAACAATTATTTCCGCTATTTCTAATTTTTGTTTATATTATTATCGCCTCAATATTGCTAAACATAAAACCATGGAATACCGATGGTTTTATGCTAGATTTTATGGGCCTTTTCTATATTATCTTTAGTTTTTTTAAGCTGTTAGACTTAAAAGGTTTTCCGCAAAGTTTTAAAATGTACGATCCTTTGGCCAAAGCACTGCCAGCTTATGGTTGGGTGTATCCGTTTATAGAGGTCGCCTTGGGACTTATGTTTTTAATGCGATTTCAAGTTAACATAGCTCTTATAAGCACCTTAATCGTTTTGGGCATTACTACGTTTGGAGTAACCAAAACCCTACTCGATAAAAAATCGATTCAGTGTGCATGTTTAGGAACTGCCTTAAAATTACCAATGACCAAGGCTACATTTATAGAAAACAGCATAATGATTATAATGGCTTTTATAATGCTGTTTAAAACCATATAATTATGAAGAAGTTATTTATAATTTTTATGGTTGGCCCGTTGTTTTTGTTTTCGCAAGACACGTTAGAGGGTGTGGTTTTAGAAACAAGTACAGGTAAGGAAATGCCTTTGCCAGGCGCCAATGTGTATTGGTTGGGCTCATCAGTAGGGTCAATAACTAATGATGACGGTACCTTTTCCTTACCATATAAATTTTCCTTCAATAAATTGGTTATTAGTTATGTTGGTTTTAAAACAGATACATTAATTGTAACAAAAAATAGTTATATAAGGCATGTCTTACAGCCTTCAGACGAGTTAGATGCGGTTACTGTTACAGTAAGAAAACAAGCAACATCAAGGTCGTTTTTAAAGGCTACCAATACCATGACAGTAAGTAGTGAGGAATTGCTAAAAGCAGCATGCTGTAATCTATCCGAGAGTTTTGAAACCAATCCGTCCATCGACGTCAATTTTGCCGATGCCGTTTCGGGTACGAGACAGATTAAAATGCTCGGTTTAGATTCGCCCTATATTTTAATTACGACCGAAAATATTCCTGCCATACGTGGTGCATCTCAAGCTTATGGACTCAGTTTTATTCCTGGTACTTGGGTAGAAAGTATTCAAATTACCAAAGGATCTGGTAGTGTAGTTAACGGTTTTGAGAGTATTGCTGGCCAAATTAACACAGAGTTGGTAAAGCCTACCACAGACAATAAAGTTTATGTTAATTTGTATGCTGCTTCTAACGAGCGCTTTGAGCTCAATACACATCTCAATACAAAAGTATCGGACAAGTGGAGCACAGGTTTGTACATTCATGGCAACACGCACCAGCAAAAACACGATGTAAATGATGATGGCTTTTTGGATATGCCTTTGTATAATCAAATTAATGTAATGAACCGTTGGCAATATACCAATGGCGAAAAAGGAATTGTGAGCTTTATTAATCTGCGCTATTTGAATGACGAAAAACAGTCAGGACAGGTAAACTTTAATCCAGATACTGATAAATTTACCACCAATGCTTGGGGCAGCGAAATTAATACAGAGCGTTTCGAAGTCAATACAAAATTGGGCTATGTAAATCCTGAGATTCCGTATCAAAGTTTAGGGTTTCAAACCTCGTTTAGCCACCACAAGCAAGATTCTTATTTTGGTCTTAATCTTTATGATATTGAGCATAATAGTTTTTATTCTAATTTGGTATACAATAGTATTATTTCAGATTCGCGCCACAAAATTAAAACCGGAATGAGTTTCACTTACGACCATTACGATGAGCTAGTAAACACCGACATTTATGAGCGTACCGAAAACTCTGTCGGTGCTTTTTTTGAATATGCTTACGATAATTTAGACAAACTCACTTTAACAGCAGGTTTGCGTGCCGATCAGCACAATAGATTTGGCTTTTTTATAACACCAAGATTGCACGTGCGTTATACGCCTTGGGAAAAGTCGGCATGGCGTTTTTCTGTTGGAAGAGGTAAGCGAAGTGCCAATATTTTTGCCGAAACCCAGAACCTGTTTGCCAGCTCAAGACAAATTAATATTGCCAATGCTGGTGGAAAAATTTACGGCCTAGATCCTGAAATTGCCTGGAATTACGGCATTAGTTATCTGCAAGGTTTCAATTTATTTGGACGAAAAGCAGACATTACGTTCGATTTTTACCGTACCGATTTTCAAAATCAGGTAGTGGTAGATTGGGAAAACCCTTTTGAAATTAATTTTTACAATCTTGAAGGCGATAGTTATGCGAATAGTTTTCAGTTTGAATTTAATTATAATGCTTTTGAAGGCTTCGATTTACGTACAGCTTACAAATATTACGATGTAAAAACGCAATACCGATCGGGTTTGTTAGAAAAACCATTTATTCCACAACATCGTGTGTTTGCCAACGCATCGTACGAAACTGATGTACAGGAAAACGGAGCGCAATGGAAATTTGATGCCACGTACAACTGGCTAGATTCGCAACGTTTTCCAAATACGGCATTAAGTCCGCCAGAATTTCAGTTAGATGCCTATTCGCCAACATTGGCTACTTTAAATTTACAGGTCACTAAAGTGTTTTCGCCTAAATTCGAAATGTATTTAGGTGGAGAAAACGTGACCAATGTGAGACAATCGCGTCCAATATTAAGTGCAGAAAATCCATTTGGTTCAAATTTTGATAGTAACTTTGTATATGGGCCAATTTTTGGAAGCATGTATTATGCTGGGTTGCGTTATAAAATAAAATAACCAATTCTGGTAAAATCAGGAATCTGATAGATAAAAACTAAAAACAAACAAATAAAAATAAAACGAAGTTTAATTATTAAAAAATGAATCCCCTTTCCTTTAAAAAGGGTTATGAATAGAATGAAAAAACTAATTTTAATTTTTACAGTAGTGCTGACCACAGCAACCTTTGCCCAAAACAAAAATGCTAAAGCCTCTATGGAAGTAGATGGAGTTTGCGGTATGTGCAAAGAACGCATAGAAAAAGCAGCCATTAGAACCAAAGGAGTAAAATCTGCCGTTTGGAATGTTGATACGCACGAGCTAAAACTCATTTACGATGAGCGCAAAACCGATTTAGAAAAAATTGCTAAAAAAATTGCGTCCGTGGGTCATGATACCAAAGCGATTAAAGCAACGGAAGAAGCTTATAATTCCGTACATCCATGCTGCAAATATCGCGATAAGGATGTGGTTAAGGATCATGAAGGGGAGAAAACAACTAGTGGAAACAATTAACATGGTGAGTTAAGCCAATATAATTACGCTACATATATTCTATTAATTTGTTTTCAAAAGTTGAAACTGAATATTAAAAAGGTTTTTCGTTCAAGAATGTAAATTTTTGCGAAAACCTTTTTTTGTGAACTTGTCATTGTAAAAATTTTCTTCGACATTTGTCTCTATTACAGATTGTTAAAAAAAAATTATAAACTATAACAACTTTAACTATTTATGAAAAAGAATGTCGTACTTATCGTTATCGCTATTTTTACGCAATCCATGTTATTAACTGCTCAAATAAATTCTGAGGTTATCTCTGAGGCAGTAGAAAAAAATAACGAAAAATTTGTAAAAATTTTTAAAGAGATCCATCAAAACCCTGAGCTTGGTTTTTCTGAAGTAAAAACCGCAGCTATTGTAGCTAAAGAGCTAAAATCTTATGGTTATAAAGTTACAGAAGGCATCGCTAAAACAGGAGTTGCAGGTGTAATGAAAAATGGAGAAGGTCCAATAGTTATGTATAGGGCAGATATGGATGCTAATGCAGTAAAGGAATTAACAGATTTACCATACAAAAGCACGGTTATTGCAAAAAAAGAGGATGGAAGCGAAACACCAGTAGCGCATGCTTGCGGACACGACTCTCACACCACTTGGTTAATGTCAACGGCCAAGTTTATGGCAGAGCATAAAACCATGTGGAAAGGCACGATTATATTTATTGCACAACCAGCAGAAGAACTGATTTTGGGAGCTCAAGCCATGGTTAAGGATGGCCTTTACACTAAACATGGTATTCCAAAACCAGATTACTTATTTGGTATTCATGCCATGCCATTTCCTGTAGGTGTTGTTGCAGCAGCCTCAGGTATAAGAATGGCAGGGACAGATCAGCTCGATGTTACTTTTTATGGTGTTGGTGGTCACGGATCTAATCCACAACTCACCAAAGATCCCATCCTTATGGCAGCATCGGCTATTATGCAATACCAAGCTATTGTTAGTAGAGCTATTGATCCAAAAAATTCGGCAGTATTAACCGTAGGTGCTATTGAAGCAGGAAAAGATAATAATGTTATCCCAGAAGAGGCACTTTTAAAAATTAATTTGAGATGGTTTAGCGAAAAGGACAGAAACCTTATGATTGAAGGTATAAAACGCATAAACAAAAGTATTGCTGTTGCCTATGGTTTACCCGAAGATAAAATGCCAACAATGACCATGAAGGGTTGGTCATATCCACTAGAAAACGAACCAAAATTAACCGAAACTGTTAGGGAAGCACTTTACCCTTTAGTGAAGGATAAAAAAATGGTTTTGGATGAAACTGTTCTACCATCTGTAATGGGATCTGAAGATTTGCATCACTTGGTTATAGAAAACGAAAAAAACGATTGTGTTTTTATAAACGTTGGTGTTGCAGAACCGAAGCGTTTTGAGGAGGCCATGAAAAAAGGAACATTGCCATTTGCAAACCACAACGGAAATTTTGAAATAGATTTAGCAGCAATACCTTACGGTTCTAAAGTTGCTGTTACGGCAGTTTTGACTATTTTTAATAAAAATTAAAATTCAATGTTTAAAAATTCAATTTATTTCATTTTTGTTAGTTCACTTTTGGCTTTAGTAAGTTGCAAGCCAAATGCAGAAAAAGCAGCCTCAGATAGTGCTGCAAATACCATTTACTATAATGGAGATATCATAACTATGGTAGGTGAAAAACCTCAGTATGTAGAAGCCATAGCAGTAAAAGATGGCCTTATTCAAAAGGTTGGGAAAAAAGATGCCGTTTTAGAATTGCAAGGCGATAGTACTAAGGTGATAGATCTTAAGGGAAAAACGATGTTTCCTGGCTTTATTGATGCCCATGCGCATTTCTTCGGTTTTGGGCCTCAAGCTTCTGGAGCTAACCTTTTGCCTCCGCCAGACGGAAAGGTTAAAAATATAGAAGGTTTAATAAACGAACTAAAAACTTGGGCAACACCCGAAAATATTGAGTTAACAGGTTGGATTTACGGTTTGGGTTTTGACGACTCGCAACTAGAAGAACAACGATTTCCTACCAAAGAAGATTTAGATAAAGTATCAACAACGCATCCTATATTAATATTACACATTTCGGGTCATTTTTGTGTTATGAACAGTAAAGGGCTAGAAATGGTTGGTATTACAGCAGATATGCCAGATCCTGAAGGAGGTGTAGTTAGACGTATGCCAAATAGCAGGGAACCAAATGGTGTATTAGAGGAAATGGCAGCAATTCCATATATGGCACAAGCCATAACTCCAAAAACACCCGAAAAAATGGCCATGCAAGCCAAGGCTGGTTTAGAAATGGCAAAAAGCTACGGCTACACCACAGCCCAAGAAGGAAAAGCCATGGAACAGCACGAGCTTTTAGCCGCTTTTGCTGAAAAGGGTTTGTTTGATATTGATATTGTTTCTTATGTAGATCATACCAAATCAGACTATCTTAACAGTAAATGGTATTCTAAATCTTATAATAACCATTACAGAATTGGTGGCATAAAAATGACATTAGACGGTTCGCCTCAAGGTAGAACTGCTTGGAGAACAACTCCGTATTTATTACCTCCAGATGGAGCATCAAAAGATTATAAAGGCTATCCGGCAATCCCGGACGATAATGATGTAGCAGACGTCTATAAAATGGCTTATAAAAATGATTGGCAAATTTTAAGCCATGCCAATGGTGATGCTGCTGTGGACCAAATGATAAAAGGCTTACAAATGGCCGAAAAAGAATATGGCTCAAAAGATTTACGAAACGTACTTATTCATGGCCAGTATGTTAGGAAAGATCAATTAGATTCCTTAAAACCACTTAATGTCATAGCGTCATTGTTTCCTTTGCATACGTTTTATTGGGGAGATTGGCATACGCAGCTCATTGGTGAAGACTTGGTACAAGGCATAAGCCCTACACGGACTGCTTTAGATAAAGGCCTAAAAATCACCATCCATACCGATGCACCTGTGGCGCTTCCAAATTTAATGCGCATGGTTTGGACAGCCGTAAGCCGCACGTCTCGAAGTGGTAAAACGATTGGTGCAGATGAGCGCTTAACACCTTACGAAGCCATGAAATGCCTTACCGAATGGAGTGCTTACCAGCATTGGGAAGACGATAAAAAAGGAACCTTAGAAGAAGGTAAATTGGCAGATTTGGTGGTGCTTACAGACAACCCTTTAAAAGTTGAGGTTGATGCCATTAAGGATATTGAAGTGCTTAAAACTATAAAAGAAGGTAAGCTGATTTTTGAACGTGAATAACGTCCCTTAACACAACACGCATTAAACATATCATATTAAACCACTATAACGCATTTATTTAAAAAAAGTAAAATCATAACATAACAACCAATGAAATCAATCCTCTTAAAAATTACAGCTGTGATATTGATTACAGCATCGTTTTCTTGTAAAGAATCATCCGAAACGCAAAAGGATGCTAATGCTACAACCGAAACCGTTACTACAAATGAAACCGTAAAAAAGACCTACAAAGACGCCAATGGCAATACGATGCATTTAGAATTTAACAATGAAGAAGGCATGGTAACCGTAACCTTTGATTCTGAAACATTTCAGTTAAAAGATCAGCGTCCTGCTTCAGGAATGTGGTACAAAAACGATACTTACGAATTACGTGGTAAAGGCGAAACGTTTGAACTCAGCAAAAACGGATCGGTTGTATTTAGCAATTAGATATGCCTAAAACTAAGTCTTAGAGTTTAGCTTACTCATTAGGTTTCCACAAAATAAAAGCCTTTGATGAAAATCAAAGGCTTTATTTCTAATACACTTTACCGCAAAAGTTATATGCAGAAAGTTGAGTTGTAGTTCATCTATGCTACCGACTACATCATGCCTGGCATTCCGCCTCCACCCATTGGTGGCATTGCAGGAGCATCTTCTTTAATATCAACTAAAGCACATTCCGTAGTTAAGATCATGCCAGCAACTGAAGCGGCATTTTCTAAAGCAATACGTGTTACTTTTTTAGGATCAATAATTCCTGCTTTAAGCATATCTACGTATTCCTCAGATTTGGCATCGTAACCAAAGTCTTTTTTGCCTTCTAGTACTTTATTGATAACAACAGAACCTTCACCACCTGCATTTTCAACAATGGTACGTAGTGGAGACTCAATGGCTTTGTTAACAATTTGAACTCCCGTAGTTTCGTCTAAGTTATCGGTTGTAAGTTTCTCAAGTACTTTTTTAGCACGTACTAAAGCAACACCACCACCAGCAACAATACCTTCTTCAACGGCAGCACGTGTAGCATGTAATGCATCGTCCACACGGTCTTTCTTCTCTTTCATTTCAACTTCAGAGGCAGCACCTACGTAAAGTACGGCAACACCTCCAGCAAGTTTTGCTAAACGTTCTTGAAGTTTCTCCTTATCATAATCAGACGTGGTTGTTTCAATCTGTGCTTTAATTTGGTTTACTCTGGCCTTAATGTCAGCTGCTTTGCCTGCACCATTAACAATCGTTGTGTTGTCTTTGTCAATAGTCACCGTTTCTGCAGAACCTAACATAGAAAGGTCAGCATTCTCTAAAGAGAAACCACGTTCTTCAGAAATTACCACACCACCAGTAAGGATAGCGATATCTTCTAACATGGCTTTACGTCTGTCGCCAAATCCTGGTGCTTTTACTGCAGCGATTTTTAAGCCACCACGTAATTTGTTGACGACTAAGGTTGCTAAGGCTTGGCCTTCAACATCTTCGGCAATAATTAATAACGGACGTCCAGATTGTGCTACAGGCTCTAAGATTGGAAGAATTTCCTGTAAGTTAGAAATCTTCTTATCGAATAATAAAATGTACGGATTTTCTAAATCTGCTACCATTTTATCAGAATCTGTAACAAAGTAAGGAGACAGGTAACCACGATCAAACTGCATACCTTCTACAACATCTACATAAGTGTCCATACCTTTGGCTTCTTCAACCGTAATAACACCTTCCTTACCCACTTTACCAAAAGCTTTGGCGATTAATTCGCCAATAGTATCGTCGTTATTTGCAGAGATGGCAGCCACTTGTTTAATTTTATCAGACGAGCTTCCAACTTTTTGAGACTGCTTGTCCAAATCTTTTACAATGGCTTCAACAGCTTTGTCAATACCACGTTTTAAATCCATAGGATTGGCACCAGCAGCTACGTTTTTAAGACCTTCCTTAACAATGGCTTGTGCCAAAACGGTAGCGGTTGTGGTACCATCACCTGCTAAATCGTTGGTTTTAGAAGCGACTTCTTTTACCATTTGCGCTCCCATGTTTTCAAGCTCGTTTTCGAGCTCAATTTCTTTTGCTACAGAAACACCATCTTTGGTGACTTGAGGTGCACCAAAGGATTTGCCAATAATAACGTTACGACCTTTTGGCCCTAAAGTTACTTTTACTGCATTTGCTAAAGCATCTACACCACGTTTTAACCCGTCGCGTGCGTCAATATCGAATTTTATATCTTTTGCCATTTTTATAAATTTTGTTATTAGCTGTTAGCCATTGGCTATGAGCTAAAATGTTAGTTTTTATTTTTTCTTTTGATGAATTAGCAAGAGGTTACGAGCCTATTGCTAAAGGCGAATTAAATAATCGCCAATATGTCGCTTTCGCGCATCATTAAATAGTCTTTTCCTTCAAGTTTAAGGTCTGTACCACCATACTTTCCGTAAAGTACAGTATCACCAACTTTTACAGTTAAAGGTTCATCTTTTTTGCCATTGCCAATAGCAACAACAGTTCCCTTTTGCGGTTTTTCTTTGGCGTTATCTGGAATAATAATACCAGAAGCTGTTTTGGTTTCAGCTTCCATCGGTTCTACAAGAACGCGGTCTGCTAAAGGTTTAATGTTTAAGCCCATTTGTTATATGTTTTAGTTATTTAAAATTTGTTAATATGCTATCCTATTATTCGAAAATTATGCCAATACAATAAGACTGACAAACTTTCAGATATTACTGTTGGAATTTACAGATATAAAAAAAGCCAACTTTTAAAGTTGGCTTTTCATTATTGTACGAGAGAAGTATTACTTCCCTTCAGTATCGTTTGTTGTAGAAGCATCTTCTGTACTAGACGGATTAGAAATTGGCATTTCTGTAGCTTCGGTTTCATCTAAAGCTTTAGAATCTACATTGTTACCAGAATCAATAGTAAGGTTAGAGGCAAGGATTAATACAATTAATGCCGCTCCTAAAAACCACGTACTCTTGTCTAAGAAGTCTCCTGTTTTCTTAACACCACCTAATTGTTGTGTGCCACCACCACCAAAAGAAGATGACAAACCTCCGCCTTTAGGGTTTTGTACCATAATTACTACGACTAATAAAAATGCAACGATTACTATTAAAACTAAAAATATTGTAAATGCACTCATTTTATATTGTGTTATTATCTTTTAATTCTTCTACCAATTTTATTTGGTCTGCAAAGAAACTACTTTTTTCTGGATATTTCAAACTTAAAATTTTATAAGATTGAATGGCCTTATCATAGTTTTTTTGTTCTAGATAAATTCTTGCTAAAGTTTCTGTCATTAAGCTGTCAGAAACGTCATTATCATTGTTTACCAACTTGGGTTTTGGTGTGTTACTTGTAACGGGTTTTATCTTAGGATTTTCGCTAATAAACTTATCAATAAGATCTAGTTTATTGGCTAATGGTTGTGTTGTATCCTCTTTCTGAGTATTTAAAATTTTAGCTTTGGTTGTTCTTTCAATAGGTTTAAAACTTGTGATTTTTAGCCACTCGGTAAAAGAGTGGCTTTCGTTTTTATCAAACTCTAGTGGTTTGCCAATATTTAGTTTTTCTTCTGGTGTTATGTTTTTAACGTCAACCGCAATGATGGAATCTTCAATTTTAGGAGTTTCTACTTTTAAGATCTTAGTCGGTTTAGCTTCAAATAGGTTTGGATCTAAAACACCTTCGGTTGCTTTAATGTGTTCTTTTAATGCATCATCAATAGTCACGCTTTTGTTAACTGAAATATCGTCAACTTCATTAACGTCTATAGATTTAATGTATTCTAAGTTTTGTTTGATTTGATTAGAAATTTCATTTTGGTTAAACACTTCTGAAGTGATATAATCGAACAAAACACTTCTGTCTGCGGTATGTGCGGCAGTGACCTTAAGTGCATTATTATACTTGTAGCTTTCTTTTTGTTTAAGGCCTTTTAAGTATAGGGCACGTAGTGGTTGAAAGTAAGGATGCTCATTAATTTTAGCCATAAGCGCATCGGTTTGCGCAGCTGTAACAGCTTCAGGATGCTGAAGTAGATATGTTAATTCATTAATTTGCATATGTTACCAATTGGCTAAAGACGCATTAAAAATGTCTTGTGTAAGGCGCTCAAAAATAAAGGCATGTACTTCGTCTTTAAATGCACCTATTAATTGTTCGTCGGCACCATAATCTCTAAAAAAAGAAAAACGTGTTTCAAAATCTTTTTCTGAATCTAAGCTATTAAAGTAGCGAACGTTGACACTAATGGTTAAACGGTTTTGGGCTGCTCTACTATCTGAGGTAGCGGTCATTGGTGCAATTCTGTATTCTACAATTTCACCTTCAAATAGTAAATCTCCACCCGTATTTACAAGATTTAGACTTGTTTGATTTTGAATTAAGTCTTGCAAAGCATTTGTGAAGTCTATGTCTAAACCTGGCTCAACAAGTTCAGCATTATTCTGAAAAAAGTTGACCTGAAATGTCTTTGCGTCTCCAGTATCTGCTCCCGTAAATGAATATATACCACAACCAAATAGGGATATTATAAGAAACAAGGTGCTTATGTATTTAAATAATTTCATGTAGTGTTTTTTGTCTGAACGCCTTAACCTAATTAAATAGTGCTTTTGTTATCTTAATCTTTTCTTAAAGATCGTATTGCTTTATTTTTCTATAAAGTGTACGCTCGCTTATTCCCAATTCGGCAGCAGCCAATTTGCGCTTACCATTATGGCGCTCCAGAGATTTTTTAATGAGCTCCAATTCCTTATCTTGTAAAGATAAGGTTTCTTCTTCTTCAATCTCTTCGGCAAAATGATACTTATCCTCAAGATCCGTAGACGCTGGCTCGTTAATCTCTGCGTGTTCGGGTATGGATAGCACTTCTAAATCTTCAATAGCATTCTCAAAATCATCATCTGTGTCGTTGCCATAGATTTTTTGGATGAGATGCTCGTTATCTTTTTGCACATCAGAAACGCTTCCCGATTTCATTAGCTCCATGGTTAGCTTTTTAAGATCATTCAAATCGCTTTTCATATCGAATAATACCTTATAAAGTATTTCTCTTTCGCTACTAAAATCGCTGTCGGACTTTGAAGAGTTTACCACTGCCGGAAGTGTGCTTCCTGTATTTGGTAAATAATTTTGAAGTGTTACAGCATCGATAGTACGATTGTGTTCTAAAACTGAAACCTGCTCAGCAACATTTCGTAATTGACGAATGTTACCATTCCAACGGTATTTTAAGAGCAATGCTACGGCATCATCCGTTAACTTCACAGTTGGCATTTTATATTTTAGTGCAAAATCGCTGGCAAATTTTCTAAAAAGAATATGAATGTCCTCCTTACGCTCTCGTAAGGCTGGAAGATTAATTTCTATGGTGCTTAAACGATAGTAAAGGTCTTCTCTAAATTTTTCTTTTTTAATGGCTTCAAACATGTTAACGTTTGTAGCCGCTACGATTCTTACATTGGTTTTTTGAACTTTACTAGAACCTACTTTAATAAACTCACCATTTTCTAAAACACGAAGCAAACGTACTTGGGTTGTTAATGGTAATTCACCAACTTCATCTAAAAAGATGGTTCCACCATCAGCGACTTCAAAATAACCAGAACGTGTTTGTGTGGCACCTGTAAACGCACCTTTTTCGTGACCAAACAACTCACTGTCAATCGTACCTTCTGGTATAGCACCACAGTTTACTGCAATGTATTTGCCGTGTTTTCTGTGAGAGAGTTGATGTATAATTTTAGGAATACTTTCTTTACCAACACCACTTTCTCCAGTGACAAGCACAGAAATATCTGTAGCTGCCACTTGAATTGCTTTTTCTATGGCACGATTAAGCTTAGGATCGTTTCCTATAATGCCGAAGCGTTGTTTTATGGCTTGTATGGATTCCATTAGTTTTTTATATCCTTTAATTTAATATTTTGTTATTTATAAATAAAAAATTCATTAAAATGTTTTTGCTAAACCTTAAATTTATTGCGTTTAAGTAAGTTTTAATTTTTGTATTCATACTTATAACGAATAATATTGTTAGAAGAGCCTAAATCTTCAGGCCAATCTGAAGTTGAGTTGAAATTCTCTACAGATACTTCTTTAGATTCAACACTTTTGTCTTTATTATAATTTGTATTGTAATTTATTAGTTGTTTAGTTGACAAATTTGATATTAAAGCTAAATCTTCATCATTAAGATAATCGTTTAATCCTTTTCTAAAGCTATTGTTATAGTGATGTTTGACTATGTTGTTTTGACTTAAGTAATAAGGGTATCTTTCGAGATTTAAATTATATGAATTAAGATTATATCCAAATACGTTGAAAGATGCTAATTCATCAAACAAAATATTATAGAGTAATATCTCAATTTTGTTATTGTTGAATAAATGATTTAATACATTTTTATTTTTATCATACTCATAATTTGATTGATCATAAGAAAAAGTAACATTATTACTCCCTTCTGAAAATCTATAATTTATCCTTTCTTGTGTTTTTATATTACCAAGATTATATTCAAAATTCCAAATTTGTATCCAGACATTTTCAGTGTCGTAATTACTATGTTTTGAACTATAAGTTTTTTTAATCTGTTTAATTTGCTTCTTATGGTCTAGCTCAATTTGAAATTTTATTTTTCTTCTTGATGTAGTATCTGGGTATTCAGATATATTAACAATAATGCTATTTTTATTATAGTCTATATCCATTCTGTAATAACTTTCCTCGTTCTCTCGATGAGAATAATAGAGTTTTATTAGATTTATCTTGTCTTTTTTATAATGGAAAGAAGCATCATATTTTGTGTTTTGATAAATATTAAACTCTTTAAATTCTAGATGGGAAATTTTTCCGTGATTATTGTATTTATAATTCGTTTGATTAGTTAATTCAGGGTTTAAACTATCTTTAAAATGAGAGAGATTTGAACTAGAAGTAACTTTTCCTCCATCAATGATGAATTCATCATAACTTAATGATTCATAAATTTTGAGATTGGTAAGCTTATCAAAATTTTGAGATGAAATATTTTGAAAAATTACTAAAAAAAACAGAGCACAAAAGGACTTCATTGTCAATTATTATAACATGATATTTTAATTAGCGTATGTAAAAATTTCATTGAACCCAGTCGTGAGTGAAACCCCATCTTCTTCTATTGAAATTTCATAGGCTCTTGTACTTATTCTATTAGAGTTGTCATAAGTTACATCGAAATTGTAAAGTTCTCCGTTAATGCTTGTTGCTATACAATTTTTAGAAGCGAAATCATGAGATAGAGCATCTCCTAAAGTATCCTCATAATCGTCATTTAAAATAGAAAGCATATTCCCTAGGTTATATATCTGGTTTGGTATCGGATTTTCAAAATTGTCGTAACTATATGTGATGTTTAGATTGTTATCGCCTGTGGTAATACTAGTTGCGCAATTACCATCTTCATTAAACGTTACGGTTTCTGATAATATAAGGTTGTCATCGTCAAAAGACTCTTTTTTGAAAAATCTATTGTTCTCATCCAATGTAAAAACAGTGCTTATTGTAGTACCAACTTCTGTTCTTGTTATGGTGTTACCATTATAAGAAAAGTTGTATTCGTAGTCCTCTTCATCATCTTCAAAATAATTGTAAGTAATATTTGAAATATTGTTGCCATCATATGTTATTGAAGTAGTATTAGTAGTCTGTCCTAAACTATTTATAGACAAAAAACTTATTACTTGTCCGTCAGAATTTGTTTCAACAGTTTGTGTTTCTGTAACAGTTTGTGTTTCACCTAAAACTGTAGCTGTTGTTTCGATTTCACCATAACCTAAAGAGTTTTCTTCTAAGAAGTAATCTGTTTTTACTATGGTTTCAAAAGGGAATCCAAATAAAGACGTATTAAGTGTAATATCTAATTCGTATTTACTTAATGTTAGATCATTAGAGCTGCCATTTCCGCCACCATTATTTTCACCTCCACTGAAGGCAGGATCTAATGGCTCGTTTTCACAGGCTGTTACTAAGGTAAATGCACAAAATAGTAATAAGATTTTCTTCATTTTTAGATTGATTAAGAGTTGTTTTTTGAATAGCCTACAGCTTCACCAATAAGTGTAGCGCTTGTACAGTCTAAAATTTTCACCATTACGAAATCACCAGGTTTATAATGTTCTTTTGGAAACACTGCAACCATATTCTGACTGTTTCTACCAGACCAGTGTTGGTCTGATTTTTTAGAAGACTTTTCAATAAGAATTTCTTCTACTTTACCAACATGCTGCTGGGTTCTGTATAAGCTATGTCTACGTTGTAAGGCTTGTATTTCGTTAAGGCGTCTTTGTTTAACATCAGCAGGTACGTCATCTTCCATTTTTCTGCCCGCAAGTGTGCCAGGACGCTCAGAGTACGCAAACATAAAACCGTAATCGTATTTTACATAGTCCATTAAGGTTAAAGTATCTTGATGATCTTCTTCTGTTTCGGTTGGGAAACCAGCAATCATATCTTGACTAATGGCTACATCTGGTATGATGCGTCGAATATTATCGATGAGTTCAAAATATTCTTCGCGCGTGTGCAAACGATTCATTTCTTTAAGAATACGGTTGCTTCCGCTCTGTACAGGTAAGTGTATGTAATTACAAATGTTTTCATACTTGGCCATAGTTTCAATAACATCTAATGTCATATCCTGAGGATTAGATGTAGAGAATCTAAAACGCATCTTTGGCTGTGCTTTGGCACAAAGTTCAAGAAGATTGGCAAAATTTACAGCTGTAGCTTTTTGTAATTCTGAAGCTTTCTCAAAATCCTTTTTAAGTCCACCTCCGTACCATAAATAGCTATCAACGTTTTGTCCTAAAAGCGTAACTTCTTTATAGCCTTTATTCCATAAATCGTTTACTTCTTCAATGATGCTTTGAGGGTCTCTACTACGCTCTCTTCCTCTGGTAAAAGGGACTACGCAAAATGTACACATGTTATCGCAACCACGTGTAATTGACACAAACGCACTAACACCATTACTGTTAAGACGCACAGGCGAAATATCTCCATAAGTTTCCTCCTTAGATAAAATAACATTAATGGCTTCTCTACCTTCTTCTACTTCGCTAAGTAAATTAGGTATATCCTTGTAAGCATCAGGCCCAACCACCAAATCAACAATTTTTTCTTCTTCTAAGAATTTTGTTTTTAGACGCTCAGCCATACAACCCAAAACGCCAACTTTCATCTTTGGGTTTTTGCCCTTAATTCTGTCGTAATATTTAAGGCGTTTTCTAACAGTTTGCTCGGCTTTGTCTCTAATTGAGCACGTGTTTACCAAGACTAAATCTGCATCCTCGAGGTTTTGCGTTGTATTATATCCTTGTTCAGACAAGATAGAAGCTACGATTTCGCTATCGCTAAAATTCATTTGGCAGCCATAACTTTCAATAAAAAGCTTTTTTGTGTTGCCATCTTTGTGTTCTAAAATCAAGGCATCACCTTGTTTATTTTCATCAATTATTTTCTCCATACTTTTTAAAACCCTTGCTAGGGATACTTTTAGAAGTCAACAAACATGCAAAGATAGTATTATTTTATAGATTATGACAAAGTGGCAGTTGTAAAAAGTAATTTATAATTGCTTCAAATTATTATTTTTACGAAATTTTCTATTTTTTAACGCAACCCTTTTTATTAATGTCATCTTATCTAAAAATCAAACATATGAAATTTACTAAATTAATAATGTTGTTATTAGTAGTCACCTTATTCTTAAACATGCAATGTGAAGATGATGATTCTACATCTCTTCCGCAGTCTGACTGTGTAAGTTTTGCATTGATTGATGGTTTTTCGTACGAAAATGCTGCAACCAGCCCTCATGTAATTAATAATGTTACCCTTAACGAGGATTGTTTAATAGTTAGTGCAACAGCTACGGCATGTGACGGCAGTACGTGGACCATGCAATTAATGGATTCTGGTGAGATAGAAGAATCTAATCCGCCAGAGCGGTTTGTTAAATTCTTTTTAATTAACGATGAATCTTGTCTCGCTGAGATCAGCAGAACAACCTCTTTTGATTTATCTACATTACAGATTGAAGGCGAGAATGAAATAATAATAAATATAGATAATTACCCAGATCCTATTACTTATAGTTATTAGAAAAATAGATTAGAAAATTAAAGTCTTGTTCTCACAAGGCTTTTTTAGTTTTGTGTGCCAAACAAGCACACGAAAAATAGGGCTATTTAATGCCAAATTAGGATTGTAAATTTATTTTCGCATACATTTGTAACCTCAAAAAAATAAAGAATGTCGAAGAATCTAGTCATTGTCGAGTCACCTGCAAAGGCAAAAACAATAGAGAAATTTTTAGGAAAAGATTATAAGGTTGAGTCAAGTTTTGGGCATATTTCAGATTTACCGTCCAAAGAACTAGGAGTCGATGTAGATGGAGATTTTGAACCGAACTACAAGGTCTCAAAAGACAAGCGCGATGTTGTAAAAAAACTAAAAGCCTTAGCAAAAAAAGCAGAAACAGTTTGGCTAGCAAGTGATGAAGATCGAGAAGGAGAAGCCATAGCATGGCATTTGGCAGAAGCACTAGATTTAGATAAGGAAAAAACGAAGCGTATTGTTTTTCATGAGATTACAAAAAGTGCAATAAATAAAGCTATTGAAAACCCTAGAGCTATTGATTATAACTTAGTAGATGCGCAGCAAGCAAGGCGTGTTTTAGACCGTATTGTAGGTTACGAGTTGTCGCCAGTTTTATGGCGAAAAGTTAAAGGAGGTTTATCTGCAGGTAGAGTACAATCTGTATCTGTAAGGCTTATCGTTGAGCGCGAGCGCGAAATACAAAACTTTAATGCTGAAGCATCCTACAGAGTAGATGCAGAGTTTACATCAGAAGATGGAAAATCATTTAAAGCTAAATTGCCTAAGAATTTTGGTTCAGAAGAAGAGGCTTTAGAATTTTTAAATAATAATAAAGCAGCGACTTATCAAGTAGCCGACCTACAAAAAAAACCAGCAAAAAAATCACCAGCTGCACCTTTTACAACATCTACCTTGCAGCAGGAAGCATCCAGAAAATTGGGCTTCTCAGTAAGTAGAACCATGAGCAATGCACAGCGTTTATACGAAGCCGGTCTTATAACTTATATGAGAACAGATAGTGTTAATCTGTCTGATGAGGCAAGACAAGGCGCTGAGAAAGAGATTACATCGGCTTATGGATCTGAATATAGCAAACCAAGAAATTACAAAGGAAAATCTAAGGGTGCTCAAGAGGCTCACGAAGCAATAAGGCCAACAGATTTTTCTAACCATTCAGTAAATGTAGAACGTGATCAAGCACGACTTTACGATTTAATTTGGAAACGTGCCATTGCATCGCAAATGAGTGAAGCTAAACTAGAGCGCACTAACTTAAAAATTCAAATTAATAGTTCTAATAAAGTAAGTGAGCAATTCTCTGCTAATGGAGAAATCATAACCTTTGATGGATTTTTAAAAGTATACCTAGAAGGTACTGATGATGAAGACGCTGAACAAGATGGTATTTTGCCAGATTTAAAAGTAGGCGAGGAATTAGCTAACAACTATATAACAGCAACACAACGTTTTACCAGACCTCCTTCAAGATTTACAGAAGCATCTTTGGTTAAGCAATTAGAAGAATTAGGTATTGGTAGACCATCCACATACGCACCAACAATTTCTACAATTCAGAATAGAAATTACATAGAAAAAGGGACTCACGAAGGAGATGAAAGAGCCTACAAACAATTAGTCCTTTCAGACCAAAATATTAAAGAAAAGGAGCTTACAGAAAAAGTAGGTTCTAACAAAGGTAAATTAGTGCCAACAGATGTTGGTTTTATTGTTACTGACTTTTTGGTAAATCATTTTGAAAGTATTTTAGATTACAATTTTACAGCAAGAGTAGAAGAGAGTTTTGATGACATTGCAGAAGGTAAAGAAGACTGGAAAGCAATGATGAAAGATTTTTATAAAGGTTTTCATCCTCAGGTTGAAGATGTTAGGGAAAATGCTGAGCGCGAAACAGGCGAACGTATTCTTGGTACAGATCCCAAAACAGGACGCCAAGTAAGTGTGCGTTTAGGTAAATTTGGTCCTATGGTTCAAATAGGTACAGTAGATGAAGAAGAGAAACCACAGTTTGCAAGCTTATTGCCAGATCAGCAGCTTAATACCATTACCTACGAAGAGGCTATGGATTTATTTAAGCTTCCAAAGGCTTTAGGGCACTATAAAGACGATGAAGTTGAGGTTAATGTCGGCCGTTATGGTCCATATGTAAGATATGGTAAAAAGTTTGTATCCTTACCTCAGGGAGTCGATCCATTAAGTGTAGAATTAGATGAAGCCCTAGTATATATTAAAGAGAAAGAAAAGGCAGACGCTCCTATCTACACGTATGAAGGTTTAGAAGTTACAAAAGGCAAAGGGCGTTTTGGTCCATTTATTAAATGGAACAACATGTTTATAAATGTGAATAAAAAATACGATTGGGATAATTTATCTGAACAAGACATTGTAACTTTGATTGAGGATAAAATCCAAAAAGAAAAAGATAAACTTATTCATGTTTGGGAAGAGGAAGGCATTAGAGTAGAAAAAGCACGTTGGGGAAGACACAATGTTATAAAAGGTAAGCAAAAAGTAGAATTAGCTAAGACCGTAGATGTTTCTGATATGACCTTAGAAGAGGCAAAAGCTATTCTAGAGAAAAATGCGCCAAAAAAGAAAACCAAAAAAACCACAAAGAAAAAAACGACCACTAAAAAGAAGTAATACTGTATGAATTTTAATTTTTTAACGCCTGTTTCAGACGCGGTTTTAGCTCACTCAGAACTACTAGCGCAGCAAGCGCTCGGAAAAAAAATCAAAATTCATTCAAAGCAAAATGGTATTCCCGATTTAGACGATGTACAATTAGCCCTCATCGGAGTTTTAGAAAATCGAAACGATGTTAATTATATAGGAGCGCATATTAATTTCGATTCAATAAGAAAAACCCTCTACACTCTATTTCCCGGAAATTGGAGTACAGCTATTGCAGACCTGGGAGATATATTACCTGGCGAATCTGTAGAAGATACCTATTATGCCATCCGCACTGCGATTTCGGTTTTAGTTGAAAAAAATATCATACCAATTATACTCGGTGGAAGCCAAGACTTAACTTATGCCAATTACCGCGCTTACGATAGTTTAATGCCAATGGTTAACGTTGTTAATGTAGATACCAATTTTGATCTGGGCGATGCAAATCTGCCTATAAGAAATAATAGTTATGTTGGTAAAATTATTGTAGAAGAGCCATATAACCTCTTTAACTATTCTACTATAGGATATCAAACCTACTTTAATTCACAAGAAGAAATAGACCTTATGGAGAAGTTATACTTTGAGTCGTATCGTTTAGGCGAAATATCTGCTGATATACACAAAGTAGAACCATTATTAAGAGATGCTCATATAGTTTCTATTGATCTAAAGTCTATAAGAGCTGCTGAGGTAAGTGATAACCTAAAATATTCACCCAATGGGTTTTCTGGAAAGGAAATTTGTGCCATTACACGCTATGCAGGCATAAGTAACAAGGTCTCTTCTTTTGGTATTTATGAATACAGCAACTCCAAAAACGACTCATCTTCCTCAATGCTAATTGCGCAAATGATTTGGTATTTTGTAGAAGGCGTTAACTGTAGGGTTAAAGATGATAATTTTAATAATGAAAAAGAGTTTCAGAAGTATAATGTCTTAGTAGAAGATGATGAACTCATATTCTTTAAAAGTTTAAAAACAGGGCGTTGGTGGATAGAAATTCCTTTTTTACCAGATGTTAATAATAAATTAAAAAAGCATACGTTATTACCATGCATGCATGCTGATTATCTGCTTGCTACTCAGGGTGAACTACCAGAACGTTGGTATAAAGCCTATAGGAAGAACAGCTTTTAAAAAGAACACTTAATCGATAATTTAACATTTTATATATCGACGAAATGCATTTTTTAAGGACGAAATGCAAAAAAAAATCGAAAAAAGTTGTTTTTTAGAAAATATATAAATATGTTTACGACCTTAAATTTTAAGACGACTAATTTAACCTCGAGTTACTATGAATATTAAGAGATTTATTTTACTTACCACTGTATTGGTTTTGGTTGCCAGTTGTAATTCTGGAGACCGCGGACAATTAGTAGGTGTTAGTGGTAAAAAATGGCACCCAGAAAAGCCTTATGGTATGACTTTAGTTCCTGGAGGGGCTTTTATAATGGGTAAATCAGATGACGATATTGCCGGTGTTCAAGATGCTCCTACAAAAACTGCTACTGTACGTGCATTTTACATGGACGAAACTGAGATTACAAATAGCGAGTACAGACAATTTGTATTTTGGGTAAGAGATTCTATTTTGAGGCTTAAACTTGCTGAAATGGCAGATTTAGAAGGTAAAACACCAGGTAATGGAGATATTGGCGAGTTTGCATATTTAGATTCAGATCCAGCCAATCTTAATGCCTATGAAAGCTATATGCTAAATACTTATGGTAACGAACAACGAAAGATAAACCATGATGTAGAATTGATTTACGATACTGATGAATATCCAGATGAGCTATATGCCGAGGTTATGGATGGTATGTATTTGCCATTAGAAGAGTCTTATAACGGACAGAGAACTTGGGATGTAAAACAGTTTAAATTTCAATATACATATATGGACATTGCCAAGGCTGCAAAAGATAGAAGCCTTAAACGCTCTGAAGTAATAGAACAAGAAGAGGTTGAGGTGTATCCAGATACTACAGCTTGGATTAGAGATTTTGCTTATTCTTACAATGAGCCGATGCATAATGACTATTTCTGGCACTCTGCATACGACGGATATCCAGTTGTAGGTGTGTCTTGGAAACAAGCCCAAGCATTTTGCCAATGGAGAACCTTAAAGCATAATAGTTATCAAAAGAGCAAAGGAAAGCAGCCAGTAAATTCTTATAGATTACCATCCGAAGCGGAATGGGAATATGCTGCTCGTGGAGGTTTACAAGGAGCTTCATATCCGTGGGGTGGACCTTACACTAAAAATGATAGAGGTTGCTTTATGGCAAACTTTAAACCATTAAGAGGTGATTATGCAGCTGACCAAGCATTATATACTGTAGAAGCAGATGCTTATGATCCAAATGACTTTAATTTGTACAACATGGCGGGCAATGTGTCAGAGTGGGTAAATGGTTCTTACGATCCTGCTTCATACGAATACATGTCAACTATAAATCCAAATGTAAATGATCCTCAAAATTCTCGTAAGGTTGTAAGAGGTGGATCTTGGAAAGATGTTGCTTATTTCTTACAGGTAAGTTCTAGAGATTATGAGTATGCGGACTCAGCTCGAAGTTATATCGGTTTTAGAACAGTACAAGACTACATGGGTACTGAAGTAACTAAAAATGCAGCGACGAACTAAACTAAACTAAAAAACAATAACCCAAATTAAATTAACCTACTTAAGTTATCATCCATTAACTTAAACTAAAAAAACTAAACAAATTATGGCACAGAAAGGTAAAATCACAGTAACAAACATGGTCTACGGATTGGGAGCAGCAATTGTAATTGTTGGAGCATTATTTAAAATCCAGCACTGGCCTTACGGCTCTTTAATCCTAACGATTGGTATGGTTGTTGAAGCCTTGGTATTTACTTACTCAGCTTTTGAAAGACAACAAGCTGATTTAGATTGGTCTTTAGTATACCCAGAATTAGCAGGTGGTCAATCTTTAGGGAAAAAGAAAAAAGAAGAGCCAAAAGATGCTGAAGGATTATTATCAAAAAAATTAGATAACTTATTAAAAGAAGCTAAAATTGATGGTGAATTAATGGCAAGTTTGGGAAATAGCATTAAAAACTTTGAAGGTGCAGCCAAAGGTATTAGCCCAACAGTAGATTCTATTGCAGCGCAAAAGAAATATGGCGAAGAATTATCTCTAGCAGCAGCTCAAATGGAGTCTTTAAACAGTCTGTACAAAGTGCAAATGGAAAGTGCAAATCGTCAAGCTGCAATAAATGAAGAAGCTGTAGAGAATGCGCAAAAGTTAAAAGAGCAAATGGCCTCTTTAGCATCAAACCTTTCATCATTAAATGGTGTGTATGGCGGAATGCTATCTGCAATGAACAAAAACTAATTAGTTTTTATAACCAATTTAATTAATTAACATTTAAAAACTAATTTACAATGGCAGGAGGAAAATTATCTGCAAGACAGAAAATGATTAACTTAATGTACTTGGTGTTTATCGCTATGATTGCGATGACAACAAGTAAAGAGATATTATCTGCTTTCAGTTTATTTAATACAAAATTTGAAAATGCAAATGAACTAGCGGTTGCATCAAACACGACCCTTTTAAAAGGCTTAGAGAAACAAGCTAGTGAGAAGCCAAAAGACTTTGGAGTGGCTTACAATAATGCTCAGAAAGTGAGCTCTATATCCAACGAGTTTTTCAGCTATTTAGAGTCCCAAAAGGCAATGATTTTAAATAAGGGAAATTACGCTGAGAAATTTAAAGAAGAAGGCGAATTACCGGCCGAAGAAATGGACAAAGGCGATGCTTTAGACGAGTATTGGTTTACAGGAGATCGTATGACTAAAGAAGGACAAGCATTCGTAGACAGAATTAATAAGTACAAAGCAGATATTAAGCAGCTGTTAGGCGATGATGTAGCTTACAATCCAGCAAAAGAAAACTTAGAGCGTCGTTTTAGTACTGCAGACGTTCAAAATAATGACGGTAAAAAACAAACCTGGTTAGATTATAATTTTAAAGGATTTCCAGCTGTAGCTTCTTACACTAAGCTTACAGCAATGCAAAACGATATCAAAGCAACTGAAGCAAATTTATACAATGTGTTTTTAGGAAATACAGTTGATGAAGCTACATCTTTAAAAAACTATACAGCTATCGTTATACCAGATAAGAATGCATTTTTTGCTGGTGAAAAGTTTACTGGATCTGTAGTTTTAGGTAAGTATGCTAACGTAACTCCAACAAAGCTTAAGGTTGGTGATACTGATTTAGATATGAACAGAGAAGGTGCAATAGACTCAACCGGAGCTGCTAGAATAGAATTTACAGTAGGTAACGTTGGTGAGCATGATATTAATGGACAATTTACTTTCTTAGAAAAAGGTGAAGAATTGCCGATTAACTTTAGTGGAAAGTACGTAGTCGTACCAAGACCAAATTCTGCTACAATTTCTGCAGATAAGATGAATGTTGTCTATCGTGGAGTTGCCAATCCAATGACTATTTCATTCGCTGGTATTGCAGATAACAAAGTACAAGCTAGTGGTATAGGATTAAAACCAGTAAGTGGTGCAGGTAAGTATGTTATGAATCCGGGAACTGGTAGTGAGGTAACTATAAACGTTACAGGTACTTTAGATGATGGCTCAAAAGTAAGCGATCGAAAAACCTTTAGAATTAAAGATATTCCTGCGCCAACAGGTGTAATAGCAGGGCAAACAGGTGTAGTAAAGTTACCAAAGCGTAATGTAGAGATAGGTACTGTTGCTGCAAAATTAGACGATTTTGTATTCGATTTACCAATCGAGGTAACTTCGTTTAAAATGAGAGTTCCTGGTCAGCCTACAATTAGTGTTGTGGGTACAAAAATGAATGCTCAAGCTAAGTCTGCTATTCAAAAAGCGAGACGAGGCGATAATATTACAATTTTTGATATTAAGGCAAGAATCCAAGGTAACACAACGTACAGGCTAAAAAACGTTTCACCAGTAATTGTTGAAGTTACAAGTAACTAGCAGAAACAATTAATTAGTTTTAGCAACGTTAAAAAAGAAAGAAACCCAAATAACAATAAGATGAAATTTAAAAGCTTTATATATACTGGATTAATGGTTTTAGCTGCAAATAGTGCTATAGCTCAGGCTAATATCCTAAACGCAAAAATACCTGAAGAAATAGGTATGAAGACTGAAGCTGAATTGCTTTTAGATAACGATGAGCCTCTAGAGTATGGTTATGTAGGTGATAGAGACATCTTATTCTCAAAAATGATTTGGGAAAAAGTTGTACTAGACGAGCGTGTAAATTTCCCGTTATACTTCCCTGTAGAAGGAAATCTTGGGGATGATCGTAAGTCTTTATATAAGGTTTTAATGGAAAATATCGAAAGTGGTATGATTTCCAGGATTTATGGTGATTCTTATTTTACAGAGGAGCGTACGCTTAAGGATATTGAAGCTGCTCTAAAAATGAGAAAAATAACAGATGCAGGTATTGAATACATGAATACCTATGGTGTAGGCGAAGACGAAGTCCCAGAAGAATATGTTATAGAAAGAAACATTGAACCAGCAGATATCAGTTCTTATTTAATTAAAGGGCTATGGTATTTTGATAAGCGTCAAGGAGAGTTGAAATATCGTATTCTTGGTATTGCACCAGCAGCACCAGATGTTAACTTTATAGATTCTGAAGACGAAAGTCAAAAAGCACCAATTCCTATGTTTTGGGTATTCTTCCCAGAGGTAAGAGATATTTTACACGAAGCTAAAGCATTCAACAATGATAATAGTGCTTCTCCAATTTCTTTCGACCACTTACTCAATAGTAGACGTTTCCACGGAATCATCTATAAGGAAGAGAATGTTTATGGAGACAGAGAAGTTAAGGAGTATGTTGCAGATAATGCGTTAATGCAATTATTAGAATCTGAGCGTATCAAAGATAAGATCAGAGATTTTGAACAAGATATGTGGAGTTACTAATAACTCTAAAATATAAAAGAAAACGCTCACTTATTAAGTGGGCGTTTTTTATTTCTATCATTACTGCGTGGGCAAGGATCTTTTTGATAATTTCGCAAATGTGAAACAAGTTGATTATATCATAGTAGGTTGTGGTTTAGCTAGTATCGCCTTTTGTGAGCAGCTACGAACTAACAATAAATCATTTATTGTTTTTGATGATGGTTCACAGCAGTCATCTATTGTGGCTGCAGGTTTATATAACCCTGTAATTTTAAAACGGTTTTCAGAGGTTTGGAAGGCAAAAGAGCAGTTAGATATTGCATTGCCTGTTTACAATAAAATTGAACAAGATTTAAGTATAAAAATTGACTATAAACTTAGAATTCTTAGAAGATTTTCTTCAATTGAAGAGCAAAACCTATGGTTTAGTGCTTCCGACAAACCGAAACTAGAACCATTTCTTTCAACAGAATTAGTTAAAAATAATAATGACGCTATAGACGCACCATTTGGATTTGGTGAGGTGCTACACGCAGGTCGCTTAGATACTAATGCACTCATAGACGCTTACAAGGATTATCTAAAACAAATTAAAAGTCTTAATGAATCTAGTTTTATCTATGAAAAACTACAAGTTTTACCTTATAGTCTGATATATGGTGATATAGAAACTCAACAAATAGTTTTTGCAGAAGGTTTTGGTGTAAAGAAAAACCCTTACTTCAATCAAATTCCTTTAAATGGCACAAAAGGTGAAGTTTTAATTATTAAAGCACCAAAACTTAATATTGACTACGGAGTAAAGTCTTCGGTCTTCATTATTCCTATAGAAAATGACTTATATGCTGTTGGAGCAACCTATAATTGGGCAGATAAAACCAACCAACCTACAGAAGAGGGTAAACAAGAACTTATTTCTAAACTTAAGACGTTTTTAAGATGTGATTTTGAAGTCGTTCAACACTTAGCAGGTATACGTCCAACGGTAAGAGATAGAAGGCCTTTGGTCGGAAGACATCCTGAACATCAAAATTTATACGTATTAAACGGATTGGGTACTAGAGGTGTTATGATCGCACCTTATGTGGCCGATAAGCTTTACCATTTTATAGAAAATAACGAGCCTTTAGATTTAGAGATTAACATCGATAGGTTTGCTTAGTAGACAGTAGACAGTAGACAGTACGCTGCTTTCGTGATTAATCGCGGCTAGATAACTAATCTTTGCTTTGCGACTTTGCAACATTGTGAGCCAACTCTTTATCGTATTTCATAAAAATATTAATCCAAATATTTCTAGAAAGTCTCATAATCACAGGAAATAAGAGCGCTAAGGTTAGTACAATACTAATAAATGCTGTTGTAATTGAGGTTTCAAAGATTATGTAAGTTGTTATAAACGCAGCAACCGCAAAAGCAATACCTACACCATAACTCACATACATAGATCCATAAAAAAAAGAAGGTTCCATCTGGTATTTAGTATTGCAATGAGAACAGTGATCATGCATTTTTATAACCTTAGAAATCACATAAGGATTTGTATTTACATACATAGATTCTTGATGACATTTTGGGCAAACACCAAAAAGTATACTATATAATTTCATTCCTTTTCGTATCATGACTAAATCCTTTACTTTTACGTTTTTTAAGGCTTACAAAGATAAATTATTGCCTTTCAACCATTGTAACAATTGTAACATTTAACACAGTTGTTCTTATGAAATTTAATTATGTTAAACATCCATAATCTATCCATATCATTTCAAGGAGAATACTTGTTTGAAGATATTACATTTAAACTTGGCGCTGGAGATCGCATTGGTTTAATTGGTAAAAATGGAGCTGGTAAATCTACAATGCTAAGAATTTTAGCCAAAGAACAAGAATCAGATTCTGGACAAATTGCAGCAGATAAAGACTTAAAAATTGGCTTCCTTAAACAAGACATCGATTTCGATTTTGGTAAAACCGTTTTAGAAGAATCTTATGAAGCTTTTAAACAGATTAAAGCGTGTGAAGCGAAGCTAGAAAACATTAATACTCAATTAGCAGAGCGCACAGATTACGAAAGCGAAGCTTATAACCAATTAATGATTGATTTGAATGACATTCAACACCAATACGAAATATTAGGTGGTTATAATTATCAAGGCGAAACCGAAAAAATTCTTCAAGGTTTAGGTTTTAAGCGTGAAGATTTCAATAAGTTAACAGATACCTTTTCTGGCGGTTGGAGAATGCGTATTGAACTTGCTAAACTATTGCTTCAAAATAACGATTTACTACTGTTAGATGAGCCTACAAACCACTTAGATATAGAATCTATTATCTGGTTAGAAAACTTCCTAAAAACATACCCAGGTGCAGTTGTAATTGTATCGCATGATAAAATGTTTTTAGATAATGTAACCAACAGAACAATTGAAATTTCATTAGGAAGAATCTACGATTACAACAAACCTTACACAAAATTCCTTGAGTTAAGAAAGGAAATGAAAGTGCAGCAATTGGCAGCACAAAAAAATCAGGAAAAGCAAATACAGCAAACCGAAAAACTAATTGAAAAGTTTAGAGCCAAAGCCTCAAAGGCAACAATGGCACAATCGTTAATTAAAAAGCTTGATAGAATTGAACGTATTGAGGTTGATGAGGATGATAACAGTGTAATGACTTTAAATTTCCCTGTGTCTATAGCACCAGGAAAGGTCGTTGTTGAGATTGAAAATGTATCAAAGCATTATGGCGACCTACAGGTTTTAAATAATGTGAATCTAACTATACCGAGAGATGTAAAAACAGCATTTGTCGGCCAGAATGGTCAAGGAAAATCTACATTAGCAAAAATCATCGTTGGTGAATTAAACCACGATGGCAAGGTGAATATAGGTCATAACGTGCAGATAGGCTATTTTGCGCAGAACCAAGCAGAATATTTAGACGGAAATAAAACCGTTTTAGATACCATGATTGATGCTGCTAATGAAACCAATCGTTCTAAAGTACGAGATATTTTGGGTGCATTCTTGTTTAGGGGTGAAGAGGTAGAAAAATACGTTAGAGTTTTATCTGGTGGTGAGCGTAACCGCTTGGCATTAGCAAAATTATTGCTTCAACCATTAAATGTCTTAATAATGGACGAGCCTACCAACCACTTGGATATTAAGTCTAAAAACGTATTAAAAGAGGCACTCAAAAAGTTCGAAGGCACGCTAATTTTGGTCTCTCACGATAGAGATTTTCTTCAAGGGTTAACACAAACCGTTTACGAGTTTAAAGACCAAAACATAAAAGAATACCTTGGCGATATCGATTATTATTTAGAACAACGTAATATCGAAAACCTTAGAGAAGCCGAAAAACGCACCATTATTGAAGATAAGCCTAAGGAAAGCAATAAAAAAAGCTATAAAGACCAGAAAAAAATAAAAGCACTAAACAATAAACTTAGTAATATTGAAGCTAAAATCAACCAACTAGAAAATGCCATTAAAGAAGATGACTTTAAACTAGAAACCGACTATGATAAAACAGCGTCAGATCCAAAATTCTTCGATACTTATCAAAGCAATAAAAAGGAATTAGCTCAGTTAATGGAAGATTGGGAAGATATAACACTTCAAATAGAGGCACTAGCTTAAACTTAAACCTTATTACCAAAAACGCTTCTCTCATAAAAAGATGTTGTTGTAAGCTTTTGAGTTAACATTAAGATTATTTTAACGACTTAACGCATAACATAAAAGTAAATTTGTAGATTATTTACCACCATCATTATTATGACCAGAAAAATAATTCTTTCAATTTTAGGCGTTGCTTTAATTGTAGGCGCATTTCTTTCTGCAAACTATCTTATAGCCAATAAAAATAAACCAAAACCTGTAGTGCCAAAAGTGGTTAAAACCGTTTTGGTAGATACCGTTAAAAATACTACAGTCCCAATAATAATTTCTGCTAACGGTAATCTCATCGCCAAGGAGCGTGTAGAATTGTATTCTGAAGTGCAAGGTGTTTTTAAATCTGGAGCTAAGCTTTTTAAACCAGGCCAAAAATTTTACAGAGGTGAAACACTTATTAGCCTAGATGCCTCAGAGTATTATGCAAGCGTACAATCGGCAAAAAGTAATTTGTACAACAGTATTGCTGCTATTATGCCAGATTTAAGACTAGATTTTAAAGACGTATATCTTAAATGGCAAACCTATCTTAATAACTTCGATTTAAACAAAAGTACACCGCAATTACCTAAAATATCTAGCGAAAAAGAAAACTACTTTATCACAGGTCGTGGTATCGTAAGCGCTTATTACAACGTTAAAAATCTAGAACAACGCTTAGCTAAATATAGAATAACAGCACCTTTTACAGGGATTTTAACAGAAGCCTTAGTAACAGAGGGGACGCTCATTAGAAGTGGTCAAAAGCTTGGAGAATTTATTAATCCATCGGTTTATGAGATGCAGGTCGCTGTAAGTAAATCGTATGCAGACGTTATAAAAGAAGGCGCTAAAGTAGAGTTAAGTAATTTAGAAAATACAAAAACCTATAAAGGAGTCGTAGCTCGAGTTAACGGAAGTATTGATGCAACAACCCAAACCATTACTGCGTTTGTCGATGTTGAGCATAAAGATCTAAAAGAAGGCATGTATCTGGAAGCCAGACTAGATGCTGAAAACGTTGAGGACGCTATTGAGGTTGATAGAAATTTACTTTTAGATAGTGAAGAAATCTATGTTATAAAAGACAGTATTTTAGATGTAATTGCTGTAAAGCCAGCACATTTTTCTGATAAAAAGGTGGTCTTAAAAAACGTACCAAACGGAACGGTTATACTAAAAAAGCCAGTACCTGGAGCCTATGCTGGTATGCAAGTTAAAGCCGCAGCAACCGATACTGATAAGTAATGAGAAAGATTATTGAATATTTTATAAGTTATCACGTTGCTGTAAACGTTTTCATTCTTGCGTTTTTTGTTTTTGGTATTATTGGCGCATTATCTCTAAAATCTTCGTTTTTCCCACTTGTAGAATCAAAAATAATCAATGTTGCTATTACCTATCCTGGTGCTTCGCCACAAGAAATAGAAGAAGGCATTGTGCTTCAAATTGAAGATAACCTAAAAGGCCTTAAAGGCATTGATAGAGTAACTTCAACATCTAGAGAAAACAGCGGAACAATAACCGTTGAAATCGAAAAAGGTGAAAATCTAGATTTTATGTTGCTCGAAGTTAAGAATGCTGTAGATCGTGTACCATCATTCCCAACAGGTATGGAGCCTTTAGTTGTGTCTAAACAAGAAGCCATAAGAGAAACCATTTCTTTTGCTATTAGCGGAAAGAATATCCCTTTATCTACATTAAAGCAATTGGCTAGGCAAGTAGAAACCGATTTAAGAGCCATAGATGGAATTTCTCAAATTGAAATTTCTGGATTTCCAGATGAAGAAATAGAAATTGCAGTTAATGAAATCGATTTGCTGGCTTATAACCTCACATTTAATGATGTTGCTACTGCAGTAGGCAATTCAAACATTCTGGTAACTGGTGGCAATGTCAAGACCGTTGCCGAAGAATATCTAATTAGAGCCAATAATAGAGAGTACTACGGAAAGGAACTATCTAATATTATAGTAAAAGCGTCTACAGATGGTAGGGTGGTTCGTCTTAAAGATGTAGCAATTATAAGAGATCGTTTTTCTGAAACACCAAATGCAACTTATTTCAATCAGGAATTAGCAGTTAACATCTCCATAACTAGTACTAATAACGAGGATTTAATAAGTTCTGCGGATAAAGTAAAAGAGTATATTGAAGAATACAATCAAAAATACTCTAACGTACATCTTAGTGTTGTTAGGGATTTATCAATTACACTAAATCAAAGAACGCAATTACTTACAGAAAACGCCATTGTAGGTATGTTGTTGGTTTTAGTGTTTTTATCCATTTTTCTTAATACCAGGCTGGCATTGTGGGTAGCCTTTGGTTTGCCTATTTCATTTTTGGGCATGTTCATCTTTGCAGGTCAGTTCGATGTGACTATCAACGTATTATCACTCTTTGGTATGATTATCGTTATTGGTATTTTGGTAGATGATGGTATTGTTATTGCGGAGAATATCTACCAGCATTACGAAAAAGGAAAGAAACCTATACAAGCCGCAATAGATGGTACTTTAGAAGTTATTCCACCTGTGGTTTCTGCAATTACAACAACGGTTTTAGCGTTTTCATTATTTTTCTTTTTAGAAAGTAGAATTGGAGAGTTCTTTAGTGAGGTGTCGGTTATTGTAATTTTAACGTTGGTGGTATCGCTTATTGAAGCGTTAATTATTCTTCCTGCCCATTTAGCACATTCAAAAGCATTACGAATTAAAAAAGAAGAGTTGCACAGCAAAAAATCGTCTAATGGTTTTTTTGCTTTTATGAGAGGGTTAAATAGATCTGGCGATCGTTTTATGTCTTATTTAAGAGATAGAGTTTATGCGCCAACATTACGGTTTGTAATGGAATTTAAGTTATTGGCACTAGGTATTTTTGTGGCGCTTTTAGTACTTACATTTGGCTCCCTTGGTGGTGGTATTATTGGTGTAACGCTTTTTCCGAGAATAGCTAGTGATTCTGCAAACATAGAATTGGTAATGCCTGCAGGTACAAATGTTAGAGTTACGGATTCTATCATTTCTATGATTGAAGAAAAATCATTTATCGTTAATGAAGAACTTACCGAAAAGTATCTAAAAGGCACAGGAAAACAATTGTTTGAAAATACTATTGTATCTATAAACAGTAGTTCTTCTGCCAACCTAAGAATCAATTTATTACCAGGTGAGGAACGCCCAGATGAAATACAATCTTTTTTAATTACAAAACGATTAGAAGAATTGGTTGGTCCAGTTATTGGTACAGAACGTTTGATTTATGGTAGTGGAGGAAACTTTGGTGGTAATCCGGTTTCAGTATCGTTATTAAGTAACAATATTGAAGAGTTAAAAGCATCTAAGGACGCTTTAAAAAACTATTTACAGTCTAACCCTTTATTGAAGGATATTGGAGATAACGATCCTGCAGGAATTAAAGAAATACGATTACAGCTTAAGGAAAGTGCCTACTTATTGGGTCTAGATTTAAGAACCGTTATGGCACAGGTACGTTCAGGGTTTTTTGGTGTTCAGGCGCAACGTTTCCAACGCGGACAAGACGAAATTAGAGTTTGGGTACGCTACGATAAAAACAACCGCAGCTCCATAAACGATTTAGATGATATGCGCATTGTAACACCAACAGGTGAGCGTGTAACGCTAAAAGATATAGCCACCTATAGTATTGAGCGTGGTGACGTAGCCATTAATCACTTAGAAGGTAAACGCGAAATCCAAGTCTACGCTGATTTAAAAGACCCAAGTACAAGTAATACAGATATTTTAGAAGATATTCAAGAGAATTTTATACCAGAGTTACAATCTAAATATCCAACCATTAATGCGTCTTTTGAAGGACAAAGTAGAGAAGCTAATAAATTGAATACTTCTTTAAAAGCTGCCGGAATCCCTATTTTAATCTTAATCTATATTACAATTGCATTCACCTTTAGAAGTTACTCTCAACCTTTATTGTTAATACTTCTAATTCCCTTTAGTCTCACAGCTGTGGCTTGGGGACATTGGTTGTTAGGTTTTCCGGTTAACATATTATCCCTTTTAGGAATTATAGCTTTAATAGGAATTATGGTCAACGACGGATTGGTACTTATTGGAAAATTTAACAGCAATCTAAAAGAAGGAATGTGTTTTGACGATGCACTTTCCGAAGCTGGTAAATCGCGTTTTAGAGCAATTTTTCTAACATCATTAACAACAATTGCCGGTTTGGCACCACTGTTATTAGAAAAGAGTAGGCAAGCACAATTTTTAAAACCCATGGCAATTTCTATTTCGTTTGGTATTGCCTATGCTACTATTTTAACATTATTAGTATTGCCACTATTCTTGTCATTCAGTAATAATATCAAGAAAAACACAAAATGGTTGGCAACAGGTAAAGCCATTACAAAAGAAGAAGTAGAACGAGCAATAAAAGAACAAAAAGAAGGTAATGAGCACTAAAAAAGTCTATATAATCTTGGCAGTTTTATGTAGTGTAAATCTACAGGCTCAAAATATTTTAACAAAAGAGGAAGCAGTTTCTAAGGCTTTAGAGCATAATTATGGAGTACAGATTGCCAAAAATGAGGTTACCATAGCAGAAAATAATACAAGTATTTTAAATTCTGGGTATTTACCAACAGTAACGGGTAATGCAGGTGCTACATACAATTTAGATAATACGGAAGCTGAATTTGCCAACGGAGAAAGCACCATTTTAAATGGTGCCGAAAGTTCTCGGTATAATGCAGGTGTTACCGTTAATTACACGTTGTTTGATGGCTTAGGAAGACGTTATAATTACAAGCGTTTAAAAGAGCAATATCAATTAACAGAGTTACAAGCAAGAGAAACTATTGAAAATACAATTATTCAGATGTTCTCGGTCTATTATAATGTGGCACAATTGTCTGATAACTTAAAAACTCTACAAGAAACTCTAAAAGTTACCAAAGACAGATTAGTAAGGGCAGAATATCAGTTTGAGTATGGACAAAATACCAAACTCGAAGTATTAAATGCTGAAGTAGACATTAATAATGACAGCATAAATATCATCAACATAAAGCAACAACTAAAAAATGCCAAGCGAGATTTAAAATTGGTTTTAGGTGAAACATTCACAGAAGATTATAACGTAGAAACAAAAGTAGATTTTACATTACAGTTTCAAAAAGATAGTTTGTACCAACAAGCAAAAAAACGTAATACCGCTTTACTTCAAACAGAAAAGAATATTGAAATTAGTAAGTTAGATATTAGTTCTGGTAAGTCTGCTTATTTACCAACAATTGGTCTCACTGGCACATATGGATGGAATACCAACAATAATAATGCAGCTGCCTTCGTAGCTGTATTAACAAACACAGGATTATCTGGCGGGTTAAATTTAAGTTGGAATCTCTTTGATGGTGGTGCAACGATTAATAGGGTAAGAAATGCTAAAATTAACCTTGAAACGCAACAGCTTCAAAAAGAAAATATATTATTGAGTATTGAGCGCGACTTCAATAACGCTTGGGATGATTATATGAACAAGTTAAATATTTATAACATTCAAGAGAAGAACATCATTACTGCACAGAACAACTTTGAGAGAACTCAAGAAAAATTCAAAATAGGTCAAGTTAATTCAATAGAGTTTAGGCAAGCGCAAATTAATTTATTAAATTCAGAATTAAGCAGAAGCCAAGCTAAGTACGACGCTAAATTGGCAGAGCTAACTTTACTTCAAATTAGCGGAGAATTACTCAACGTTCAGTTTTAAAAACCGTATACAAATGGAAGAATATTTTTTTCAATGTCCTTATTGTTGGGAACAAATATCTATGCTTGTAGATGTGTCTCAAAAACAGCAGAGCTACGTTGAAGATTGCGAAATTTGCTGTAATCCAATACAAATTTCTGTAGTTACAGAAGCACAACAAATAGTTGATTTTCAGGCCGAAAACTTAGAACAGTAGATATTTTTAACACGCTATAAATTAGTGTTTTACGAATCTGAATATGCAGTTCGTCGAAAAAATTTGCAGTTTAAAGTATAAGTGTCTACATTTGAATAGTTTATGTGCCCCTCCACAAAATCTAGCTATTATGAAAACTTTAAAATTAACGCTGCTATGTTGTTTGCTTCCTGTTTTTACGTTTGCCAACGTTTCTCAAAGTCAAAAAGATGCATTAGTAGCACTTTACAATTCAACTAATGGCGATTCTTGGAATACGTCTTGGGATTTGGACCAGCCAGTAACAGAGTGGTATGGTGTCACTATTGAGAATGATGAAATAGTTGCTATTGATCTAAGCTTTAATAATCTAAAAGGTAATCTGCCGAGTGAAATAGCTGGTTTATCTTCTCTTAAAAAATTAAACTTAGCCTTTAATAAGTTAGAAGGCGTCCTACCAGAAGCACTAACGGATATGATTAATTTAGAGACGCTTCAGTTGTTCTCTAATAATTTATCAGGATCCATTCCAACAGATATCGGTCATTTAAAAAATTTAAGAATTTTAGAGCTTTACAATAATAATTTTTCTGGAGAAATCCCAAATTCAATAGGAAACCTTAGCAAACTTGAAATTCTAATTTTAAGTAGCAACCAACTTATAGGAACGCTACCCAACGGCATTACTAATCTAAAATCTCTAAGAATATTAAGTTTGTTTGATAATAGTTTTTTAGGAACCTTACCGAGCTCAATAGGGGAGTTAACTCAGTTAGAAGAGTTAGTATTATCTAATAATGCATTTTATGGCAATTTACCAAACGAATTGGCTCAATTGACTAACCTTAAAACACTGTTGCTTAGCAACAATGGTTTTAAAGGAAATTATGCGGCTTTAAAAGATAAATTGCCAAATATTGTTGACTTTGATTTAGACGAAGTAAACATGAAAGGTGCGCTAGCAACATTAGATTCTGAAGAGGATGACGATTAATATTATTTTTTGCCAGATAAATGAGTTAGAAAAAGTGTTCAAATAAAATGAGCACTTTTTTTTTAGTATAAAAACTTGCTAAAACTAAAAAGCGTTGTATATTTGCAGTCCAATATCGCGGGATAGAGCAGTAGGTAGCTCGTCGGGCTCATAACCCGAAGGTCACTGGTTCGAGTCCAGTTCCCGCTACTAAGGCCAAACACTTTTTGTGTTTGGCTTTTTTGCTGTCTTATTCTGTATGTTAGCATTCAAAATAATACCATGATTTATAATATCTAATCCTGTAAATTAATAAATGAGAAAGACATGCGTTTTTCTTTATTATATATTATCGGGCCAGTATTCAATTATTTCTTTCGGCAATTTTATGATGCCACAAGTAACAAAAGTTAGAGTATATATTCCATATGCGAACTGCTAAATGTCGCCAAATTTTTCACTTGCAATTGTAATTACTAGCCTGTAAAACATCCAATTAAAAAAAAATTTGTAAATTAAATAGGATATAAATTCTACAGTTATTAGATATTAATTGTACCAAAAAATTTTTTGCCCATTAAACCAACCTAACATGAAAGATCTACAAAAAAATAAGCCACCTAAAGTAAAACCGCAAGATTTAGAAGAGGACTATTTTTTAGAGATATTTAAGTCTAGTCCAGCCGCCAAGGCATTATCTGAGTTTGATAGTGGTGCCATAGTAGATGTCAATGAATCATGGGAGAACTTTACAGGTTACAAACGCTCAGAAGTTTTAGGTAAGACAGGTGTAGAATTAAATATTATTAACCCCTCTAATTTAGAGAACTTACAAGAGATGCTCAGTGAGTCTGCTTTAATAAGATCTCGCAAAATAGAAATTTATAATAAAAATGGAAATAAAGCATACGGGCTTGCTACATTTCAATTATTAGAAAATGAAAATACCAAACTAGTACTTACATCAATTGTAGATATTGGTGACCTTGTAAAATTAACCAAAGAGCTCAAAGTATTAACAAATTTTTCTAACCGTCTCTTAGAAAGCGTTTATGAGGCCGTTTTTATACTCGACAAAGACCTAAAGTGTATAAGAATTAATAAAGCCTTTAAGGAATTAACAGGTTATGTAGAAAAAGATGTTATTGGTAAGAAAGCACCTTTTCCGCACTGGCCACTCGAAGAATACGACAACATTAAGCAATACTTTACAGCGTTTTTATCTGGTGGATCTAGTAGAGGCCAACTTACCTTTAAAAGAGTTAATGGTGAGCGCTTACAAGTTCGTATTTCTACAACAGAAATTTTGGACGAGAATAATAAGTTACTTGGCTATGCATCTACGGCTGTCGATATTTCAGAACAAGTAAAGTATCAAAACTCATTGATTGCCAAATCAAAAAAAGCCACAGAAAAGAAAAACTCCATTTTAAAGTTAATCAATCTAAAGGACGAAAATATTGACGAGTTTTTAAAAGAGGTCACATTGATCTCTTCAAATGTACTTGAGGTAAACCGCGTGAGCGTTTGGAAATTTAGCGATAATCAAACAAAAATAGAATGCATAAAAGCATACCATTCAGAGCAAGAAGAATTCTTAAATAATGCCGTACTAAAGACAGAAAATTATCCCAATTATTTTGATAAGTTATATGAACAAAAAATAGTAATGGTAGTTGACGTCGCAACTAATGATGCCATTAACGAAGATTACAAAAAAAATTATTTAAATAAGTTTAATATACGCTCCATGCTAGATGCTTTTATAATGGGATCAGAACAACCCTTTGGAGTTATATGTTTTGAGCAAATGGAGCAAAAGCGTCACTGGACACCAGAAGAAGAACAATTTGTAACCACAGTAGCAAGTGTTATTTCCTTAGCCTTAGAACATAACCATCGTAGAAAAGTACAAGAAGAACTAGAGCATACTAACAAAAAATTAAAATCATCACTAGCAGAACTAAATAGTTTAAAGAACGATTTAGAACGTCAAAATGTATATCTGAGAGAAGAGATTGATCTGGTATTTAATTATGAAGATATGGTTTATGGCAGTGCACTATTTAGTAATGTATTAACCGATGTAGAGCGCGTAGCTGATACCGACGCTACAGTCTTTATTTATGGCGAAACAGGTACAGGTAAAGAATTAATTGCCAGAGCTATTCATAACAATAGTGATAGAAAAGAGAAACCACTTATAAAGGTAAATTGCGCTGCAATACCAAGAGAGTTAATAGAGAGTGAACTATTTGGGCATAAAAAAGGATCATTTACAGGAGCATTTAGTGATAAGGACGGAAAATTCAAGCTTGCAGATGGTGGCACACTCTTTTTAGACGAAATAGGAGAATTACCATTAGAAATGCAACCTAAACTACTTAGAGCAATACAAGAGTTTGAGATTGAGCCTATTGGAGACTCAAAAGTGCATAAGGTAGATATTAGAATAATTTCGGCCACGAACAGAAACTTAAAAGAAGATGTTAAGCTTAAACGGTTTAGAGAAGACTTATATTACAGAATTAATGTATTTCCTATTCATGTACCACCTCTTAGAGAACGGCAGGAGGATATACCTATTTTAATCGAACATTTCGTCAATAAATTTTGTAAAAAATATGGAAAGACTATTAAATTTATATCACAAGAAACCAGAGATGCACTCTACAACTACGATTGGCCTGGCAACATACGCGAGCTAGAAAACCTTATTGAACGCGCTGTAATTTTAAGTAATAAAAACGCTCTGGTTGTTCCAGGATTTGCCACGTCCAATAAAGAAAACCCAGTTGATTTGTCAACATTAAGTCTAAACGAGGTACAACGCTTACATATTAAGCAAGTATTAAAAAAGTGTAATTGGAAAATTGAAGGCTCTAATGGTGCAGCCGAAGCTTTAGATATAAAACCAAGTACGCTAAGAGACAGGATGAAAAAGCTAGGAGTCGCCAAATCCTAATCACGGTATTTCGTAAATAATACTTTTCAAAACTATAAGCCCACGCTAAATCGTGGGCTTCTTTTTTTTAGATAAAAAAATAAATATAAGAGAATCAATGTATTACATCTCTTTTGTATTAAAAATTTGTCCTTGGCATAGCATTGGTAAAGGAAAGTGCAACAAATAATTTACACGTGCCAATTACAACAATTTATGATTTTGAAACCGTAAGACTATGGATCGATGAAGGGATTCTGTTTTGTCAATTTTTGAATACAAGTATGAGCTATAAATTGATGGAAAAGGATGTTGTCAATTATCTAAAAACCATAAAACAACTTACTGAGGGTAGAAGTGTTCCTATGGTCGTAGATCTGAGAAACGTAGTAGGAAGTTTTTCCGTAGAGGCGGTTAAATTAATCAGCAATAATGAAGCCTTTCAACAAAATACAACACGCCAAGCATTTGTAATAAATACATTACAAAGTAAACTGCTCGTGCTCGCTTTTAAAAGAATTTATGAACCTCACAAACCATTTAGAATTTTTGAAGATGTAAATAAAGCAATGGAGTATTGTGCAGAGGATAACGATACAGGAAAATGAAAGTACAAAAACTTGAAAAAATAAAATTCGAAGAAATTAGTCTTGAGGTTTTAAAGGTGCTAGGGATGCATCTAACATTTACCATTACAGATAATGTGGGTCGTGTAATTTATGCAAACGATAATTACTGCAATCTTATCGGTAAACCAAAAAATTCTATCCTTGGGTACGGAAACGATATTTTAAAGTCTCATCTAAGTACTGATAAGGTATATAAAGAATTGTGGAGTGCCATAAATAACGGTCATTCTTGGAAGGGTGTTTTGTGCCATAAATCTAAGGATTGTAAGAATCTTTGGTTAGAAACGGCAATATACCCTATGCAATCCCAAAACGATAATCAGAAATATATTTCTATTTACGAAAACATTACAGACTATTACGAGCTTCAAAATATTTCTGACACAAGAGTAAGGGAAAATAAAGTTGCAATTAAAAATATTAGTGACATAACTATAGCCATCAATAGTAGAGCAAAAATCTTAAGAGCAACGGATAACGAAATAAGTAAAGACTACGATAGTATTGTGGGATCTTACGTATATGATTTCTTGGATAAGGATTATCACGATGCTATCAGGTCTAAAATAAAGGAAGTCTTTTCTAATAAAATGCCTTTAGATTTTCAATTTACATCATGTGCCAGTAGTTCTGGTAATCAGCTTTACATTTCATATATAGAACCCGTATTTAACAAGTCTGGCGAAGTTACGCATGCTAATATAACTACAGAGGTAAAAACAAAAGATGTAAGAATTTTGAAGCGACTTAAGGACATCGAAACCAAATATAAAGCTGTTTTAAAGTCGTGTGAGTTTGGTATCATCATTGTCACTGATGAAGATGGTACTATAAAAGAATGGAATAAGGGAGCACAGCTAGCATTTGGTTATACGGAGTCTGAGGTTATAGGCAGGTCTTTGACTATGCTCATTTCCAAAAAGTATCTAGAAGAAGGCATAAAAGAACTCTTAAAAATTAAAGAAACTACAGGTGGTCATACAAGAGGTGAAACCACTGAACTAGTTGGGTTTAAAAAAAATGGTGAAGAGTTTCCGGTAGAACTGACGATTCACGAATGGTATTGTGGCAAGGATCGTTATTTCTCGGCTATAATGCTTGATGTTTCTAAGCGAAAAAAGCTAGAAAAACGTTTAATACAAAAAACCAAAGATCTAGAGTTATTTTTATACCGTTCTGCACACGATTTAAAAGCTCCTATATCCTCTGCAGAAGGCCTTATTGAGTTAATAAAACATGAAGATATAGATGACATTACCAAAGAGCTTTTAGAAATGCTCAGTACTACATTAGACCAAGGAAAACTTCTATTTAATAATCTCGCCTTTGCTGCCTCTATTTCTGAAAAGAAAAATGAACTTAACATCATAGACTTTGAAAAGGAAATTAACAAAGTATTAAAAATGTTAAGTGGGCTAGATAATTACGAGCATATCGATTTTCACATTGAAATTGAGCAGACCAAAAGATTTTTATCAAACAGAGAATTGTTTTGTTCAATATTACAGAACCTCATTCAAAATGCCATCATTTACAGTAAAGCACCAAGTGATGATTTTTGTCCCAAAATTAATATCGATGTAAAACAGATAAATAATCAGGTACAACTAATCGTATCAGACAATGGTGTTGGTATAAGTGATAAAAATAAAGATAAAGTTTTTGACATCTACCATAGAGCAAGTAACGAAGGTAAACAAGGCACCGGACTTGGCCTATATATCGTAAAATGTATTGTAGAAGACTTGCAAGGCTCTATTACGGTAGATAGCCAATTAGGTGTTGGCACCACCTTTAAAATAGCAATCCCAAATCAACAAAAACATAAACAAAATGATTAAAAACGTTATGATCGTAGACGACAATAAGATCGATCTATTTGTTACAAAAAAGATTATTGAAAAATATAATCCAGAGATAAAAACCAGAAGTTTTACTAATGGTGATTCTGCACTTTACTTTCTTCAATTATGCCATAAAGACTGTGGGTCCGATGTATTGGCTGTACCAGAACTGATACTGGTAGATATAAATATGCCACAAATGGATGGTTTTGAATTTTTAAAAAAGGTAGAAAGACATTTTAATGGACAAAGCACAAAATTTAAAATTTATATGTTAACCTCATCACTGTATGCAGAAGACATATCCAAAGCTAAAAATAATACGCTATGTGCTGGTTATTTGTGTAAACCGTTAACAGTAGAAAAGTTTGCTAAGGTGTACGAAGAACACTTGAGCAACATGCAGTATAAGAAAACATCTTGAAGAAAACTTTAGATATGACAAAAAAAACTACTATAGTAATAATGCTCTTGCTATTATTTCAAGAGCAGGTTTTGGCGCAAATAAGTAATCTCGGCGATTTTAAAATTGTTTCAGGTACAGAAGTAAGCTTCACGTCTAATTATGAGAATTCAGGGAATCATAATTCTGATGGTAATCTTTATCTCAGTTCAAATTTTGTAAATAATGGTACTACGACTTCCAATGGTGGGACAACATTTTTTAAGAGTATTACCAACGATAATCAAGAAATTACAGGGTCAACAAATCAAATCAACTTTTACAATTTAGAGGTTGATATAACATCACCATCAGCAAAAGGATTGTCTATTGCAGATGCAATAGGATTACATCTTGGGAATTCTCTACATATTAAAAATGGTGATCTAAGACTTTTGGGTGAGTCACAACTAATTCAGGCTAACTCAGGATTAGACATCAACACCATTGGATCTGGAAAATTACTTATAGATCAACAAGGTGATAGTTCGGTTCACAGATTTAATTATTGGTCTTCACCAGTAAATCGCACAGGAGATTTCTCTATTTCTACGTGTGTTTTTGATGGTACAGATGCCAGCCTTAATCCATTCAGTCCGCAACCTGTAGGTTTTAACAATGGATTTCCTTACAATGGTTTACCATCTGTTACCGATGGCAGCGGAAATGTTACTACACCACTTACCATTAACAAATATTGGCTTTACACATATGCTATGGGTAACGGAACGTATGCAGATTGGTTGTCTATAGATGAAAATTCAGTCCTCAGCCCAGGACAAGGGTTTACAATGAAAGGTACTGGTGCATCTGCATCTCAACAGAATTACGTATTCTATGGTGATGCAAACAATGGTGATTACAGTTTTAGTATAAACTCTGGTGAAAGTGCTTTATTAGGTAATCCGTATCCATCAGCATTAGATGCTCAGCAATTTTTAACTGACAATGCTAGTGTTGTTAATGCGCTTTACTTTTGGGTAGATGGAGGGTCTAACTCACACTATTTAACAGATTATCTGGGTGGTTATGCCGTAAGAAACCTCACAGGCGGTGTAACACCATCTGTAGCATCGTCTTTAATAAGCGGAATCGGTAATTCAGGGACAGTAACAGCCCCTTCTCAATACGTATCCGTAGGTCAGGGCTTTTTTGTTCAAGCTTCAAACTCTGGTACAATTCAGTTTAATAATGCCCAAAGAATTTTTAAAACCGAAAGCGCTTCAGAAACCACATTCTATAGAAATAGCGAGAGTATGACCAATACAAATAAATACATAAGAATTGGTTACGAAGATCCTGAAGGTTTTCATAGACAGTTATTATTGGGCTTCATGCCCAACTCACAGGCAAACGAGAATTACAACCATGGTTATGATGCTCTAATAAATGGATTAAGGGAAGATGATTTATTCTTTGTAATAGAAGATGATATCAACAGTCCATTTGCCATTCAAGGTGTTGGAGATTTTAACGAGCAAATGGAATTTGATCTTGCACTAAAAGTTTCCGAAACAGGTACTCACAGTATAATGATAGATACCTTTGAGAACTTTGATCATCCTATATTTCTGCGAGACAATTATACGAATACTGAGTACGATTTAACAGTCGCTAATTATGAATTTAATCCACAACAAGGGGATTTCTATGATCGCTATACACTAGCGTTTCTGCCAATGAATACTTTAGATGTAGAAGAGAATACTATGTCTAAACCCAAGGTGTACTATAATGGTGTAGATGCTATTGAAATTTATAACTACCAACGCGCAACTATCGATAAAATAGAAATTTATAATGCGTTAGGACAATTGCTTTTAACAAAGGTAAATGGTATAAATGATAGTGAAAGAATCAGTATTCCATTTGCAGAAAAAGAAGGCGTATATATCATTTTATTAAAAACAGAAAACACCCAAATAACTACAAAAATTTTAACCTACTAATTATGAAAAAGCTTAATTCTAAACTAATTTTAATTACATGTTTAGTTTTGATGTTAACCAGCTATAGTGCTATGGCACAAGTTGGTATCGGAACTTTAACACCAGATGCATCTTCGATGCTCGATATTAATTCTACATCAAAAGGATTACTAGCACCAAGAATGACTAGTGTTCAACGATTGGCCATTACAAGCCCTGCAAACGGCTTATTGGTATTTGATACAACAGATAATGCCTTCTATTTCTATGATGCCAGTCAATGGACTAAGATTGATTCTAAAGTCAGAAATAATCATAAATTAATTAAATCTGTAACCGACTTAAGCGATGAGCTAACCAATGGTGGTGGTGCAGAGTATCTTTTAGATGAAAACACTTTTTATGAAATTAACGGAACTATAAACCTAGCTTATCCTATTAATCTTAATAATGCCATTGTTTCTGGTATGGACACCTACGAGGATGTTTTAATTAAAACAGGTGGCACCATGTTTTCTAGTACAAAAGGAGGTGTGCTAAAAAATGTAACGCTTTCTGCTCCAGGAGGTACTGTTTTTGGACTTAACGGTACAACTTCCCAAAATCTTATTGTAAGAGATGCTGTTATTGCAAACTCTAATGCAGTTGGTGCTATTGCAGGCTATAAATTGGTGTTTTTTAGTATCGTACAATTTTTAAATAACGCTAATGGCCTTACATATACAGATATTACTGATCTTTTAATTAGCAATACAGGATGGCAATCCAATAACTCTGGTACTTACGAAACGTACACAGGTACTTTTGAGTTTATACAAAAACAAGGTGGGTTTATGGTTGTCAATGGATCTGCAAAAGGTATCGATGTTAGTAATAGCCCAACAGTACTAAATGCTGTTCTTACTGGCGTGAGTTTTTCTGGTACCAGTAGCCAGTATGTAGATGGATATACGGTAGGTACATATACAGGATATAATTTTAATAATTCGTGGAATGTGAATTGCCCAGGAATACCAGTAGAATCAGACGAGGTTAGTGGTGGTAACATCTACTACGATGGCACTATCACAACAGGTTTTGTTCAATCGGTTACTAATAACAGTCCGTTAAACTTAAGAGGAAACAGTAATTCTAATACCACAACTTTAGTAAATGCTTTAAGAACAATGTCAACTCAAGACAATAGAATAACGTATACCGGAAAAAAAACGAGAACATTTCAGCTCAATGCAGCATTATCTATTAGAGGCAACTCTGGCGTTGGCGATTTTTACGCCTTTTTTATTAGAAAAAACGGCTCTACAACATTGACAGAAACAAATACGCTTATGCGTGTAAACAATACATCAGACATATCTAGTAACTCAATATCAGGAACTGTTGAGCTTGCACCAAATGATTATATTGAAATTTGGGGACAACGGCTAACAGGATCAGGAACAACATCCATAACTGTATTTTCGTTAAACTTAACTATTAAGTAAATCGTTTTAAGCTTATTTAAGCTTCAAAAAGCACATTAAAATTCTTCATTGCAATTTTAATTTTTGTGTTAGTTATAAAGCTCCAATTTTGGAGCTTTATTTTTTTATTTAATCACAAGTAAAAAAACAATTAGTGATTTTAAACATTAAATAAAATGAAAACTAATGGTATTGTTAATTTGGTTTGTTAAGATGACTTCCATTTTAATAAAAATGAGAAGTTTCTAATACTAAAAAGATAACCAAAAGGATGACTAAAATCATGCTTAGTCTAGATAATGATTACTACTTTTAATGTATGAAAAATATACTTTTGCTTACTGATTTTTCAAAAAATTCTATAAATGCTCTACACTTTGCTTTAAAGTTGTTCAGTGGCACTAATTGTAATTTTATCGTATTGCATGTTGAAGTTGCCAATTCATTTTTAACGGATGATTTAATGACCACAGGTAATAAAAGCATTTACGATTCACTAGTTAAAACGCCCAAGAACAAATTAAAAAATATCGTTACAGATTTAGAAGCGTTATCTCGTTATGAAGCTTATAATTTTGAAATGCTTATAGACCATGATGTGTTTGTAGATTCAATTAATCAGGTGGTAGCCTCTAGAGCCATCGATCTAATCGTTATGGGAACCAATGGTGCTACTGGAGCTAAAGAGGTTATATTTGGCAGTAATACTATAAACGTTATTAGAAAGGTTGCTTGCCCAACACTCGTAATCCCTGAGAATTTTGAGTATAGGCCTGCAGAAGAAATTTTATTACCATTGGATTTAAATAATTCTATTAATGGTAATGCGTTTTCGAATCTACTAACCTTTGCAAAAACACACTCTAAAAAGCTCCATATTTTAAGGATAAAACCAAACAATGAAGTTTCAACAGAGGAACTTAAAGACCAACAATATTTAGAAACATATTTGATCGGTTTTAACTACAAGTATCATGTTGTTAACAACGCGTCTATGCATCATGTCGTAAACGCTTATGTGCAAACGCATAGTATAGATTTAATTGCTTTGCTGGTGCAGAGAGAAAGTCTTTTCGAAAGATTCTTTACTGGTTCATCAACAACAGAGATTAGTAAAAAACTAAGAGCTCCTTTGTTAGTCTTTCATGTTTAAACACACCATAGTTATAATTTAAGACTTTATCATTTTACTTTTAGAGGTTAAGCCTTTTTTAAGATGTAATGCTCTAAGTGTTGTAGATACTACAGAAAATTTACGCATTAATTCTATAAAGTTTTTGGATTAGGAGCCTTATGCTGGTATCACCATAAATGGTGTGTTTAGGTGCATAGCAATTTTTGAAATTGTTGGTTTAAAGAAAAGATTTTCAAAAAATGTATGTTTATTATTTATCATTACCAGAAGTTCAGACTTATATTTTTGCTGGTAATTATAGACAACCTCTGTAATGTCTTTTTCTTTTAATATCTCGAATGAGGTATTGTAATCTGTAAATGTTTCTTTGATGAATTCTTTATGTACTTTTTGTTTGGATGTAAGCCCTAATATTGAAACATGCAGAAGATTGATACTGCTTTTATGTAATTTTAATATGTTTAGTATAGGTAGAAAATGCTTATTTCTAAACGTAATGTTTAAATCTGATGGGAATAATATATTCTCCAAGCCTACAAGCTTATAGTCATCTGGTATAGCTATGACTGGGCAACAACGTTTGTTTATAACCTGTATGGTGTTGCTACCAAAAACCACGCGGTCAGAGTCTGTTGCACCTTTGGTTCCCATAACGATAATATCAATATTGTTGTTTAATACTGTGTTAGAGATACGATCTGGCAAAAAACCACTTACGACTTCTACTTCAAACTCTTGGTTTTTACCGTGTTTGTGCATTAAAGACAATGCAAATTCATAAAGCCGCTCTTTAGATTCTTCTTGGAGAAGTTTGTGAACATCCTTTCCTATTAATCCTTTTTCTATTTGATATTCATATGAAAAAATGACTGGAGGGTAGCAGTGTAAAAAGTGAAATTTACAGTCTTCATTTTTATACAATTCTAAGGCATAGATAATAGCATTTTCAGAATTTTTTGAAAAATCGGTAGGTAATAAGACAGATAACATAATCAGAGGATTTTATGGTTCGTAGTATTTAAAGTTATCACTAAGATTTAAAACCTCTTATGATATTTGTCAGCTAAAAAATTAATTAACAGAAGGTTAGTGTTAAATTTTGTTGAAGTTAAAAATGATTGCTCACTTTTGAGCAATCATTTTTAATTGTAAAAAAAGCTAAGCTAAATGCGGTTGTTTGGCCACGGCATTAGAAAATCTAAATTGATATTCTGGACTGTGAAGCATTTTGTAGTAAAGATGTTCGTTTACCTTAACTGGGATTTCTAGATTAGGGAATTTAATAAGGTAAGCATTTCCTTTTTTACTAACTAATCTAACTTCAATAGGTTGTTTCTTCATAATCTAATTGTTTTAAAAATTAAACCATAAAAATTATTACACCTGCTTTTTTTCGATGGTCTTAGTTTTATTTTCTTTAGGTTCTGGTGGGATAATGTATCTGTTCTCGTTGTTAAAAAAGTTTTGTCGCATCGCTTCCATTTGCTTCATTATTTCATCCATATTTAGGAATCCAGTAGGCATACGATTAGAAAAGAAATCGTCTTTAAAAAAGTCATCATAAAAAAACTGTTTCATAATCGAGTCGTGTTCTGCGAAATCATTTAGGTTAGGAGACTGTAGCATAGAAAAACGCTTTTGCATCATGGTGTGCATTTGGTTAAAAATGCTATCATTCTCCATACCTTTTATGTTTCCGGAAGAGGACCAACTATAAATAGAATCGTAACGAATAATATTCCCGTTTTCATCTACTTCTTTATTTACTTCCCAATTAGCTTTTGGTTTTTGAAGGCTGTCTCTTTGAATTTCTAAATCTGAAGGATTTTTGGAAGAATTCTCAGTGTCTTGTGCATTACAGCTTGTAGCTAAAATTGCTACAAATAAAAAGAGCATTACTTTTTTCATTTCTATCAATTTTAAATTAGACTTCGCTCTTCTTAAAATCAAAGAAAATGCCATTTCAGTATGAACTTACATTTTGTCAGTATGTCTTATTTTTGCGACTATGACAGACAATTTTGTAAACGAATTTTTTGGTATTGGCATACAAAATGGCAAAACCCCAGAGAATCTTGGCGTACTATGGCGCTCAGCACAAAACTTAGGTGCCAGTTTTATTTTTACCATTGGTAATAGATATGCTAAGCAAGCGTGTGATACACACAATGCTGTAAAATCCATGCCTTATTTTCATTACGACACGTTTGATGAGTTTTTTAATAATTTGCCTAAAGGTGCCAGGTTAGTAGGTGTAGAATTAACGGATGAAGCAGTAGAATTAGAGACGTTTCATCATCCAAGACGATGTGTATATCTTTTGGGAGCAGAAGACCATGGGCTCTCTAAGCAAGCCATAGATAAGAGTCATTTTTTAGTAAAATTTAAATCGCAACTAAGCCTAAATGTATCGGTTGCTGGTAGTATTGTAATGTATGATAGAGGTATAGATAAGCCTAGGTCTTAGCACTTCTGTTTCTCAACATAAAATAAAGAATAAAGACAATAGCAATAATCAAAATTATCCAAACCCACCAGTTGTTGCTAACCTCTAAATCAATTGCTGTAGTATCGCCTATTAAAACTAAACCAGCCCAATATTGAGGCGCAACAGTTCTGCCTTCTGCAGTAGAAATATATGTGAGCTTTGCAGCTTTTAGGGCTTTATCTTTTTCTAAACCTTTTGAGATATTGTCATAAAAATATTCGAGAATTTTACTACTAGATTGTTCGTCAATTTTCCATAGACTTGTTAAAATACTTTCGCTACCAGCATAATTAAAGGCATGTGCTAATGATATCATGCCTTCTCCGGGTTGGTAGCTTGGTTTCCCAGTTTCACAGGCTGTTAAAATGGCAAGATTAGAGGCTAAGTTTTGATTGTAAATTTCGTAGGTGTATAATGAGTTATCATCTTCATCTGTATTTTTTGCAAAGATTAATCTCGAAAACTCGGGCGAAATATTATCTGACTCGGCGTGAGTGCCAATATGAATGATTTTATGTTCTCTCGCATTTTCTGTAAAAATACGTTTTGAGGCTTGTTCGTTTAAAAATGAATTGCCATTAAATAACCTTGAATAACTTTTAGTTAAATTTTTAGCAAAGGGTTGAGATAGTAGTTTTAAATAGCTATAATCTAACTCTACCGTATCCTTTATGGCAATTTTATAATTGGTTTTCATAGCTTCGTTAAACTCTGGTGCAAACCCAATAAAATTAGAATCGTAGCCAATAGGTTGGCTATTTTTATCTATAAGAAACAAGCTATAATTATAGGAAATAGTATGCTTAGCCAATAAACTATGCATACTAAAATCTTTATAATCCTTACATTTTTTTGAGGTTAGTAACTCAAAGCTTAGATTAAAAAGTTCTTTGTCTGGGATAATTATTACTTTTTCTGTTTTAATTTGATTTTTAATTGGTTTCCAGAGGATGTTATATAATTCTGATTGAAGTTGAAAGGTGGGTTGAAGTGCCTCAGTTTTGCCATTAAGTTGAGCTACTAATGACTTAATATTTTTTGATTCTAATTCTGCCATAGCAACAGAAAAAGCATTTACTACAAATGCATAAAGTCTATCTTCAATAAACATATACCTTACCAGAGTTGACGATTCAGAAATGTTTTGGTTTAGGTTGTTTAAAGTTTGCGAGATTGATGCATATTTTAAGCTATAATATTTCGGGTAATCTGTCTTTAGCTCATCTAAAAAATTTAACCATTTTTTTTCATTATTTATATAACTACTAATTGATGAGTTATCGTCTAAAAATGTATTGAGGTTCTCTTTTAATTGTCTTTCCTTTTCTAAGATTTCACTCGGTAAATTTGCCGTTAACTCCGTAGATTTTGAATTAAGCCGATTTCTAATTTTATGATAAATCATAGACTCATGGTAGCTTAATAGTGCTTTGAGGTAATCCTTGTTTTTGGTAAGTTTGTAGAGTTTTAAGTTTAATATTTTAGCAACCATAAAAACATCTAGGTTATCTTGTATTAAGATGGCTGCAGTATTATCTCCTGAGATCAAAGATTTTTGGTTTTCTAAAAGTTGTATAGCATTTTCAATTTCTAATAGTTGGGCTTTTAAAAAGGCTTCATTTTCTGTGGTATTCAATTTTAAATTGATTTTCACTTTGGTCATAATAGCACTTACTTTACTGCTTTCTAACTTTAAGGTATTTAGTTTACTGTTTTTTATAAATTCTTTAGAATTGATTAAGTCTAACGCTTTGTTACTATAGAGCAGAGCGTTGTTGTAATCTTTGTTTTGGTAATAGATGTCTGCTAAATTCAATACCTGATAATACTCTAAAAGTGTTTTTTCGCCTTGATTGGTTTTAATGTATTCTAAGGCTTCGTTTGCCATAGAGAGAGCTTTTTCCTTGTTATTGATTTTTGAAAAGAAATTAGAAGCATTAATTGTAAAATTTAAGTATTGTTCGTCGTAATAGTTTCCGAGCGAGACCTTAAAGTATTCTTCGCTTTTATTGAAGTAGGTTTGGGCTTTGTCTTTGTGATTTAGTTCTGAGTGAATTAATGCTTTGCCATAATAAGCATCGGCCAACCAAAAGTTATAATCTCCGTTAGTATTGTTGAGTTTTTCTATGCCTTCGTTTAATAGGTGTTCGGCTTCTTCAAAATTTTTAAGAGCTACTTCTATTTTTCCTAAAAGAACTTTTCCTTTGGCTATTTCTGAACTTTCGGGTGTTAGGTTCTTACGTTTTAATCGAAATGCATAGTTAAGTAATTGTTTAGCCTTTTTGTAATCTCCAATATCTTTATATAAACCAGCGTAGTTCTCTATGGCCTGAAACAAGAATTCTTGGGCATGTGTTCGTCTTGCATCGCTAATATCTTCTTTTAAAAACGCATTAAGATTATTAACTGTTGTACGCATAGCATTAATAGAAGCATCTAAATCCCCTTTTATACTATAAATACCGGCAATGTTATTATTTAATGATGCTGATCTATAGTACTTGTTCCAAGGTGTTTGCTCTAGAGATTTTAATGTCTTATCTGCATTTTTGTAATAATAGATAGCGCTATCAAATTTAGAGGTATACCACATCATAGCACCCAAGGAATTGTAGGTTATATAATAGCTGTCTTGGGTTGAGGTAGCGTCGCTTTTTAATGAACTCAAAGCTTTTTTGTGATATTTTGTGGCCGTTGTTAAATCACCCAACCGCGAATAAAACACACCTAGGTTACTTTCAATCATAGCTAAATCTTTACCCGTTGCTTCGGGCATTTTCTTGGTAATCCTCAAAGCTTTTAGATTATAATCTTTTGCAGTTTCAGAATCACCAATAGATTCATAAAACGATCCTGTTTCTAATGCTAATTGCCTAAGTGCTTTTTGGTTGTTGGTTAATGCTTCAATTCTAGTTTCAAAATCTTCAATAACTTTTATTGCTGAGGTTGTATTATTGATTTTAGATTCTATCTGACCTAAATAATAAACATAGTCCATAAGCTCATAAAATTGATTTGCATCAATGAGCGAATCCATCTGATTTTTTGTGAATATTTTTGCGACGTTATACGCATCATTTTTTAAAAATCCGTCTAATGTTCTTAGATTGTTTTGATGAAAATTTTGAGAATTTAAGCCATTAAAAACACCCACTAATACCAAAAGTAGAAGCGTTATATATTTAGGTTTGTACATCTTTAATTTAATTTTTTGAGTAGGTCTTTTGCCTTGGTAAAATTAGATTTGCCCAAATATTCTCTGGCGTTTTCTATGTTGTTGTTTTTTAAATAGATTAATCCGAGATAATAATATGCTTCACTTTTAAATATTGAATGCTCTTGTTTGGTAACATTTTGAAAATAAGAAACAGCTTCGTTTTCCTTTTTATCTGCTAATAAAGCCGAACCTACAAAATAATTTAGTGTGTCATTATTAATTTTGGTCTTAAGTCCATTGGTCCATGTTTTTAGAGCTTCTCTGTAATGTCCTTGTTTGTAAGACACCATGGCTTCATAAAATGCATAATTGTCATTAGTACCCATAGTTGTTGGTAAGCCAGGATCTGGTGTATAAAAATCAGCATATAATTGCGCGTTAGATTTTCTGTTTAAGAACCAAAAACTACCTGCTGCTATAATGAAAGCAGCGGCTACTGCAATTTTTTTCCATTGCAGGGATTTTACTTTTGGGTTAAACGAAATGGTGTCTTTATCGTTAGCTGTGAGATCATTATGAAATCTATCGAGCTGTTCTTTTAGCGCTTGGGTTTCAATACCTGTTAAAACGGTTTTGATATTGTCAACTTTTGTGGCGAATCCTTCTTCGTTCTGTAATCGGTTTTTAAAAATTTGCAAGTCTTCTTTTGAAAGCGAATTATTTAAATAGGCTTCAATGCGCTCAAATTCGTCTTGTGTTATATTATTTAAGTTCATTGCTATTAATTATTATTTAGGGCTATTTGTCTCAATTTTTGCATACAACGGTATTTTTTATTTCGTGTTGAGGCAGCATCCAATTGCAATTCCTTGGCAATATTTTTCATAGATTTCTTTTCGAAATAAAACTTACGCAGTAAGCTTTTGCAGGCATCACCTAAATTTTTAAAGGCATGCATTACATCTTCTAATCGTTTATCTTTTAAAATGTCATCATCTATACCATTGTTTTCTTCATCTTTTATTTCAAAATAGGACATTTGAGACGCCACAATAGTTTTTTTATAGCCTTGCGAGCGCAGAACATCCATCCATTTATTCTTAGCTATGGTGTACAAATAGCCATTAATAGATGCTTCACTTTGAGGAATAAATTTATCTTGTTTTACATTTTGCCAAACGGCCAAAAAGGCCTCTTGGTAAATATCTTTAGCATACGCTTTGGTACCGTTGTTTTTTAGAACTAAAATTTCAATTTTTGGGTAGTTGTTATTGTATATGCGTTTTAGTGTAATAGCGTCATTACGCTTTATCGCATCAACCATTTGTAGTGTATTGTTGGTTTTGTATGCTTCCCTCATGTTAATAGCTAATCATGAGTAAGATACGATTATTTCATTTTAACACAAATAGTTATGAGGTGAAACAACACTTTAATCAGATAAAAGAATCTTATCTGATTAAAGTGTTATCAAATCTTAGTTTTAATCATTATTGTTGGCCAACAATTATGGTTACTCTGGCTGTGGCATCAACGGCTTCACAATTGGCTATTGCACTTTCTAAGTAAACTAGCGAACCGCTACCTGTACTTGTATTAGCATGGTAAACTCCTGGTGTATATTCTGTTAGATGGCTAGATCCAGAACCTACATTATTTCCTGTTGGCAAGTTAGATTCTGGTGTCCAAGAATATGTTCTTCCTACATTAGATGGTATAGGGTCTGGAGCGTAATCTAAAATTTCTACATGATAACTTATGGCATCTTCAACAGCATTTATTTCAAAATAATTAACTATGCCATAACCGCCTGCACCTTCCCACCATCTGCATTCAATATCTACTTCAAAGATGATAACTTCTGGTTCTGTGGTGAAAAAATACGTTGCCTGAGAAGTGCCACCATTGCCGTCTCTTGCTTCTACATAGCCTTCGTATAATGTTTCAGGTTCCAAGCCCGAAAAACTATAGGATAAAGTCGTTCCTCCGGATGCTATTTCTTGTCCATCTAAAATAATAGCATAAGTGACGTCATCTCCATCAGGATCTAGAGATTCGGTCCATTCAATTGTTGCTCCATCAAATCTTATGTCTATGGTGTTTGCGGAAAAAATACCCGGATCCATATTGTTTTCATTGTCACTGTCTTCAGATGAACAGTTGAACAAGAGTAATGCAATTACTGTGGTGTAGATAATTTTTTTCATAATAAATTGTTATAAGTGGTTTTTGTTTTAAATCGTAAATGGTGCTTTTTGTCATCAAATTAATTTTCAATATTGAATTGCGACCATTCTGTTTGGTTGATTCTCTGGTCTGCTCGTGGATCGTAATTTGGGTTATCCGTTCCAAAATATTTTCCATTATTATTAACCCAATAATATTTGCTACCAGCTTGTACGTTATAATGTTCACCTGTGTTGTGATTGGATATGATGTTGCGTTCACCAATCATATTTACAGTTTTAGATTGGCCGTGAGATGTCATATCGCTACGCTTTAGGTAACCTGAATGGCTAATATCTAATATGTCGCTATATGTATTGGCAACACTAGATGAGAAACCAGAATTAGAACTGTTGAGCTTTATTGCATCCATCCTTGCTTGGTGTGCCCTGAATTGTTGATTTGCCTTTTGGGCTGCAATTTGATTTTTACGATATAACCAATCTGTATTGTGCTGTTCGCTTAAGGTCATGTCTATTAATATCTTCTTGGCATCTTCAAATTTTGATGCTGGCGATTCAATATGTTGATTTAAAAATCCCCAAGAGAGCTGATTGTATGTTTTGTAAATGGTCTTTCTTAAGATGGTGAGGTATTTTCTGCCCTTATCATCCTGCCATTCTAAGCCAGCACTCTGAGTTTCTATTTGTGTTGGTTGTGATTTAAAATTTAAGTCTAAAAAGGCTTTAGACTTTTCTGCAACTTTTGGAAGTGAAAATGATCCTATAAATTTTAGATTGTTTTCATTAGCATAAGGCATAAAGAACGTTTCAACGATTTGATTTATAGACATTGGATATTGGTTAGGAGTTCCTGACATTTGGTAGGTTTGTAGCATTGCATAATCTTCAGTGTAAGAGTACAGATTAGATATTTGTATCCTGCCAATCTTCATGTCGTTTGGACCTTCATATTGGTATTGTTTATCGTTTTTTAGTCGTTTCCAGCCTTTTGGTAATGCAATTCTTCCAGAGACCATATTTACAGTAGGGTCGAAATTTTCAAAATATTGATAATTACCTGTATGATTCTTTTGCTCTGTTACATCCTGCTGTTGGTTTTGTGGTTCTGTAAGGTCGTTTTCAACTTCAATAGTATCTCCATTTGCTAAATCATTTATGTTTGGATTTTGCTGTTCGCCTTTACAAGAAAAGCATAAAAGGAGTAATGCACTTAATATTTTAATGACGCTAACTTTCATAATATGTTTGGTTTTATGATACTTGTATAACATTAATTGACTAACACGGTTTACGGTACGTTAGGATCGTTATCATCAGGATCTCTTAGAATATCAAATCCATCCATGTCATTATCTACAATACCACCACTCTCGTTGACGTAGAGTTGATAATTTATAGGTAAAAATGTATTGGCAACTTGAGCATCGTATTCAGCTTCTGGTGCAGTAACTACAGAAACTGTAATGTAAGTTGAGCTTGCAGCATAAGTTGTAATAACCCAAACTTGTGCTATACGACCATCAAAGCGAAGCAGTCTTGCATTAAATTCCATGGGAATTGTAGCAAAAACCTGTTGTTTAAATTCTGAGCAAAGGACTTCTGGTGTGCCATTAAAGCCATAAAAGTTGAATAGGGTATTAATCTCATTGGCAATAAAATTTTGAGAAGGAATTTGTTGTCCAATCACGGAACTAGAAGGTACCCAACGAAAGAGAACTTCATTATCATTTCTAAATACATTAACACCAATGGTTTGGGTTTGCGGATCTGTTAACTCAAAAGCCGTAAAGCCTTGTGGAATTGTAAAACCTAAGAGTGGTTGTAGGCTATGGATAAATTGCTGACCTGGATTTTGAATTACGGGTACTTGAGATAAACCTGTTGGTCTGGCATTGGCAAAATCCCAGTATAAGCCTGTGTAACCTATAGCATTGATACAAGAAGATTCGCGGTTGTTAATGTTTTGATTGTTGTTATCATCCGATGAGCAGGCTGTTAGAGCACATATTAAAATTAATAAGATTAGGGTTTTAAAGCGATACATAAGAAATGGTTTTTTAGTTCATTTCTTATGAATCGTCGTTATTTTAAAATGTCATCATTAATAATATTACCTTTGTTAAAATTTTAATACATGCATAAAGCTGGTTTTGTAAATATTATTGGTAATCCAAACGTTGGTAAATCTACCTTGATGAATGCTTTTGTTGGAGAAAAGCTGTCCATTATAACCTCTAAAGCACAAACGACAAGACACCGAATTTTGGGAATTGTTAATGGTGAAGACTTCCAAGTTGTGTTAAGTGATACACCAGGAATCATAAAACCAGCTTATGAGTTGCAAGCCTCTATGATGGATTTTGTAAAATCTGCTTTTGAAGATGCTGATGTATTGATTTACATGGTAGAAATAGGTGAGAAGGAACTTAAGGATGAAGCCTTTTTTAAGAAAATTACCAACTCTAAAATACCAGTATTATTACTACTGAATAAAATTGATACTTCTAATCAAGAACAACTAGAAGAACAAGCAGAGCTTTGGCAAAGTAAGGTGCCCAATGCTGAGTTTTATCCAATTTCTGCGCTTAACGGATTTAATGTTAAGAACGTATTTCAAAGAATTGTAGAGTTATTGCCAGAGTCTCCACCATTTTATCCTAAAGACCAGTTAACGGATAAGCCAGAACGTTTTTTTGTTAATGAGGCTATTAGAGAAAAGATATTACTTCATTACAAAAAGGAAATCCCATATTCTGTTGAGGTAGATACTGAAGAGTTTTTCGAAGAAGAAAATATCATTAGAATCCGTTCTGTTATTATGGTAGAGCGCGAAACGCAAAAAGGAATTATTATTGGTCATAAAGGTACTGCTTTAAAACGTGTTGGAGTAGAAGCCAGAAAAGATTTAGAAAAGTTTTTTGGTAAGCAAATTCACTTAGAATTGTACGTTAAGGTGAACAAAAATTGGCGATCTAATCAAAAACAGTTAAAACGATTTGGGTATAACCAAAAGTAGTTTAGGTTATAGCGTGTATATCTTTACTTCGCAACGTATCTCGCATAAAGTGATGTAATTGATGCATTTGCTCCATACCAGCTTTTTTACCAAGTCTCCCACTAAAGTAGAGAGCAAACCATACGATTATCATAAGTAAGGTGACAAAAAGTTGTATGGCAAAACTACTTCCTAAAGACCAATTAACGTAAGCCCAAATCCCAAAGCCAATAAAGAAACCAGCAACGGCAAAATGAAGAAACATAAACATGGTCCAAACCGTTGGGTTAGGACCAAATAGACCATAAATGGTACTTAGCTGTTTATTGTCGTAATCCTCATTAATTTCAAGATGTAACTGTGGAGACCAAAAGTGCTGCTTCGCTTTTGGTATTTTAATAAAGACATGGTCATCCACGCGTGTTACAATAAAGTCAGACTGATTTTTACTTGTAGTTTCAAATAAAGAAAGCAGGCTTTCATTGCTATGACTAACATTGAATTTAAATCGAGGCCTTAAAACTATGTCGTTAGAAAGTTCCATTGCAAAAAGATATAAGAACCAATGTACATATTTTCTTATTGAAACTCAAGGCTTAAATTCTAATTTGATAAAACGTATATCTAAAATTAAACCCTACCTTTGCTACCGCTTACAGGATATGTAATGCAGATTAAATAAAAATTTATGGGAAATATAGTTGCAATAGTAGGAAGGCCAAACGTTGGTAAATCAACATTTTTTAATCGCTTAATTAAAAGACGCGAAGCTATAGTTGATGCCGTTAGTGGTGTAACAAGAGATCGCCATTATGGTAAAACCGATTGGAATGGAAGAGAATTTTCTGTTATCGATACAGGTGGATACGTAGTTGGAAGTGATGATATCTTTGAGGCCGAAATTGATAAGCAGGTAGAGCTAGCAATAGATGAAGCTGATGCTATCATTTTTATGGTCGATGTAGAAACTGGTGTTACTGGTATGGATGAGGATGTGGCTAAACTATTGCGAAAAGTGGAAAAACCTGTTTTCCTTGTTGTAAATAAAGTAGATAATAATAAACGCGCAGAGGATGCTGTTGAATTTTATTCGCTTGGTTTAGGAGACTACTATACCATTGCGAGCATTAATGGTAGCGGTACAGGAGATTTATTAGATGCTGTTGTAGAAGCCTTACCAGAAAAAGAAGAGGTAGAAGAAGAGCAACTGCCAAGGTTTGCTGTAGTTGGTCGTCCCAATGCTGGTAAATCGTCCTTTATAAATGCTCTAATAGGTGAAGATCGTTATATCGTTACAGATATTGCAGGTACCACAAGAGATTCTATAGATACCAAGTATAATCGTTTTGGATTTGAGTTTAATTTAGTAGATACAGCAGGTATTCGTCGTAAATCAAAAGTAAAAGAAGATTTAGAGTTTTATTCTGTAATGCGCAGTGTTAGAGCTATTGAACATTGTGATGTGTGTTTACTGATTTTAGATGCAACACGAGGGTTTGATGGCCAAGTACAAAATATTTTTTGGTTAGCTGAACGCAACAGGAAAGGAATTGTAATCCTTGTAAATAAGTGGGATTTGGTTGAAAAAGATAATAAAACTGCCAAAGAATTTGAAAAACACATCAGACAAGAAATAGCACCATTTACAGATGTCCCAATAGTGTTTATTTCGGTATTAAATAAACAACGCATATTTAAAGCGATTGAAATGGCTGTTGAGGTCTATAAAAACCGAGCTAAGCGCATAAAGACTAGTGTTTTAAACGAGATACTTTTACCGATCATAGAGCACAACCCTCCACCTGCTTTCAAAGGAAAGTACGTAAAGATAAAGTACATTATGCAACTGCCAACTCCACAACCTCAGTTTGCTTTTTTCTGTAATTTACCACAATACATCAAAGATCCATACAGACGTTTTTTAGAAAATCAATTAAGAGATCATTTCGATTTTACAGGTGTGCCAGTAAGTGTATACATGCGTAAAAAATAGTATCTTTATGCAGCTATGAAAAAGTTATCGCAAAACTTAATATTTTTATTTTGCTTTGCATGCTGTTATATAAGTATGTCACAGAGTCCACCGCAAATTTTTGTTGACGGGAATCAACTCTATTGCGGTGAGGAGCCAATGCCAATAGTTACGGATGTTAATATTAGTGGAGGCGAAGGAACATTAGATGAGGTTTTTGTTCAGATTGCTACTGGATATAGTCTTGGATCTGACGAGCTTTTTTTAATGGGTAATCATCCTCAAATTTCAGCGTCATGGTCTATCGCAACAGGATTGCTCACGCTTACAGGCCCAGCTCCATTGGCAGCGTTTGAAAATGCTATACGAGATATACGTTTTCAAACTACTGAAAGTAATTTTACACAAGATAAGTTTTTCTCTGTTAATTTGGGCGAAGCTAATTTTCTACCTGCTACTGGCCATTATTATTTTTATGTATCTGACCTTGGAATAAGCTGGACTGCGGCCAGACAAGCAGCATCTGAGCAAACATATTTTGGTTTACAAGGGTATTTAGCAACCATAACCACACCAGAAGAGGTGCAATTAACAGGTGAGCAAGCACAAGGCACCGGATGGATAGGCGGTTCAGACCAAACTCAAGAAGGAGTTTGGCGCTGGGAAACTGGGCCAGAAGCCGGTCAGGTTTTTTGGAACGGTGCCGTAAGTGGTAGCGCACCAGAGGGCATGTTTTCATTTTGGAATAATGGTGAACCAAATAATTTAGGTGAAGAAGATTATGCGCATATAACAGATCCTGATATCGGAATCTTGGGATCCTGGAATGACCTTGCTAATCAAGGCGATGACCCTTCAAGTCCATATTATCCGCAAGGCTATGTTGTAGAGTTTGGTGGCATGGAAGGAGACCCAGAAATAAATGTATCTGGTAATTCTGTAATTGTAATGCCAAAGACATCAATTTCTACTACAGACGTTTGTGGTGAGGGTTTGGCACAAATTAATCTTACCACAAATGTAGATGAGGTATTTTGGTATGCTACCGAAACATCTGCTGAAATTATAAATACAGGTTTTAGCTATGAGATTTTTATCGACACCAATACTACATATTATGTACTGCCTTTATTTAACGGCTGTACTAATGGTGTTAGAATACCAATTACTGTAAACGCTTTTACAACGCCTATAGCCAATGATATTACTATAATACAATGTGATGATGAAATTGCTGATGGTCTATCTAACTTTAACCTCAGTACTTATACAGATGATATCGTTAGAAATGAACAAGGTCAGGTAATCCCTATTTGGGATATTTCTTTTTTTGCAGATGAGGATTTAACAATTCCTATAGATGGAACGAGTTATACGAATACTTCAAATAATCAAATGGTATACGCTAGGGTTAGCGATGAGTTTACGGGTTGTTTTAATAGCTCTGAAGTTACATTGCAAGTCAACTCTTCAGACGGAATAGCAGCAAACATTGAAGTGTGCGATGATTTCATTGTAGATGGTTTTAATTTTTTTGATGTAACAGAAGCTGATAGTCAGATTTTAGAAAATTCACCGGTAAATGCGACTATAGGCTATTATTTAACCTATAATGACGCACTGCTAAAAGTTAATGAAATTGTTGCTAATTATTTTAACGAAGTAGCCTATAGCCAAACCATTTATGCTAGAGTAGATATAGATGATACATGTTATGCTATTAATGAAGTAACCCTTACAGTTAAAGACCTGCCAAATATTACACAATATGAAGAAGTGTATTATTGTTTAAATACATATCCAGATACCATTACTATCTCAGGAGGTATACTGGATGACATCCCAAATAACTATGCCTATGATTGGTCAACAGGAGAAACCACTATAAATATTGACGTTAATGAAATAGGTGATTACCAAGTATTGGTAACCAGACCCGCTGGATGTACCAATAGAAGAACTGTTAGGGTCCTTCCTTCCAGCGCAGCGGTTATTGAAACTATTGAGGTAACCGATATATCAGAAAATAATACAGTAACCGTTTTAGTGTCTGGTGAGGGCGAATACGTATATGCTCTAGATAACCAAAACGGACCATATCAAGTCTCTAATATTTTCGAGGACGTATCTGCAGGCATTCATACCGTTTATGTAAAAGATATAAAGGCAGATTGCGGTATTGTTTCTGAGGATATCTCAGTTTTAGGATTTCCAAAGTTTTTTACACCAAATGGTGACACAATAAATGATACGTGGCAGATAAAGGGATTTAGCTCTCAGTTTCCTGCAGCCGCAACAATTAAAATTTTTAATCGATACGGAAAACTCCTCACAATCCTTAATCCGTCTAACTCGCAATGGGATGGTAATTATAATGGAAAACTGTTACCATCTGATGACTACTGGTTTGAAGCAACACTGGCTGATGGAAGAGTTTTTAAAGGGCACTTTACTTTAAAACGATAATACAAACGTCGCAGTATTTTAAAGAAAATTCATACGATTTACACTTTTCTTGCGTTTGTAGTATTAGCTATTATGTTAACCATCATCAATCAATCTCTATGAAAAAACTAAGCTTAGTTTTTACATTATGTTTCTCCCTTTTTGCGTTTTCTCAAGAAAAAACCTTCACAATTACCGGTAAACTCATTGCAGAAGATTCTAATCTGCCTATAGAATCTGCAACAGTATACTTAGAGCGTGTAAAGGATAGCAGTATTGTTACTTACACCATTTCTGATGAAAACGGATTTTTTAAAATGGAAGGGAGAACCTTCGACGAAAGTCTAAACTTTTATGCATCTTACGTGGGCTATGGGTCATATCTAAAAAAAATAGATATTGATAACGAAAAAATAGATTTAAACACCATTACCATGAAGCTAGACAATCAGCTCAAAGAAGTAGTGATAAAATCTACAGCTCCAATAACCATAAAGCGGGATACCTTAGAATTTAATGTAAAGTCTTTTAAAACAAAAAAAGACGCAACCGTAGAGGATCTATTGAAGCAGCTACCAGGTGTAGAGGTGGATGAAGAGGGTAAAATAACGGTAAATGGTAGAGCAGTCAATAAAATTTTAGTAAACGGTAAGCCTTTTTTTGGTGACGATCCAACCATAACAACCAAAAATTTAACTAAGGACATTGTTGAGAAAATTCAGATTGTAGATACTAAAACCAAGTCTGAAGCATTTACTGGTGAAGCAGGTGATAAAGATAATAAAACTATAAACCTTACTATAAAGGAAGAAAACAATAGAGGTGTTTTTGGACGTGTTGCAGGAGGGTATGGAACAGATGAGCGTTATGAATATGCTGGAATGGTAAATTTGTTTGATAACGATAGACGCATTAGTGCCCTTGCAGGAGGAAATAATATTAATTCACCAGGATTTAGTTTTGGCGAGCTAAATAAAATGTTTGGTGGAGCAAGTATGATTTCAATTAATAGCAATGGCTCATTTAATTTTGACGGGAGGTCTTTTGGCGGCGGACAAGGAATTACAACATCTAGAAGTACAGGTTTAAACTATGCTGATATTATAGGAGAAACAGTAGATATTGCCGCAGATTACTTTAATTCATCAAGTAACTCTGAAAATGAAACCATTACCGAACGCGAAACCATATTGGCGGATTCAAGATTTTTTACAAATTCACGTTCAACATCAAATAGCGATACCAATAGCCATTCTGCAAATCTCGAATTTGAGATTGAAACAGATTCAACATTTCAACTCAACATAGAGCCTTCATTCCGGTATTCTAAGAGCAGAACACTTTTTAATAGTAACGATGAGACTTTAGACGAAGATTTATTGTTAACAAACCAATCTTTGGTTAATTCTGATGTAGAAAGTTATGCGAGGGATTTTTCTACTGATATATCTGCTACAAAGCGTTTTGGTAGCAAAGGCGGCTTTGTAAGAGCGGCAATAAATACAGATGTTAGTAAGCAAGAACGCGAAGATATGCTCAATTCTGTTGCGGAGATTTTTGGTGCCCAATCAGAGACAATAATTAGAGATCAGTTTACAGAAGGAGATAATAATAGTTATGGTCTTTCTGCGGAGTTTACGTATCGATTACCAATAATTGATAAGAAGTTTTTCTTAAATTTTGAATATCAGTTTTCGGTAGACAAGGATAAAAATAGACAAAGTACTTTTGATTTTAATGATGTAGAGCAAGATTTTACAGACTTTAATACAGAGCTAAGCACGGATTTTGAATACAGAGATACTAGAAGTATACCCACAATAGGAGCGACTTACAATGGAGAAAAATTCTATTCTAGATTAGATGTAGGCTATAACATTAGAACCTTAGAAAATAATGATTTACTGCGTCCACAGTTTAATGTAGAACGCCAATTTAAAAACCTAGAGGCAAGTTACAGAGTAAATTATAGATTTAGCCCAAAAGCGTCTCTGTATGGCGGCTATACTTTAAGAAATAATCCGCCTGCTATACGTCAGTTACAGGCCTTTACAGATGTGTCTAATCCATTGAGTATTGTAATTGGTAACCCTAATTTAGAGCCATCTAACAGGCACAGTTTTTATGGAGGTTATAATGGTTTTGATTGGCAAAAACGAACAGGCTTTTATACAAACTTCAATGCTAACTTCACAAACAATCAGGTAATATCTAAAACAATAATAGATCCTGAGACACTCGTAAGGACTACTACTTACGAAAATGTAGATGGTAATTATAACTTTGGTGTATCTGCTACGTATAGTAAAGAAGTAAAAATGGATACTCTAAAATCTGTAAAGTTTAATTTAAGAGCACGCTATAATAGAAGTAGAAACATTAATTTTAATAACGATGTGCAATATGCAAGTACTATAAATAATATTACGCCGCGTTTGGGTATTGATTTTATATGGAATAAGGTTATGGATATAAAACCATATTACGAATTAGTAATTTCAAACAACGCCTATGATATTGATGCTTTTGAAGACAGAAACTTTACACGCCATAACGCAGGATTAAGAACAGCAACATTCTTACCCAAAAAGCTCGAATGGGAAAACGATATTAGATTTAATTATAATCCCAATGTTGCTGAAGGATTTCAAAAAAGTGCTTGGTTTTGGAACTCATCCCTAACCTATAGCATTCTTAAAGATAAAGGTTTAATTTCTTTAAAGGTATATGATTTACTTAACCAAAACACCAATGCAAGACGTGTAGCAACGCAAGATTATATACAAGATTCGCAAAGTACAGTATTAAGACAATACTTTATGCTAGGCTTTAGTTATAAGTTCAACAGCTTAGGTTCTAAAGGGGAAACTGGTGATGATGATTTCTTCTTTTTTTAAGTTACCTTTTTTATTGGAAGTTTAAATAATACTTCATTATGGATTTTATAGTGTTTGCTGTAGCTTTATTTTACCAGCCACCTGAAGCACCTCCGCCACCAAAGCTACCTCCACCAAAGCCTCCACCGAAACCTCCGCCAAAGCTTCCGCCAGATGAAGAGCCTCCAAAAATACCTCCTCCAGATGATCCTCTAGAATAGCTGCCACGTCCCATATTGCTTAGTATTATCGCTTCAAGTATACTTCTGGCATCGTCATCTCTTCGGTTGCCTTTATTGCCACCTCGTCCACCACCTCGTGTTTTTGAGATAGCTATAATAAAAATTATAAAAAAGATAAGTAGTATGATGAAAAAAGCAACCGGAAACTCGCTATTGTTACTTTTTCTAGAGCTTTTGTATTCACCTTTCATGACTTCAAAAATGACATCAACACCTCTGTTCAGTCCACCGTAATAGTCATTACGTTTAAAGTAAGGGATAATTTCTCTATCGATTATACGTTTACTTAAAGCATCTGTAAGTAAGTGTTCTACACCTTTACCAGTGTTAATAGCTATTTTTTTATCGTTTTTTGCTAATAGAATCAGCACACCATTATCTTCCTTTTCTTGTCCGATTCCCCATTTTTCGCCCCATTGCGCGCCAAGATAATTTATGTATTCGCCTTCGGTAGAATTAATAATGGCTACTACAATTTGTGTTGAGGTTGTATCTGCATACCTCCTGAGCTTCACATTAAGTGCAGAGCTATCTTGTTTAGTTAATAAATTAGAGTAATCGTAAACAAAATGTTGCTTAGCATCTTTTGGTTTTGGCGGAATTTTAAATTGAGCATTAACAGATTGTAAAACACAAAGAAACGCAATAAATAACAGCGCTTTTGTTTGCGTTTTTAACCGATTACTGCTTACTGAAAACTGCATACTGAATTTTACCCTTTAGAAATTGAATTATCTAGTTCGTTATGATCTCCATGTTTCCAAGGAAAATGTAAAGCAAGCACTTTACCAGCTTCAATAATACCATCTATAAGACCTTGTTTAAAATTGCCATTTTTAAATTGAAAAACAATCTTATCTCTTGTAGAATTCCAAAAATCTGTTCCGACAATATCATTAATACCTTTATCACCATAAATAACAAAAGCCTTATTATCTACTGCCACATAAATAAGCACACCATTTTGTTCCTTTGTGTTGTCCATTTTTAAGTAATGAAAAACTTCCAAGGCATGCTCGTAGATATCCATGTTGCACTTTTGTTCTATGTGCACACGGATTTCACCAGAAGTTTCGCGTTCTGCAATACGAATAGCTTCAATGATCTCCTGCTCTTCTTGTTGTGTTAGGAAGTCCTCAATGTGTGGCATGTTATGAAAGGTTAAAAGTTAAATTCTACATCTGGAACTTTTTCACTTCCAGGATCTGCTTTATATCTCGCCATTTCTTTAAAACCAAACCAACTTGCTAAAAGTTTATTTGGGAATTTAGTTGTGTATATATCATACTTATTTACAGCTTCATTATAACGATCTCTTGCAATGTTGATTCGGTTTTCTGTGCCTTCTTGTTGCGCTTGAAAATCTCTAAATTGCTGAGAAGCTTTTAAGTCTGGATAACGTTCAAAAGAAGCTATCAATCGGCTAAAAGAACCGCTTAATTGACTTTGGGCTTGTTGAAATTTCTCTAAATTTTCTGGTGTTAAATCATCAACATTAATATTCATCGAGGTAGCCTTGGATCTCGCTTCTATAACTTCATTCAATGTTTTTCTTTCAAAATCGGCAGCACCTTGTACTGTTTTAATTACTGTACTATAAAGATCATTTCTTCTTTGGTAAGTACTTTCTACATTAGACCAAGCTGTTTTAGCATTTGCTTCTAGCTCTACTGATGTATTGTTAATGCCAACTGCCCATTGGTAGATGCCAAATCCAATTATAGTAATAACAATTAGAGGGATTAACCATTTTTTCATAATTGATAAGTTTTAAAGTTGTGTTTTTATTTTAATAAGTTGCGCTTTTATGCTCTCTAACTTTTCAATGATTTCAAATTTTTCGAGCGATTGCTTCTTTTCTTCTTTTAGATGAATTTTAGCACCTTCAAGCGTAAAGCCTCTTTCTTTAACAAGATGATAAATAAATTTAAGGTTTTTGATGTCTTCTGGTGTAAACTTTCTGTTACCCTTAGCATTTTTTTTTGGCTTAATAATATCAAATTCCTTTTCCCAAAACCGAATTAAGGAGGCATTCACTTTAAAAGCTTTAGCCACTTCACCAATACCGTAATAGCGTTTTTCTGGGAGATCTATATGCATATTAATCGAGAGATTGGTTTTCTAGAGAGGCTTTTCTTAATAATTCATTAAACTCAGAAGCCGATAGGTTGCCGTAATAAAAGTTAATAGGATTTATGCGCTCACCATCTTTAAAAACTTCGTAATGCAAATGTGGAGCTTCTGATCGACCTGTACTGCCAACATAACCGATAAGATCACCACGTTTTACGCGCTGATTAACACGTACGTTATACTTATATAAATGTGCATATAAAGATATGTAACCATAACCATGATCTATACGAATGTGTTTGCCATAACCAGATGCCGTATTGTCTGCGCGTGTTACAATTCCGTTTCCGGTAGCGTAAATTGGAGTGCCTCTTGGTGCTGTAAAGTCCATTCCAAAATGAAATTTCCTGGCTTTTGTAAAAGGATCGGTTCTGTAACCATAACCAGAAGCCATACGCGTAAGGTTTTCATTTCTTACAGGTTGTATAGCTGGTATAGCTTCTAAAAATTTTTCCTTGTCTTCGGCCAATTTCGCAATTTCGTCTAGTGATTTCGATTGTACCACAATAGCTTTTTCTAAAATATCGAGGCGTTTGTTGCTTTCTGCAATTAGTTGAGAGTTGTCATAGCCTTCAAATTTTTTATAACGGTTTACACCACCAAACCCTGCACGTCGCTGTTCTTCAGGAATAGGATTAGCTTCAAAATATAATCTGTAGATGGCATTATCGCGTTCTTCAACATTTTCTAAAGCTGCAATAGCATCGTCCATACGTTTGTTCAATAATTCGTATTGAATTTGCATGTTTTGAAGCTCTCGCGCCAACTGACGCTCTTTAGGAGATTCAATGTATTGGCCTGCAATAAAGACAAATAAAAAAGCAAAAAGGGCAGCGGCTAGTAAAAAGACAAACGCATACTTAAAAGTTGTGCGCTTTTTTCGCTTTATCTTACGATAAGAAAGTGTCTCAGCATCATAATAATATTTTACCTTAGCCATGTTCTAATTTATACTATTTTTGCAGCAATAATGCACATTAAATGTTCTGCAAACTTTGCGAACTTTCAAATATAAAGATTGTTTTGCAATTGTGGTAATATTAACGAAACAAGCTATAATTTCAGTATATGACGTCTCAAGATATTCGTTCTAAGTTTTTGAGTTTTTTTGAAGGTAAAAAACACCTTGTAGTGCCCTCTGCACCAATGGTCTTAAAAAATGACCCTACCTTAATGTTTGTCAATTCTGGTATGGCACCTTTTAAAGAATTTTTTCTTGGTAATAGTGAACCAAAAAATAACAGAATTGCAGATACTCAAAAATGTTTAAGAGTTTCTGGTAAGCATAATGACTTAGAAGAAGTAGGCTACGATACGTATCATCATACGCTTTTTGAAATGCTTGGTAATTGGAGTTTTGGAGATTATTTTAAGAAGGAAGCCATTGCTTGGGCTTGGGAACTGTTAACTGAAGTATACGGAATCGATAAAGATATTCTTTACGTTACCGTTTTTGAAGGTAGCGATGATAACGATAAACTAAAAATGGACCAAGAGGCTTACGATATTTGGAAACAATACATTTCTGAAGATCGTATTCTTATGGGAAATAAGAAGGACAATTTCTGGGAAATGGGAGACCAAGGTCCTTGTGGACCATGTAGTGAAATCCACGTAGATATTCGTTCGGCTGAAGAAAAGGCTAAAGTTGATGGTAAGTCTTTGGTAAACATGGACCATCCTCAGGTTGTAGAAATCTGGAACTTGGTATTTATGCAATACAACCGCAAAGCCAATGGGTCTCTAGACGTATTGCCAAACAAGCATATCGATACAGGAATGGGCTTTGAGCGTTTGTGTATGGTGCTTCAAGGCGTGCAATCTAATTACGATACAGATGTGTTTACACCAATAATTCGTGAGATTGAAACCATTACCAATAAGGATTATGGTAAAGATGAAAAAATAGATGTAGCCATTAGAGTCATCTCAGATCATGTTAGAGCTGTAGCGTTTTCTATAGCAGATGGTCAGTTGCCAAGTAACACTGGTGCAGGTTACGTTATACGTCGAATTTTACGTAGAGCCGTGCGATATGGTTTTACATTTTTAGATAAAAAAGAACCATTTATCTACCGTTTGGTAGATGTGTTGAGCAAAAAAATGGGAACCGCTTTTCCTGAGATTAAAGCGCAAAAACAATTGATAGAAAACGTCATTAAGGAAGAAGAAGCCTCTTTCTTAAGAACATTAGAGCAAGGTCTAATTTTGCTAAATGGTATTGTTAGCGACACAAAAGGAGATACAGTTTCGGGTGAAAAGGCATTTGAACTGTATGATACTTATGGTTTCCCTATAGATTTAACAGCTTTAATTCTGTCCGAAAAGAATTTAAAATTAGATGAAAAAGGATTTGAAGAACAACTTCAAATTCAAAAAAATCGTTCGCGTAAAGCAAGTGAAACTTCTACTGAAGATTGGACGATTTTAGTTGATGATGCAGAGCAAGAATTTATCGGTTACGACGCGCTTGAAGCCAACGTAAAAATTACACGCTACAGAAAAGTCACTTCAAAAAAAGAAGGTGACATGTTTCAGTTGGTGTTTAATCTTACACCCTTTTATGCTGAAGGTGGAGGACAAGTTGGTGATAAAGGATACTTGCAAGACAATCATGGAGATACGGTTTACATCATTGACACCAAGAAAGAGAATAACGTCATTATTCATTTTACTAAAAATTTACCAGACGATCTTAACGATACGTTTAAAGCTGTTGTGGATCAAAAACAACGCTTTAGAACCGAGTGTAACCACACAGCAACACACTTGTTGCACCAAGCTCTACGCGAAGTGTTAGGGACACATGTAGAGCAAAAAGGGTCTGCAGTGCATTCTAAATATTTACGATTCGATTTTTCTCATTTTTCTAAACTAACAGTTGAAGAATTAAGAGATGTTGAAAATTTTGTAAATGCACGTATCGACGGAAAATTACCATTAGAAGAGCAAAGAAACGTACCTATGGACAAGGCGATTTCTGATGGTGCTATGGCTTTGTTTGGTGAAAAATATGGAGACACAGTTCGAACTGTGAGATTTGGACAATCTATAGAACTTTGTGGTGGAACACATGTGAAGAATACAGGAGATATTTGGCATTTTAAAATTGTATCTGAAGGTGCAGTTGCAGCCGGAATTCGTCGTATAGAAGCCATTACTTATGATGCTGTTAAAGACTTTTATTTTGAAAATAACAGAGCGTATTTTGAAATGAAAGACCTATTAAACAATGCTCAAGAACCTGTAAAAGCACTTCAAAATTTACAAGACGAAAATGCGAGTTTAAAAAAGCAGATAGAACAACTATTAAAGGATAAAGCTAAGAACTTAAAAGGCGATCTTAAAAATGAAATCACAGCGCTTAATGGCGTGAATTTCATTGCCAAAAAAGTAGATTTAGATGCTTCTGGTATTAAAGACTTATGTTTTGAGTTAGGCGGTGAAGTTGATAATCTTTTTGCTCTGTTTGGTGCAGATAATAATGGTAAGGCGTTATTGTCTTGCTATATTTCTAAAAATCTGGTTGCAGAAAAAGACTTAAACGCAGGTCAGATTGTTAGAGAATTAGGTAAGCACATTCAAGGTGGAGGCGGAGGTCAGCCTTTCTTTGCAACAGCAGGTGGTAAAAATCCAGCAGGCATTGAGGAAGCTTTGGAAGATGCAAAGAATTATCTTTAGTTGATGCTTCTCGCAAAGACGCAGAGTCGCTAAGATTTTTTAGACTAATACGTTATAAGTTTAAGTTTCTTTTAGCAAGAAGTAAATTTAATGCTGAGAAAAAATACATGATATGACCGAAAATGATATTTCTAGAATCATAGTTGACGTTTGTTATAAAATTCATGTAGAGCTTGGTCCAGGTTTATTAGAATCTGTTTATGAGGAGATTTTGTTTCAAGAACTTAAAAATGAAGGTTTAATTGTTGAAAGGCAAAAACCTTTGCCTGTAATTTGGAGAGGTAAAGCATTAGATTTGAGTTACAGAACTGATTTAATTGTAGAACATAAAGTTATTGTTGAAATAAAATCCGTTCAAGAGATTCATCCTGTTCATCCAAAACAATTATTAACCTATTTAAAGTTGTCAGGATTAAAACTTGGGCTACTCATAAACTTTAATAGCCCTTTAATTAAAACAGGAATTACAAGAATTGTTAACGGGTTATAAATCTTATAAAAATTTTACGCCTCTGCGCCTTAGCGAGAAATAATGAAGCTACAAACCAACATAAAACTACAAAAACAACCACATCATCAAATAGATTACACGTCTAAAATGATCTTATTAGGATCATGTTTTTCTGAGAATATTGGTAGTAAGTTTGAGTATCATAAGTTTCAATCTGAGGTAAATCCATTCGGAATTTTATTTCATCCTGTAGCTATAGAAAACCTAATCACTAGAAGTATAAATGAAGATTTCTATAGTGAAGAAGAGATTTTACATCACAATGAAATTTATTGCTGTTTTGATGCGCATTCAAAATTAAATGCGCTTTCTAAAACACAATTACTAGAGCGTTTAAATGCGCAATTAACTAAAACATTAAATAAGGTTAAGTCTGCATCGCACATCATTATTACACTCGGTACAGCTTGGGTTTATAGACATATTACAACTGATAAGATTGTTGCTAATTGCCATAAAATACCTCAAAAACAATTTCTAAAAGAGTTGTTATTTGTTGAAGATGTTGTTGCGTCATTAGAATCTATAATTGCTTTAGTACGACGTGTAAACCCTAAAGTTAATTTCATTTTTACGGTATCTCCGGTAAGGCATCTCAAAGATGGTTTTATAGAAAACAATAGGAGTAAGGCCCATTTATTGTCAGCAATTCATCAGGTTGTAGAGCCCAGAAAGCAACTATTCTATTTTCCATCTTATGAAATTATGATGGACGAATTAAGAGACTACAGGTTTTATAATCAAGATATGATACACCCAAATCATTTAGCGATAGACTACATTTGGGAAACGTTTAAAACCGTTTGGTTATCAGAAGATGCTGAAGAAATCTCAGAAAAGATAGCTAGTATTCAAACTAAGAAAGCGCATCGTCCGTTTAATCAAAATTCAGAAGCACATCAAAAATTTTTAACAAAACTTCATTTAGAAATTACTGATTTACAGAGAAAATACCCACATATTCTGTTTTAGAATACATCTAAGTATTTGAAAAACAATATTTTAAATAAATATACGCAATTTATCGTATGTTTTGCCATCTTCTTATTGTTGAGATTTGCCTCAGTATTAACCAATAAATTAAATCAACAATGAGAACTTTAAAAAACGTTATGTTATTAGTAATGGCATTTTCTTTAGCAACATTAACATCGTGTAGTAGTGATGACGATGGTGGAAGTGGTGGTAATGCTCCTTCTGGCACTTTAGTCGCAAAAGTAGATGGTACAAACTACGAATCTTGGGAGATATCTTCTTCCGCAACAATAGCAAACAATGGAAATAACTTAATAATTATAGCCTCTAATAGTGATGGCAATGCGTTTTCGTTTACAATTTGGGGTTATCAAGGAGTGGGAACGTATGATCTAGACGGTTCTGTCATTGGTAACGTCAACGTGGCGTCTTACACAGAAACAGACGTAGATCTTAATAATCCACAAAATTCAACTACAGAAATTTGGCAAGCACCATACGATAATTCTATGGTTGGCTCTTTGAGTATTTCTGAAGAAACTGATAATAAACTAATAGGAACCTTTGAGTTTACCTGTAAAAACCTCAATGGTGATCAGTCTGTAAAAACAATCACAAATGGTTCGTTTAATCTTAATAAACAAGTGCAGTAACAGGTTATATTATGAAAACGCTATCCACTCAAATTAAAACGTTAATGATGCTAGTACTTTTTGTAAGCGCTACATCATTACTGGCTCAAGAAAATTCATACCAAAGCTATGATCTTGGGGCAAAGATAAATGAGATGACATTAACAGTTGGAGGTGTACTTGTTGTTGCTACTAACAATGGTCTTACAGGTATAAAACCAGAGCAGAGCCAGCCTGTGTTTACCTTCAATAATTTTGGAAAACTGAAACCAGAAGAAACCGAATTTATTTCAGGATCACCTTATATTGTTGTTTCTCAAGGCGCAGGCTCTAAATTTGCTGGTATAGCAAAGACTAAGCGCGCTGTTATAGATTATATGCAAGGTAAAGTGATTTTTAATTCTGACGATGACAGCTGGAATCAAATTTACACCTGCGACGTTGTGCTACCTCAGAATAAACTTATTGTAAGTGGTATTCAAAAAACAGGAAGCAAAGCCGACAAGATAACACCAAAAGTTGCAGTCTATGACCTTAACACATCAAAATTAGATTATAGTTTCTTTTTGGACACACCAGGACGTATAGGTGTTGGAAAAGACTTTAGTGTTACCGGAACACCTTTACTGTTAAAGGATTTCTTAATTATACCAACCGCTCAAGGCCTCATTGCAAAGACACACTCAGGTGAAGAGCTTTGGACCAATAAAATTAAACGTATTACTTGGCTAGTAGCAGATAAAACCGAACAAGAAATTTATGGTTTTGAAACTACCACCAACGGCAAAAACACAAGAATACACAAAATAGGTGTTAAAGGTGAAGAACTATGGGAAGACGACCGAAAAGTAAAAGGTATTGTATCTAAATTCGAAATTTTACCGCAAGGCTTGGCTGTTGTAAGTGATGTTGCAGGTGGAGATGGAGCATTTGCCGCCAAATCCGAGTCTAAAATAACCATGTTTAGTGCAGCAACAGGAGAAGATCTTTGGGAAAAGGCCCCAAAAACAAAGGGCTATGTGCAGCATTTTTACACCATGGAAGATGGTATTTTATTCGGAATATACTCAGGCGGAATCAATAAAATTTCGTTCGATGGTAAAACACTGTTTAAAAAACCTTTAAAAACGGGCGAAAATATTATGATAATGGCACATACACCACAAGGACTCATTTATATTACAGGTGAAGATGCAAACATTGTAAATCTGGAAACAGGAGAACAGATCTGGGATAAACCATTAAAATATAAGAATACTGCTTCTGTAGCTTCCACTTACGATAGCACTAATAATAGATACCTCATTGCAACAGAGGATATAGTATATGCAGTAAATGCTAATTCTGGTGAAGTTTCAGAATTTTCAAAACTGAAATTTGAAGAAAAAGAATCTCCAAGCACAATGGAGATAAGAAATGGAAATATATTTTTAAGTTCTTCTCAAAACATGATGGCATTAGATGGCAATGGCTCAGAAATATATCACGAATATTATAAATCACCAGGTAAAAGTGGCTTTATGAAGATAGTTGGTGGTGTTGTAGCAGCGGCATCCATGGTTGCAACGGTATCAACAGCATATGCTGCCGGAATGAATAATAACGGCATAAGTATGAATAATCTAAGAAACTATAACGACTACGGTAAGGAAGCCAAGCGTGCATCAGATATGTTTGCCTCTATTGCAGGTGCATCTTTTGATATGATGTCTCAACGCTTTAAAGCGTCTGCTGCCACAGAAGATTCACAATTTATCTTAACAAAATTAGATAACGGAGTAGGCCTGGTTAAAGTAAATAAGGACTCAGGTAAAATAGAAAAAGAAATTTTATTAAAAGATAAAAAACCAGAGTATAAAGTAGATGAATATGCAGGTTATCTCTACTATAAGGCTAATGATAGTACTATTGATGCTTATAGCCTTAAGAAATAGAAATCGTCGATAAGCTTTATTGAGATTAGGCGTAGCAACCTTAGTTACGCTTAATCTTCTTAAATTGTATCTTAATCGAATAAAAACCAAATTACTAATAAAAACTATTAAATTGAAAATGCTATTAATCAATTTTTTCCAAAAAGCATCAGTTATAAAAGCCACATTACGCGGCATATACCTGATGCTTTTTTCTTTTAGCACTTTAAAGCTAAGCCTACTTGTATTCTTAAGTATGTTTGTAAATATAGCAACCCACTCTCAGAACCTTGATAGCTTACTCACCGTTGCCCGCAGCACCAAAAATGACTCGGTAAGAATTAGAATGTTTAATAAAGTTGCATTTGGTTATATTTTTAATAATACGGACAAAGCGCTAGCGGTTATTAAGGAAGGAAAGATGTCTGCAAAGAAGACTAATTTTAATTTTGGTCTAACCGAGTTAGTAAACACTCATGGCATATATATGGATATCATAGGCAAGTCAGACTCGGCATCATTCTATTTTAAAGAAGCTTTAAGTATGAGCAGAGCGTATGGCTTTAAAAATATAGAGTCAATGTGCCTAAATAATTTAGGAATGTTTAATTGGAATAAAGGCCACTACGATGAAGCTTTAGATTACTTCTTTCAATCTTTACAAATGGATGAGGCCTTAAAAAGCGAAAAATCCACATCATCTTCATTAAACAATATTGGCCTCATTTACCAAGAAATGAATCTTAATGACAAAGCTCTAGAATACCACAAAAAAGCATTAAGAGTTAGAGAAAAATACAATCTTAAAAACGAGCAAATAGCATCACACAATAATATTGGTATAAATTTAAAAGACTTAGGTAGATTAGATGAAGCTATCGTGTCTTTTACAAAAGGATTAACGCTGGCAAAACAACTAGACAACCGTATAGACTATTATAGAATACTAGACAATCTGGCAAATGCATATTACGAAAAAGGCAATAAAGACTTAGCATTAAATACTTACTTAGAGGCTTTAAAAAAGAAAGAAAATTACCAAGGTGATGAACGAGGAATGCTCTCTACATACAATAATATAGCAACACTCTACAACGAAAAAAATCTGCCCAAAGTAGCCAAGCGCTATACAGATGAAGGTTTTAATTTGGTTAAAAAATATCCCGAAATAGAAATGGTTTCTGCAGATCTACATTTAACTGCAGCAGAAAGTAATTATATGCTCGGAAACTACAACAAGGCCAGAGAACAAAAACAAACGTATATAAAACTAAAAGACTCCATCTTCTCAGAAAAAAATGCCCTAAAAATAGCAGATCTAGAAGTAAAGTACGAAACCGAAAAAAAAGAAAAGGAAATTCTCATACAACGTGCAGAACTTGCCGAGCAGAACTTAGTAATTCAAAAACGAAACTACCAGCTTTATGGGTTGGTTTTTTTAATCATAATACTCAGCGTATTAGGGTTTCTATTTTATAACCAACAAAAGCTAAAAAATGAACAATTACAGAAAGAAAATGAACTTAAAGATGCATTGCTAAAAATCGAAACTCAGAATAAGTTACAAGAACAGCGCTTGCGTATCAGCAGAGATTTACACGACAATATAGGTGCTCAACTTACCTTTATAATTTCATCTATAGATAATTTAAAATATAGGTTTGATATAAAGAACCATAAACTAACACACAAATTAGAAACCATTAGTGAGTTTACATCATGCACCATCAATGAGTTACGAGATACAATTTGGGCTATGAACAAAAGTGAGGTTACCTTTGAAGATCTTCAAACTCGGATTTCAAATTTTATAGATAAAGCAAATATCTCTGCAAACGATATAGAATTTCAATTTAACGTAGCAGATAGTGTAGATACCTTAAAGCGATTTTCATCTGTTGAAGGCATGAATATTTTAAGGATTATACAAGAAGCTATACACAACAGCTTAAAATATGCTAAGGCATCAAAGATTACAGTGCAGGTATCTAAAAATGTTTCAAACTTATTGTTTAAAATCTCAGATAATGGAAACGGTTTTGATATGTCTTCCATAACAAGAGGAAATGGATTAACTAATATGGAAAAGAGAGCTTCTGAAATTAATGGAACATTAAAAATAGATGCAGCCTTGGGTAAAGGCACATCAATAGATCTCATCATTTAAAATTTAGCTTATGAAAACCAGAATAGCCATAGTAGACGATAACACGTTTCTAATAAAAGCAGTAGAAGAAAAGCTTTCTTTTTTTGAAGATTTACAGGTAAGATTTACCGCTACAGATGGTGAGAACTTACTAGAAAAGTTAGAAGAGAATCATAATATTGATCTTATTTTAATGGATATAGAAATGCCTATAATGGATGGTATTGAAGCAACATATCTAGTAAAGCAAAAGTATCCTCACATAAAAATTATAATGCTTACGGTTTTTGATAATGACGAGAATATCTTTAATGCCATTAAGGCTGGTGCTGATGGCTATTTGCTAAAAGAAATCAACGCTGGCGATTTACATTGTGGTATTTTAGAAACTTTAAATGGTGGTGCAGCCATGAATCCTTCAATTGCATTAAAAACCTTAAAATTACTTAGAAATCCCTTTGTAGAAGAAAAAGAAAGGGAAGAAATAAAACTCACAGGTAGAGAAATAGATGTTTTAGAGCAATTAAGTAAAGGTCTAAGTTATAATGCTGTTGCAGAAAATTTAATTCTCTCCACAGGAACAATTAGAAAACACATTGAAAATATCTACCGCAAACTACAGGTGCATAATAAGCTTGAAGCAGTAGAAAAGGCTAAACGCAATAATATTATCTAACAACAAAGATTAATTGTTGGTGTCCTAAACTTGGTTTAGGATTCTCGTGACAATATAAGTTTAAATACTTAAGATTTTACCCTTACACTCTCAGGTACCAAAACCGTGTAGTCTCCATTATTCCGTATTACATCGCGTACAATCGAAGAGGAAATATAAGAGGTTTTAGCTGCTGTTAATAGAAAGACCGTTTCAATTTTTGAGAGCTTTCTGTTGGTATGGGCAATGGCTTTTTCAAACTCAAAATCTGCAGGATTACGTAAGCCTCTTAAAATAAATTTTGCATTAATGTCTTTACAGTAGTCCACAGTTAAACCCTCATAGGTCGTAACCTTAACTTTTGGTTGGTTTTTAAAAGCGTCTTCAATAAAAGCTTTACGTTCCTCAATAGAAAACATATATTTTTTATCGGCATTAATACCAATTGCAACAACAACTTCATCAAAAAGCTTTACGCCACGTTTTATAATGTCGTAATGTCCGTTGGTAATAGGATCAAAAGATCCTGGAAAAAGTGCACGTTTCATTTATAATATTTCCGTTTGTTGCTTCAAAGATACTTATTAATTCTTCATGGCTTCCTCAATAGCATTACTAAACAAATCTTGTATGCTTATACCTGCAGCAGCAGCTTGCTGAGGTAAGATACTTTCTTTGGTAAGTCCTGGTACCGTATTCATTTCTAATAGATGTGGCTCACCATTTTTAAAAATAAATTCACTACGAGAAAAGCCAGTCATTCCTAATACTTCGTAGATCTTTTTTGCTTGTGTCCTCACTTTATTAGCGTCATCTTCAGAAATTCTTGCAGGAGTTATTTCTTGTGATTTTCCTTCATATTTTGCAGCATAATCAAAGAAGTCGTTTTCCGATACAATCTCTGTAATGGGTAATACAGTAATTTTGCCTTTGTACGAAATAACACCAACAGAAACCTCTACACCGTCTAAAAACTGCTCAATTATAATTTCATTATCTTCTTTAAAGGATTCTTCTATAGCAGCTTTAAGATCTTCTTTTTTATAAACCTTAGTTATACCAAAACTGCTGCCAGCTTTGTTGGCTTTTACAAAGCATGGTAAGCTTACCTTAGATATTATGGCATCTTCATTAATCGCATCACCAAGGTTAAGATAATAGTTCTCAGCAGTCTTTATCCCATAGGGCTTAAGTGTTGCTAACAAATCTCGTTTATTATATGTTAAGGCGGCTTGGTACATATTACAACTTGTTTGTGGCAAGCCCCATAATTTAAAGTATGCCTGCATGTAGCCATCCTCACCAGGCGAGCCATGGATAGCATTAAAAACACAATCAAATATTACCTTACGACCCTTTACCGTAATCGAAAAATCATTCTTGTCTACAGGGAATTCGTTATCATTTTCATCAACATAAACCCATTTATTTTTAAAAATATGAATACGATAAGCATTATACTTATCGGCGTTTAAATTATTGTATACAACGTTGCCACTCTTAAGCGAAATTTTATATTCGCTAGAGTAACCTCCCATAATTATGGCAATATTTTTTTTCATTTATGCTGAACTTGTTTCAGTATCTATACTAAGCTTTAGCTTATGATAACTTCAATATTATACTATACGTAAAAGTATCATTTATTTTCAATAATCTAAATGAAAGGTAGCATACGTATATTAATTTTTTAACGTTAGATTATTTATTTAGATTTGTCAACAAGTAAGCCGTATATGAGTATTGTAAAATTTTTAACCAGCAAGGTGTTTTTTAAGCAATTAGCATTGGCCATTGTTGCCATTGTTGTTATTAGTTTTTTAATTCTAAAATGGTTAGATATAACAACCAATCATGGCGAATTTGTAACTGTCCCTGACTTAAAAGGTAAATCTCTGGCAACTGTAGAAATAGAGTTGAATGATAACGATTTAAGAATGGAGATTCAAGATTCTGCCAATTACAATCCTAATTATCCTAAATATTCTGTTATAGAACAAAACCCAGTAGCAGGTGCTCAGGTAAAGGAAAATAGAAAAATATATTTAATCCTTAATCCTTCTGGTTACCGTAAAGTCGAGGTTCCAAATGTTTTAAAACGTACCTTTAGACAAGCCAAACCACAATTGGAAGCTTTAGAATTTAAAATAGGTGAAATTACATATATCGATAATATTGGAAAGGATGTGGTATTAGGAATGAAACACAAAGGTAAAACCCTAAAACCAGGAACATTATTACCACTAACATCTACAATAGACGTCGTTTTAGGAAACGGAAATCGTTAGTTACATGGCAGATATCATAGACATGTCTGAGGAAGAAGACGAGCTTTATGAGCATTATGCTTTTAAGGTTGAGAAAGGACAGCAACCACTTCGTATTGATAAATACCTAATGAATTTTGTTGAAAATGCCACGCGAAACAAAATTCAACAAGCAGCAAAAGATGGTAGTATTTTTGTAAACGGAACACCCGTAAAATCTAATTACAAGGTTAAACCTAATGACCACATTACCGTAAAATTTGAGCATCCACCACATGAATATTTATTGGTTGCAGAGGATATTCCTATTGATATCGTTTACGAAGATGACGAGTTGTTGGTGGTGAATAAACCTGCGGGTATGGTAGTGCATCCTGGTCATGGTAATTACTCGGGCACATTGATTAATGGATTAATCTATCATTTTGAAAACCTCCCAAACAATTCAAGTAACCGACCAGGTTTAGTACATCGTATAGATAAAGATACCAGCGGACTTTTAGTTGTTGCTAAAACCGAACAAGCCATGACACATTTGTCCAATCAGTTTGCTGAAAAAACTAGCGAACGCGAATACGTGGCTATAGTTTGGGGAAATATTGAAGCAGAAGAAGGCACAGTTGAAGGCAATATTGGACGTCATCCTAAAAATAGACTTCAAAATACTGTTTATGAAGGAGACGAAGCTTATAAAGGAAAACCAGCAGTAACACATTATAAAGTTTTAGAACGCTTAGGCTATGTCACTTTAGTAAGTTGTAAACTCGAAACTGGCCGTACACACCAAATCCGTGTACACATGAAACATATTGGGCATACGCTTTTTAATGACGAGCGTTATGGTGGTGAAAAAATCTTAAAAGGCACAACCTTTACCAAGTATAAGCAGTTTGTAGAAAACGCATTTAAAGTGTTGCCGCGACAAGCACTCCACGCTAAAACTCTTGGTTTTGAGCATCCAACAACTGGCGAATGGTTAAGCTTTTCAACCGAAATTCCTGAAGATATGCAGCAATGCATAGAGAAGTGGAGAAGCTATGCCAAGCATCAAAGTCAGTAAGAACGTAAGTTTTTTATCATGCTGAATTTACTTGTGCTGAACTTGTTTCAGTATCTCAACATCTACTAAATATCAAATAGAAGCTACTTATAACACTATTAAAATAAGTTTTTATTGATACTTGAAACTCTATGCTTTACATCGTATTTTTACTCTTAAATGAAATTGTTTAATTAATGCGTTTCCAGTTGTTATGGGAACGACAAAATAGTGTCGATGAAACTAATACTATCACCTGCAAAATCTTTAGATTACGAAAGCAAATTGCCAACTACAAAAACTTCTGAAGGTTGTTTTTTAGCAGAAGCAGAAAGACTTAATAAGTTACTAAAAAAGAAGTCTGCAAAAAGTTTGTCTAAACTCATGCATATATCAGACAATCTAGGTCAGCTTAATTATGAGCGTAACCAAGAATGGGAATTGCCATTTACCAAGGATAATGCCAGGCAAGCTATTTATGCTTTTAATGGCGATGTGTACAGAGGTTTAGACGCTTATACCATTGATACTAAAAAGTTGGATAAGGTGCAGGATACGGTTCGTATAATTTCTGGTTTGTATGGTATTTTAAAACCTTTGGATTTAATACAGCCATACCGATTAGAAATGGGAACAAAAATGCCTGTAGGTAAGAATAAAAATCTTTACGATTTTTGGCAAAAGAAAGTGACTAAAGCACTTAATGACGAGTTGGACGAAGACGAACTGTTTTTAAATCTTGCTAGTAACGAGTACTCAAAAGCCGTGGATAAAAAAGCATTGAAAGTACCTGTAGTTGATGTAAACTTTAAAGAGTTTAAAGATGGTAAATACAAAACCATTGCCATTTTTGCAAAATTAGCGCGTGGATTAATGACAAGGTACATTATTGACACAGATGCAAAAACATTAGACGACGTTAAAGGGTTTAACTATGAAAACTATGGTTATAGCGAAGAATTATCCTCTGAAAAAGAGCTGGTGTTTACGAGATAGTGTTTCTTCACAAACATCCATATTCACCATTTATAAAGCATGATACCGAAAAACTAATTGTTGGCACTTTACCACCTCCAAGATTTTCTACAGGAGATTTATTAGAACAAGATGTTGATTTTTGTTATGGAAGTTATTACAATTCGTTATGGCTGTTTATAGAGAAGATTCATAACCTTAATTTTAGATACGACAATTCTGAAAAAGCCATAACACAACGCAAACAGTTTTTGATTAAAAACAAAATAGGTGTTTGCGATATTGTAGCATCATGCGAACGTGAAAAAATTGATCCCTCAGATCTAGGAATGAGAAATGTGAAATTGAGAGACATTGTTGGTTATCTTAAACAGTATCCTAATATTAAAACCATTTTATTCACAGGAGGAAATAGTAAAAATGGACCAGAATATTTCTTTAGAAAGCATCTAAGAGACTACAAGTTGAAACTAGAATTAGTAACTAATGAACTGCCAAGAATTCATAAATTTACGCTATGTCATCCTGAACTCGCTTCAGGATCTCATAAAGAGCATGAGAGAACTATAAAAACCGTCTCACTAACTTCAGCATCTGGAGCAGCCAATATATCAATAAGTAGATTACCATTATACAGACAGTTAAAAGCCAGTAATCCAGAGTTTAATACGTTTGATTTTAGAGTGATGCAGTACTCTGAGTATTTATAACTTAGGTAGTACTTTGTTCTTTTTCTTATCAAGATAATGGCGTAGAACACCTCCTTTTACAGTATTAACATCAAACTCAACAATAAAAGCTTTTGGATCTATCTTATCGACAACACGATACAATTTTTTTATATCTATACGATTAACAATAGTATGTATAATGTCAAAGTCTTCTGTTTTTCCAGAACTGCCCAAACCTCTTGTTCCTTTATAAAGTGTCATACCAGTACCCAATTCTTCTGTTATAGCAACTTCAATTGCTTCAAATTTTTTTGAAACAATAGTAACACCAATAAAATCTTCAAATCCTTCTATAATTAGATCTGTTACTTTTGCAGTCACGATGTAAGTTAATATAGAATAGAGCGCAACTTCTACTGAAAGTACTAACGCGGTAATACTAAATAGAACTATATTGAAAATTAAGATAATTTGGCCAATACTAATACCAAATTTATCATTTAGATAAATACCCAAAATTTCAGAACCGTCTAAAACAGAACCATTTCTTATGGCAATCCCGATACCAGCTCCAAGAAATAAACCACCAAAAATGGATATTAATAGCTTATCTTCTGTAATTGTACTAAAGTTTTCAAATTGAATAAACAGCGCTAAACCGAGAATACTAATTATGGATTTTATGACAATTCGTTTTGAAACCGTATAAAAACCTAAGATTAAAAAAGGTATGCTGAAAAGTATCAGAAGTATAGAAATATTAATATCTAAAACAGAACTTATTAAAAGTGCGATACCAGTAACACCACCATCTAAAAAACCATTAGGCAATAAAAAAGCTTTTAAACCAATACTTGCTAATATGATACCAAAAATAATTTGAACATACTCTGAAATAATTTTCATGGATTTTGCGTGTTTCAATAATTCCTGTTTTTATTAAAACTAAAAGGTACAAAATCAAAACAATTAATTGGTTAAAAAAGAAAGAAGCTATCTAAAAAGTTAATGTTTTTGTCAATCTAAACTCGTTTTAGATTCTTAAAAAATCAGCTTGTTGAGATTCTGAAATAAATTCAGAATAACAGATTCTCCTACTTTTTAGATAGCCTCTTAAAAATATATTTAGTGTTTACCATGTTTGCGCTTTGGTCTTTCTTTTTTGCGGTTTTCTACAAAGGCTTTATATTCGTCTAAATCAATAGTTCCGTTACCATCCTTGTCCATTTCTGAAAAACGTTCTTCAATGCGTTTTTGCTTCATTACTTCTTTTCTGGCTGTAAATTCTTCTTCTGATAATGAGCCATTAGAATCGGTATCTAAGTCTTTAAAGTGTTCGCTAATTGTTTCTTCCTTTATTTCCTCTCGCTGACGTTTGTCTTTAAATTCATCTAACGATAATGCTCCATCATCATTAGCGTCTAATTTTTGAAATAACTCCTCAGGACTTGGTTTGTGTTTACGTTGTCTTTCTTGTGCCTCTGTAAATGATACAGCGCAAATTGCGATAACTAATACGCCTAATTTTAATGTTTTTGAAATCATATTTTTTGTGTGTTTTAATACTGAAACACGTTCAGTATATGTTAATGAACATCTCTATGACTTCTAAATTTTAAAAATGTTTAACTGCTATTTCTGTTTTGTGATATTTTTAACGAAGTTGCCTTAGACCTTCGTATACGATAATGCTCACGGCATTTGATAGATTAAGACTTCTAATGTTTTCACTGTACATTGGTATTTTAAACAAGTCTTCTTTTCGTTCTTTAATTAAAGGTTTTGGAAGACCAACAGATTCTTTACCAAAAACAAGAAACATATCATCTTCAAAATTAATATCCCAATACGATTTAGTACCATGACTGCTCAGAAAAGCCATCTTTTTATCTTCATTTTGGTTGAAGAATTCATCTTTGTTTTCGTAATAAATAACTTCAAGATGTTGCCAATAATCAAGTCCAGCACGTTTTAGACGTTTGTCATCAATTTCAAAACCAAAAGGTTTTACCAAGTGCAGTCGAGATCCTGTAGCCAAAGCTAAACGACCAATATTACCCGTGTTGTTTGGTATTTCGGGTTCTATAAGGACAATGTTTAATGCCATAATAATTGTCATTCTGAACTGTCACACTGAGCGCAGTCGGAGTGTTGTTTCAGAACCTTACTTTTTAAGTTTAACGATTATCAATCTCAACAATAATACAAAAGGAAATCCATGGAGCAATACATCAAAATAATCCATTATAGTCATACCATTAGCACCTCCAGCAATCCATCTTAGCTTACCAACAATATGTGGCATTGGGAAAAATGGAGCTAAGCCAAGGGTTGAGCAGAGTAGTATTACTATTGGCAGATTATTTAAGACTTTCATTTATAAAAGACTTATTTTATCTACTATAGGCTGCTTCATATAAGAAAACTAATCTAAGAGAGGTTTTCCGATGTCTTCAATCTCATCGCTATTAGGAGCTTTAGGGTCCGGACCATATTTGTTGGTGCCATTATCGCCATTTTGAGCCATCATAATGATTAAGATGAGACCTCCTACATAAGGAATAAGCGATAATAAATAATACCAACCGCTTTTGCCTGTGTCGTGAAACCTTCTAACAGTAACCGCTAAGTTGGGTATAAACATGGCTAAAATATAAAGCCCAAGGGTTACAGCAGGTATGAAAACCGCAGTAGTATCAGCAAGAAGACTCGTAAAAATACCAAGGCCAAAGATGATTAAGGTATTTATTAATGTAAACATCCAATATTCTTTACGACGTGCTCTTCCAGAAAAATTAGCATAGTTCTCTTTTACTACCGTGAGGTACCATTCCATAGTATTTTGTTTAAAAGTTAAATTGTTGAAAGGCGTAAATATCTACTTTATAACTGAATTCACAAAATCATGGATAGCGTGCGTGCCTCTTTGTGTAATATATTTTATAAAAGCACTCCCAATAATAGCACCTTTAGCATAAGCGGTTGCTTTTGTAAATGTGTCGTTATTAGAAATGCCAAACCCAACAATTTGCGGATTGTTTAAGTTCATTTTTGAAATACGTTCAAAATAATTGGTTTGTGTTTCTCCAAAACCAGATTGCGCACCAGTTGTACTCGCAGAACTTACCATGTATATAAATCCGTTTGAAATAGAATCGATATATCTAATGCGTTCTTCTGAAGTTTGAGGTGTAATTAAAAACACATTGATAAGACCATATTTTTCAAAGATAGCTTTGTATGCCTCGTCATAAACATCTGCAGGTAAATCAGGAAGAATTAGTCCATCGATACCGATCTCTTGACACTTTTTACAAAAGGCTTCGACACCATATTGCAACACAGGATTAAAATAGCCCATTATGATTAAAGGAAGTGAAACCGATTTCCGAATATCTTTAAGTTGTTCGAATAGTTTTTCGGTAGTCATACCATTTTTTAGTGCAGCTGTAGAACTGGCTTGTATGGTAGGTCCATCAGCAAGTGGATCGCTAAAAGGCAGGCCAATTTCTATCATATCCACACCACTTTGTTCTAAATTCTGAATAATTGACACAGTGTCATCTATATTTGGGTAACCTGCTGTAAAGTATATAGACAGTAGTTTTTTATCTTCTTTTAGCTTTTGGTTTATTCTGTTCATATTATAGTATTGAGTATTGAGTATTGAGTATTGAGTATTGAGTATTGAGAAATTAGTTTGAGAGATCTCATATCTAATATCTCATTTCTGAATACTGCTAAAGTTTAAAATAATCAATATAATTCTGTAAATCTTTGTCGCCACGACCAGATAAACTAATGACAACAATATCATCTGGTTTAAAGGTTTTGTGCTTAAAAACAGCTAAAGCGTGGCTTGTTTCTATTGCAGGAATAATACCTTCCAATTTGGTTAATTCTAAACCAGCTTGCATAGCTTCATCATCTGTGGCAGAGTAAAATTCACCACGACCAGACTTGTACAAATGCGAATGTAATGGACCAACACCAGGATAATCTAGACCTGCCGAAATTGAGTAAGGTTCTGTGATTTGACCATCGTCAGTTTGCATTAATAAGGTTTTACAACCATGAATTATACCTTCTTTGCCTAATGCTGAAGTCGCAGCGCTTTCACCAGAATGAATACCTTTACCTGCAGCTTCTACAGCAATAATACCAACGCTTTCATTTTCTAAAAAGTGATAATACGTTCCAGCTGCGTTACTACCACCACCAATACAAGCCACCACATAATCAGGATTTTCTTTACCTTCTTTTTCTTTGAGTTGCCATTTTATTTCTTCTGAAATAACAGACTGAAATCGCGTCACCATATCAGGATAAGGATGAGGCCCAATAGCTGAGCCAATAATGTAATGTGTGTCAACTGGATTATTAATCCAATCCCTAATCGCTTCGTTGGTTGCATCTTTTAGTGTTCTACTTCCTGACAATGCTGGTCTCACTTCCGCACCTAACATTTTCATACGAGCAACGTTTGGTGCTTGCCTGGCAATATCAATTTCTCCCATGTAAACAATGCATTCCATTCCCATAAGTGCACAAACTGTCGCTGTAGCAACTCCATGTTGTCCTGCACCAGTTTCGGCAATGATTCTGTTTTTACCTAAACGTTTTGCCATAAGGATTTGCCCAATGGTGTTATTAACCTTATGCGCACCAGTATGATTTAAATCTTCACGTTTTAAATATACTTTAGTGTTGTATTTTTCTGAAAGGCGCTTGGCAAAATAGAGCGGAGAAGGACGACCAACATAATCCTTAAGCAGTTGATTAAACTCTTCTTGAAAAGACGGTTCTGCCATTACTTTTAGATAGTTTTGGCGTAGTTCTTCTACATTTGGGTAGAGCATTTCTGGAATAAAGGCTCCACCAAATTCACCGTAGTAGCCTTTGTCGTTGATGTTGTATGTGTTTTTCATAGTCTTGTTCCTGCGAAGGCAGGAATCTCAAAGTTTTAATTGTGGATTCCGCATCAAGTGCGGAATGACAAATTGGTTATAAATTCTTCTAGTTTTTCAATAGCCTTCAAACCAGGTTTTATTTCAAATTTACTGTTGATATCAATGGCATGGCAATATTTAGATTCCTCTCTCTGCATGAATGACAAAACATTGTCCATTTCTTCTAACCCAATACCACCACTTAAAAAGTAAGGTTTTGTTGATGGATAGTCTTTTAATACATCCCAATTAAAGGTGTAGCCATTTCCGCCTGGTAACTTTCCTTTGGTGTCGAATAGAAAATAATCTACATAGTCTTCATAAGGTTGCAGTTGACTAAAGTCGAATTTATCTTTGATGCTGAAGACTTTGATGATTTCAATTAATTTGTCATTGCGAGTCCTGATGCTTTTTGTCAGGGCGTGGCAATTTGTCTCTTTTGATGAGATTACTTCGTCGCTCCGCTTCTCGTAATGACGCTTCAGGACTTTACAATAATCAGGAGATTCATTACCATGTAGCTGAATTGCATCAAGGTCGTATTTTTCAATTTTTTGCATAATGACTTCAATTGCCTCATCAACAAAAACACCAACTTTTTTGATGGTTTTTGGTAACTCTGGAATGTCACCTTCAAAATTACGAGATGATTTTTTGTAAAATATAAAGCCAAGATAGTTTGGTTGCAATTTTGCAACTTCGGCTGTGTTATATTTCATTCCGCAGATTTTGATTTTCATAATTTCTGTCATTACTGCAAAGGCAGGAATCTGTGTTTTGTTTTAGACCTGCTAGGTTTTAAAAACCTGCTAGGTCTTTTATAAATTTTGTTGCACTCTCTCCAGGATTATCAGTTTTCATAAAATTTTCACCAATTAAAAAACCTTTGTATCCATAAGGTTGCAATTCCTTTATGGCTTCAATAGAACTGATACCACTTTCTGAAACTTTTACAAAATCATCAGGAATGTGATTGCTCAATGTTTTTGATGTTTCTAGGCTTACTTCAAAAGTTTTTAAATTTCTGTTATTAACACCTAGCATGTCAATGGTTGGCATAATGGACTTTTGAAGCTCTTCTAAATTATGAACCTCAAGCAAAACATCTAGATCTAGGCTTTTAGCTAATTCTGAAAATTGCTTTATTTCTTCCTTAGTTAGGATTGCCGCAATCAACAAAATGACATCAGCTCCATAAGCTTTAGCTTCTAAGATTTGATAGGTGTCAATAATAAATTCTTTGCGTAATAGTGACAAATTGCAACTGGCTCTAGCTAATAATAAATCGTCTAAAGAACCACCAAAATATTTTCCATCTGTAAGCACAGACATGCCACAAACACCAGCATCTTCATAACCCTTAGCAACATCTTGCACATTCAAGTTTTGGTTGATTGTAGATTTTGATGGTGAACGTCTCTTGTGCTCTGCAATGATGCCTGAAGTGCTGTTTTTTAAACGCTCAGAGAGCGAGATTGTTGATCTTTCAAAAAGCACTGAAGTTTCCAATTGTTTTAAAGGAATAAGGCTTTTTCGAAGTGCAACTTCTTTGCGTTTGTCAATTACTATTTTATCTAGGATGTTCATGTTTCAGTATTCAGTATTCAGTATTCAGTGTTCAGTGTTCGGTACTAAGTATTTAGTAATCAGTGTATTATGTTTTTATTGCTTACTATACACAGATTTCTTATTTATCGCTCAACGTAATCAATTTTTCAAGGCTAGATTTTGCTAAACCACTTTTTAAGGATTCTTCAGCCATTGCAATACCGTCTTTGTGCGAAATCTGTTTTACCGTCGCTATGGCCAATCCAGCATTGGCGCAGACTACGTTATTTTGAGCTTCGGTTCCCTTTCCGTTAATAATTTTTTTGAAAATTTTAGCTGCTTCTTTTACAGTAGATCCACCATAAATATCTGAAGCATCGATTTGTTCTAAGCCAATGTCTTGAGCTTCAAATAAAGTTTCGGAAGTATTGGTAATTGTTTTGGTTTTTCCCGTTAGCGATATTTCATCATAACCATCTAAAGCATGCACTATAGCGTAATTTTTATCAGTTTCTTGATATAAATAACCATATAGTCTGAGTAATTCTAAATTAAAAACTCCAACCATCTGATTTTTAGGAAATGCTGGATTAACCATAGGACCCAGCATATTGAAAAAGGTTTTTACACCTAGTTCCTTACGTATTGGTGCCACATTTTTCATGGCAGGATGAAAAAGCGGTGCGTGTAAAACACAAATGCCTGCTTTATCTAAACTGCGTTTTAAAAAATCGATGTCATTAGAAAATTTTATACCTAAATGCTCCATAACGTTAGAGGATCCTGATGCAGATGAGACGCCATAATTACCATGTTTTGTTACATGTACTCCAGCACCAGCAGTAACAAACGAGGATAGGGTTGATATATTAAACGTATTTTTTCCATCACCACCTGTACCACATAAATCAATAGTATTATAACCGTCTAGCTCAACAGGAATACAAAGCTCTAACAAGGCATCTCTAAAACCGCGAAGTTCTTCTGTAGTAATACTTCGCATCATATAGACTGTTAAAAAAGAAGCAATCTGGCTTTGATTGTATACACCATTTGAGATATTCACTAAAACACTTTTAGCTTCTTCTGCTGAGATACTTTCTTGATTTATTAGTCTGTTTAAAATTTCTTTCATGTGTTAGATTTGAGATATAAGACTATAGATTTGAGAACTTTTTAATTAATGTATAGTTAATTTTCTGAATTTCAGTTAGTAGTTTGAAAATTTCCGTTACTTCATTTTCATTAATGTATCCTACACGAATACTTAGATGTAATTGAGTGCTTAATTCATTTGAAGATCCGTTAGCAATACTAATGAAATGTTTGAACTCTTTATTTGAATATCTGCCAGCACCTTCTGCAATATTAGAAGGTATTGAGACAGCACATCTCTGAATTTGACTAATAAGACCATATTTTTCTTCTTTCGGAAACAATGAGGTCAACTTGTAGACTAGTTCAACCAAATCCATAGATTTTTGCCAAACCTTTAATTCTTTATAATTATTCATATCTAAAGTCTATTTTCTAGTGTCTAAAGTCTAATTATTCACCCAGTTTTCTAAAATCTTTTTCCCATCAGGTGTTAATACAGATTCGGGATGATATTGTACACCCTTTACATCATAAACTTTGTGCCTTAATGACATAATTTGCCCATTGGTATCAAATGAAGTAGCTTCTAATACCTCTGGTAAATTGTTGCTCACTACCCAAGAGTGATATCTGCCAACTTCAAAGGTTTTATCTATACCCTTAAATAATGGCTCATCATCAACAGAAAGCGTTACATGTGTTGCAACACCATGATACACCGTATCTAGATTTTCTAGTGTGCCACCAAAAACTTCACCAATAGCTTGTTGTCCTAAACAAACACCGAGTATACTTTTTGTTGGTGCGTATTTAGTAATAATGTCTTTTAGAAGTCCGGCTTCTTCTGGTATTCCAGGACCAGGTGAGAGCACTATTTTATCAAATGCATCTACGTCTTCAAGTGTTAATTTGTCATTTCGTTTTACGGTGACTTCACAATTTAAGTCTTCTAAATAATGAACTAAATTGTAAGTGAAACTATCGTAATTGTCGATTACTAAAACCTTTTTCATAAGCCTATCCCTAACCCTTTCCAGAGGAAAGGGAATTTGTTTTTTGATATATTAAAATTTGTTTTTATTGTCATCCTTAATCAATTTTTCACTAATCACTAATCATATTTCTTTAGCAAGTTCAATAGCTTTTGTTAAAGCACCTAACTTATTATAGACTTCCTGTAGTTCATTTTCTGGGCTAGATTTTGCGACCAATCCGGCACCTGCTTGCCAGAATAGTTTGTGATTTTTACTTAAAAATGTTCTAATCATAATGGCATGGTTAAAATTGCCTTGAAAATCCATAAAACCAATAGCACCTCCATAAAAACTACGGCTTGTTTTTTCGTATTTTTCTATGAGTTGCATGGCCATATGTTTTGGCGCTCCACTTAATGTTCCTGCAGGAAACGTATCCGCTACGATTTGCATGGTGTCGGTTTCCTTATGTTTGGTTCCAGTAACCTTGCTTACTAAGTGAATAACGTGCGAAAAGAATTGCACCTCTCTGTAATTTTCTACTTTAACATTAGAACCATGCCTACTAAGATCGTTTCTTGCTAGGTCAACAAGCATTACATGTTCACTGTTTTCTTTGTCGTCGTTAATTAGCTTTTCTGCGAGTTCTGCGTCTTTAAGGTCATTTCCTGTTCGTTTAAAGGTACCTGCGATAGGATGTATTTCGGCTTTCCCTTCTTTAACGATGAGTTGAGCTTCTGGTGAGCTTCCGAAGATTTTAAAACTTCCGTAATCAAAATAGAATAGGTAAGGGGAAGGGTTAATGCTTCTTAAAGCTCTGTACACATTAAATTCATCTCCACTAAATTCTTGTGAGAATTGCTTAGACAATACCAGTTGAAAGACATCTCCTCTGGCACAATGTTTTTTGGCAAGCTCAACGTGGTGTTTATATTCTTCATCGGTTAGGTTAGATTGAATATCTCCTTTTTCATTGAAGTTGTAAGATGCATATTGCCTTGTCTGAATAATTTGATGTATCTCATCAATATTATTATCAGTATCAAAACAATGTGCAAAAATGTAAGCTTCGTTTTTAAAATGGTTAATGGCAATGATGTTTTGATATACAGCATAATAAATGTCTGGAATATCAATAGAGTTTTCTTTTTTAGAAATTTCAATATCTTCAAAATACTTTACGGCATCGTAAGCGGTATAGCCAAAGATGCCGTTATTTATAAATTTGAAGTCTTCATTAGAATCTACCTTAAATCGTCGGGTAAATTTGTTGATTTCTTCTACCACACCTATAGATTCTGCAAAGTTGTTTTTAGAACTTCCGTCTGGATAAGTTTGTGAAATTAAACCATCCTTAACTTTTATTGAAGCAATTGGGTTGCAACAGATATAAGAAAAACTATTGTCATTGGCATGATAGTCGCTACTCTCTAGCAAAATGCTATTAGGAAATTTATCTCTAATCTTAAGATAAATGCTTACGGGAGTAATGGTATCTGCAAGTATTTTTTTGTAATGTGTGTATAGACTGAATGTTTTCATTTATGATTTAAAATTAAAAAAGGCTTGTCGTGAATGACAAGCCTTTTTCTATAATATTACATACAAGGTTTCTTTCACGAACGCGCGTTTGCAAAATTCCACCACCAAGTATGATTTGTTATTGTTTTCATTGATGCATCAAATATAGAAATGAAAATTTTTATTTCAAACTATATCATAAAAAAGATTCTTGTCTTCATGTAAATTATATACTTGGACAAGAATCTTTATAAAATGGATTGCTATTAATCCTTAGGGAATTAAAACTTTAATTCTACGTTAATATCAAATTCATCATAGATAGCTTTATCTTTTAGCGTTTCTAATAATGAAGGCGATTTGTAAGTGATTTTGTGCTTTGTTCTGTCGATTTTTAAATTTGCAGTTGCAGAATTTTCAGTAACAGTCATAGGAAAAGAAATAGATTCTGTTATTCCTTTTATGGTAATGTCTCCTTTTACGTTGTATTTGCCGTCTTTACCACTAACAGATGTTATCTTTAAAGTTGCTGTTGGGTATTCTTCTACGCCAAAGAAATCATCAGATTTTAAATGACCATCTAACTTCGCTTTATAGTCACCAGATAAATCTGTTGTATTGATGGAAGTCATATCAATAGTAAATGAACCACCTTCTAAAGCCTCTCCATTAAATGATAAAGAACCTTCTTTTAGTTTAATTGTTCCTTCGTGCTCACCACCAACTTTGTAACCTTTCCATGTTACTTTACTTGTAGATACATCTACTTTTTTGTCTTTTAAGATTGTAAATGACATAAAAGATAATGCTAAGATAAATAGCATAGCGAATTTTGAATTTCTGTTTTTCATGATAATTATTTGTTTTTAAGTGTTATTAAAAGTTTATTTAATTGTTCTAATTCTTCATGTGTTAAGTTATTGGTTAAGCTGTTTTCAGTAGCTTCTACAATTGGATCTACTTCTTTTAAAGCATTTAGGCCTTTTTTTGTAATTATTATTTCAACCTTTCTACGATTTGTTGGGCATATATTACGATCTACAAATCCCTTTTTTATAAGCTTATCTACCAATCGTGTTGTATTACTCATTTTACTAACCATGCGTTCTTGAATGTCTTGAAGATTGATAGGATTTCCCTTTTGACCTCTGAGTATCCTTAAAACATTAAATTGTTCTATAGATAAATCGTAAGGTTTTAATTGTAGTAGAATTTCGTCTTTAACCCACATAGCTGTATGAAAAATGTTAATAATACTCGCTTTAGCCAGTGGTATATCTGCATTAGATTTTAATAATTTTTTTATCTCTTTCATATACAACAATTGTATATACAAATATATAATCTTGTTTTATAAATACAATTAATATTTTGTTAATTATTCAATCTTAAATAATTCTATTGATAACTTTATATGATGAAGCGATTAATTATATTATCTCTTTTAATTATTTGTTCTTGTAATAACAAGGACAAAGATGTAAGTGTATCTGATAAATCTAAAAGTGTTTTAAGTACAGAAAAGAAAACCGAAAACACTGTAGATTTTGATTTAGAAATTTATGATTACGATGGTTTAGAGCCTCTAATCAATAAAAACGACAATAAAGTACATGTGGTCAACTTTTGGGCAACTTGGTGTGCTCCTTGTGTAAAAGAGTTACCATATTTTGAAGAAATTAACCAAGAGTATAAAGATAAAAATGTAGAGGTGCTTTTAGTAAGCTTAGACTTTCCAAGGAATTATGAATCTAAATTGATACCATTTGTCGCTAAAAGAAATTTACAGTCAGAAGTTGTAGCCTTTGATGATGTAGATCAAAATAGGTGGATAACTGCAATTCATAAAGATTGGTCTGGTGCTATACCGGCTACAATTATCTACAATAAAGAAAAACGACAGTTTTACGAAAGGTCGTTCACTAAAGAAGAATTAGAAACAGAACTTAAACAATTTTTAAATTAATAAGACTATGAATACACTAAAATTACTTGCAGTAATGGTGTTAACGGTTACACTATCTGCTTTATCAATAACCACAGAAGAAGGTGGTTATAAAATTGGTGATGTGGCCACCGATTTTAGTTTAGAAAACATTGACGGTAAAATGGTGTCTTTATCAAATTATAAAGACGCAAAAGGTTTTATTGTAGTTTTTACTTGTAATACTTGTCCATATGCTGTAGCATATGAAGATAGGGTAGAGGCCTTAAATAAGAAATATGCATCTAAAGGTTATCCTGTAATTGCAATTATGCCAAACAACACAGACGTTAAGCCTGGTGACAATATGGAAGCTATGAAGGCAAGAGCAAAAGCAAAAGGATTTACCTTTCCGTACTTAATGGATAAGGGTCAAAAAATATATCCACAATATGGTGCTACAAAAACACCACATGTCTATTTATTAGAAAAAACTAAAAAAGGAAATATTGTTAAGTACATTGGTGCTATAGATGACAATTATAAAGATGCCAATGCAGTAAAAACTAAGTATGTAGAAAATGCTGTAGACGCCTTATTACAAGGTAAAGAAATTGAAGTTAAAGAAACACGCGCAATTGGTTGTACCATAAAAGTTTAGAGATAACAGCACTGTAAAAAAACAGAAAATATGTTAAAATTAAATCCGAAGTGTAACACTGCGGATTTTTTTGCGTCTATATCATAAAGAAATGTTAATTTTGCCTTTAAAAAGAATTGTTTAAGAACGTGGATTTATCACAAAAAGACTGGATAAAACAACTAGAGGAAGACAATAATTCTGTTGTTTTAGATGTTAGAACCCAAGACGAAGTTAATGAAGGCATTATTCCAAATGCAATTCATATTGACATATTTAAAGGGCAGGGATTTATATATGAAGTAGAACAACTAGACAAAGCCAAAAATTACTATGTTTATTGTAAAGCTGGCGGTCGCAGCGGTCAAGCTTGTGCTATTATGAATCAGTTGGGTTTTAAAAACACTTATAATTTGGTCGGTGGCTTTAGCGAGTGGCAAGGCGATATAGCCTTTAAAGACTAAAAAATAATTAATCAATAACGCTGTTTACACATGAAAAAATTATTAATAATTAGCTGTTTATTAATAGCTATTAATTTTGGGACGAGCTGCGTAGACAGCAAAATACAAGATACCGAAGTTAAGCTTGTAACAGCAGAAGAGATGCAATCTATTCTTGAGCTAGAAGATGTGCAATTGGTAGATGTTCGTACACCTAAAGAGCATAATAAAGAGCGCATAGCTAATTCTCAAAATATAGATTATAATTCTCCTACTTTTGATGAAGATATTTCTAAATTAGATAAAGCAAAACCTGTAATTTTATATTGCAAAGGGGGAAAAAGAAGTGCTAAATGTGCTAAAAAACTTAAAGAAGCTGGTTTCGAGAAAGTTTATGATTTAGATGGAGGTATTTCTAAATGGAAACATTCTGATAAACTCAAAATCGAAGTAAAGTCGTAAAAACTTAAAACCGAACATCCGTTCGGTTTTTTTTTATTACCCACAAATATTTATTTAGGTTTTTATAACTTAGACGACTTTTAAGAAATAGTAAAATTTCCAAAAAAGCATATTTGTGTACTAACGCCAAATCTATGACAGCAAAAAAAGTCTTTATATACTGCTTACTCTCTTTGTTCTTTACGTTCAATTTAAGTTCTCAAGAATTACAACCAGTTACATGGCAGTACGAAGTAGAAAAAATTTCCGATACCGAGTTTGTATTAATTTTCAAAGCCAATGTAGATAAAGGATGGTATATCTACTCACAAGAGCAACAGTCTGAAGACAGTTTTGCGCCAACAACCTATTTCGAATTTCAAAATATAGAAGGTAATTATCAATTGAAGGGTAAAACTTCAGAGCCAGACGTACCAACAATTTATGATAAGATTTTTCAGGAGGATGTTAAAAAATTTAAGGATCAGGCAATCTTCAAACAAAATATTACCCTTATAAATAAAGAGCTAAAACAGATTGATGTTACCGTAGACTACCAAACTTGTGATGACTCTAAATGTATACCAAGTGATTTCCTCTTTAATTTTTCTTTAGATGGTTCAGAAATCGTTAAAGAAGACATTGTAATTGACGAAAAAAGTAAACAACTATCAGAAGGTCTTAACCTAAACGTAACCGGTTGGGATAATTACGAAGCGGAAGTTATTGAAGAGAAAAGTAATTTATCAATTTTCTTTCTTGGTTTTATAGGTGGTTTAATAGCCTTGTTGACTCCATGTGTATTTCCTATGATTCCTTTAACGGTTTCATTTTTTACAAAAAGTGCAGGTGACCCAAAGAAAGGCTTGTTCAACTCTTTGTTATACGGATTCTTCATCTTTTTAATCTATGCATTATTAAGTATTCCATTTCATCTCTTAGATACTTTAGATCCTGGAATTTTAAATAACATTTCAACAAATGTGACGCTTAACCTTATATTCTTTGCTATTTTTATCGGATTTGCGTTTTCCTTTTTTGGGTATTACGAATTAACCTTACCACAATCGTGGAGTGCTGCTATGGATAGTAGAGCCAATAAAATTGGAGGTTTTATCGGTATCTTTTTTATGGCTTTAACACTTGCAATTGTGTCATTTTCGTGTACAGGTCCAATCTTAGGAACGCTTTTGGGTAGCTCTTTAACAGCAGATGGAGGAGCAACGCAACTTACCATGGGAATGAGTGGTTTTGGTTTAGCCTTAGCCTTACCGTTTACGCTTTTTGCTATGTTTCCAAAATGGTTAAATTCTTTACCAAAATCAGGCGGCTGGCTAAACACGGTTAAAGTTGTTTTAGGGTTTATAGAATTAGCATTAGCACTTAAATTTTTATCTAATGCAGATTTAGTGCAGCATTGGGGACTTTTAAAACGCGAAATATTCATAGGAATTTGGATAATTATAGGTGTTGGTTTAGCCTTGTATTTATTCGGAAAAATTAAGTTTCCGCATGATGGTCCTTTGCAAAAGTTGAGTAAAGGAAGATTAACTACAGCGTTTTTAGTAATAGCTTTTGTCATTTACTTAATACCAGGATTAACCAACACAAAATGGGCGAATTTAAAATTGCTCAGTGGTTTTCCTCCACCAATGTTTTACAGTATTTATGAAAAAACATCAGAGTGTCCTCTAGACCTTAATTGCGATAAAGATTTAGAAAGTGGTTTGGCATTAGCTAAGGCTGAAAATAAGCCTATTTTATTAGACTTTACAGGTTGGGCTTGTGTAAATTGCCGTAAAATGGAAGAACAAGTTTGGAGTACATCCCAAGTGTATGATATTTTAATGGAAGATTATGTTATAATTTCACTTTATGTGGATGATAAAAAGAAACTACCAGAAGATGAGCAATTTAAATACTTAAGAAGTAATGGCACTGTAAAAGAGATAGAAACTGTTGGTGACAAGTGGCAAACACTACAAACTATTAATTTTAAGAATAACTCTCAGCCATATTATGCATTATTAGATCATAATTTTGAATTGCTAAATTCTACAAAAGCATACGAGCCAGATGCAGATGCTTATTACGAATGGTTAAAAACCGGTTTAGAGAATTTTAAGAAGTAGTAATTATACTTCAAAATAGACATCTTCAAAAGGAACTCTAAAACGAGGACCGTAGATGCCTTTTTCGTCTCTAATGCCGCAGCCAATAATCATGTTGATCTCAGCGCCTCTAGGAAGATTTAAGATACGTTTTACTCTAAGTGTATCACTACCTTCCATAGGGCAAGTATCATAGCCGATAGCAGCCATACTAGTCATAAAATTTTGAGCAGCTAAACCAGCACTTTTATGTGCTACAATACGCATATCGCTTTGTCTAACTTGCCTGTAAATAGGTTTAAAAAGTCCAACAATCTGAAAGATGATATATTTTAGAATTCCAAGAACACCAAAAAAGTCAGCATAAACTGTTGGTATTAATTTTTTGTAATAGTTGGCAGCCATCTTTTTTCGTTTTGCTTCTCGTTCAGTTAGATTTTCTTTATCATATACCTTATTTAAAAAAGCAATATTGGCCTTAGCGCGTTGTCTCCATAGATCTTTTCTGGTAACCACAACAACTAATTGCTGCGCTGTTTTTGCTGCACTTTGACTAAAACACGCTTTAGCTACTTTTTCTAATACATCTTTATCGGTGATATGATAAAATTCCCAAAGTTGAAGATTACTGCTTGTAGGTGCTAAAGAAGCATTAACCAAGCACTGTTTTACCTTGTTTGTATCAATAACTTCATCTTTATATACACGTGTAGATCTTCTATACGCTATAGCTTCAGAAACCGTTTTTTCCATTTAATTAACATTTAGCTTTCAAAATACTAAAGTTATACTAAATGTCAGAGTTTGTGCTTTAAGATTTCAAAAATCTCTTATTTTAAAAAGAAAAATTATGAGCACGATAACAACCATAAATCCATACACTCAAGAAGAATTAAAAACCTATAATCTAATTAGTGATGCCGATTTAAAACAGAAGTTAAATCTTGCAGATAAGCAATTTCAAAGTTGGAAAACAACTGAAATTAAAGATAGGTGCAGCCTAATGTATAAAGTTGCAGAACTTTTAATAGAACGAAAAGAAACCTATGCCAAACTAATGACTGAGGAAATGGGCAAACCGATAACTCAAGGCATCGCTGAAATCGAAAAGTGCGCTTGGGTGTGTGACTTTTATGCTAAAAATGCCGAAGACTTTTTAGCTGATCAATTAATAGAAACAGAAGCTGAAGAAAGCTTTATTAGTTACGATCCGTTGGGAGTTATTTTAGCAATTATGCCTTGGAATTATCCGTTTTGGCAAGTTATGCGTTTTGCAGCACCAACACTAATGGCTGGTAACACAGCGCTGTTAAAACACGCGTCAAGTACCACGCAGTGTGCTTTAGAAATTCAAAAGCTGTTTGAAGATGCAGGTTTTCCTGAAGGTTGTTTCCAAACCTTATTGGCTTCGCACAATCAAATTGAAACTATTATAAGCGATGATATTGTAAAGGCTGTAAGTCTTACCGGAAGCGAAGGAGTAGGTCGCAAAATTGCTGAAATAGCAGGTAAAAATCTAAAGAAAGTAGTTTTAGAACTTGGTGGAAACAATGCCTGCATCGTTCTTAAGGATGCAGATTTAGATAAGCATATAGAGACTATGGCTTGGGCACGTATGCAAAACGCTGGTCAGAGTTGTATTGCAGCCAAGCGCTTTATAGTTGTTGAGGATATTTATGGCGAGTTCTTATCTAAATTTAAAGCTAAAGTAGAATCGTATGTCGTAGGAAACCCAATGGATAAAAAAACAGAAATAGCAACAATGGCTTCTGTTGGTTTGGCTGAAGATGTAGAAGAACAAGTGAAAAAATCTCTAGACAAAGGTGCTAAAGTTGTTTATGGGAATAAACGAGAAGATGCACGCTACTATCCTACAATTTTAGAAAACGTAACTGCAGAAATGCCAGTCTTTAAAGAAGAGGTTTTTGGTCCTGTGGCTGCAATTATAAAAGTTAAAGATGAAGATGAGGCATTCGAGATGGCATCAAAATCTAGATTTGGTCTGGGTAGTATGGTATTTACGAAGAACACAGATAAATCCAAAAAACGAATAGGAGACATCGCTGATGGTGCATTCTTTATTAACGAACTTGTAAAATCCGACCCTAGATTACCTTTTGGCGGAACTAAAGCTTCTGGTTATGGAAGAGAGCTTTCTAAAGAAGGCATTATGGAATTTGTGAATGCTAAAACAGTCTATATTAAAAAATAAAATTATAAAGTTTGTCACCAAGCCAGTAGCCAAAGCCCAAAACCATTGGGTAGCCTAAGAACAACCATAATACGTCTATAAATGTTAAGGATTTAAAGGCTGAAAACCCATCATTTGAAATTAAACCAATAAAGTCGTACCATGATTTTATACCCAGTTTCAAGACAATACCATTAGCCAAAATAGCAATTACAAGTATGGCAATTCCTATAATATATATTCTAAACATCTTTTAATTTATCTGAATGTAATTTACGTAATTTAGATAATTTAGGGTCTATGACAAAGGTACAATAGCCATAATCTGGATTGTTTTTATAGAAATCCTGATGTTCTTTTTCGGCTTCAAAAAATATTTGAGCTTCAGTAATTTCCGTTACTATGGGCTTTTCAAAATAAACCGCTAATTCATCAAGAACGAGCTTTGCGGTTTTTTTCTGTTCTTCATTATGATAAAAAATCACAGAACGGTATTGTGTACCTCTATCGGCACCTTGCTGATTTAACGTTGTTGGGTCATGCGTTGTCATAAAAATGACAAGAATATCTTGATACGTAATTACATTAGCATCAAATGTAATTTGTACTACTTCAGCATGCCCTGTTAAACCTGAACAAACTTCTCTGTAGGTTGGTCTGCCAGGAACAGTTCCTCCCATGTAACCCGAAACTACTTTTTCTACACCTTTTACTTCTTCAAAAACAGCTTCTGTACACCAAAAGCAGCCTCCGCCAACTGTAGCAATTTTAATATTCTTATTCATTTACATTTTCTTTTTCTAAAACCATGGACTCCGAATTAATACAATAGCGTAAACCACTTGGTTCTGGACCATCCGGAAACACATGACCTAAATGCGCATCACAAGTATTGCACATTACCTCTACACGTACCATTCCAAAAGACGCGTCTTTTTCATACTTAATAGCATTTTCCTTAATAGGTTGTGTAAAACTTGGCCAACCAGTGCCAGAGCTAAACTTTATGGTTGAGTCGAATAATGGTGTACCACAGCATACACAATTATATTTACCAGCATCATAGGTAGTGCAAAGCGCGCCACTGTGAGGTCGTTCTGTGCCCTTTTGTCTTGTAATTCTGTATTGTTCTGGTGTTAATTGGTCTTTCCACTCTGTATCCGATTTTTCAACACGTTGATCTGGTATTGGGTTACCGTTAACTGCAAAACTTATAATGTCTTTCCAAGTAAGCATAAATTTCTTTCTTTAAAACTCTATAAAGGTAGACGTAATTTTTGTAAATTTCTTACAAATTGAGTGCTCATTTATCTACATGGTTAAACGCGTTTATTTAAAAAGGATGTTGAGCAAAAGATTATAAGACTATGCTTATTAAACTAAAATATTTTTACAAAAAACTAATATCTACTTTTTGGTTTTTACCATGTAGTATCCTTTTGGCTAACATTTTAATGGCTATTTTATTTATCTATATTGATAGGGAATACCCTTTAAAACCAGAAGGTATCTTAAACCTCATATTCTCAGAAAACCCAGAGTCTGGTCGCAACGTGTTATCGTTAATATCTGGTAGTATGGCTGGTATAGCAGGCACTGTATTTTCTATAACACTTGTTGTGTTACAATTAGCTACATCGCAGTTAGGACCTCGATTACTGAAAAACTTTATGTACCAACGCATCAATCAGGTTGTCCTTGGTCAATATTTAGGATTATATATGTATTGTATAATAGTAATTAACGCTATTAGGGATGGAAGTGAGTTCTCTTTTATTCCAAACCAATCTATACTCGTAGCAATTATATTTACCATTATGAATGTATTTTTACTTATTCTTTACATTCATAGTGTAAGTACAAATATTCAACCAAGTAAAGTTATTGATCGGCTGGGTAAGAATTTGAAATTAAAATCTGATCAACTGTATCCAGATTTAAACTCAGGAATAGAAGAAAGCTTTACAAAAACGTTTAATGAAGGTCTTTATTATACACAATCTATAAAAACATTAAAGCATGGCTATATTCAATATTTTGATTTAGAAGCACTTGTAAAATTTTCAGAAGCTAATAACTGTATTATTAAAATTTTAGAAAAACCAGGTGCGTATACCATAAAACATCAAGCTGTTTTAGAGGTGTTAAGTAAGACTGAAATGTTATTAAGCCAAGATAAAATAGAAACGCTGAACAGTTGCTACGAGGTTTTTAGAAGTAAGTCACTGTTTCAAGATACAGAATTTGCTATTCTTCAAATTGTTGAAATTGCTTCTAGAGCTTTATCTCCTGGTATTAACGACCCTTATACTGCCATAAACTGTATAGATCAGTTAACAGCTTCGCTAAGCGTATTGGCAAATGCAGATGTGCCACAGCGCTTTGTAACAAATAACCCAGATGAGCTGCGCCTTATAGTACCTCGTACAGATTTTAAAGGGTTTTTGGAAACTGCATTTAATGATATACTCCAATTTGGCGCTAACACACCTGCAATAATTTATAGACTCATGGCGTCTATCGATAAACTCATAAAGTCCGATGATTCTAAACTACACCATACGGTTTTAAAAGAATATGCTCGTCGTATTCTTCAAACGGCAGAGCATCACTTTAAACTTAAACAAGATCTTAATAAACTTCAGGTAATGTATAAGAATCTAAATTTTTATATTTAACAACTGTTAACACTAATTAACTGTTTATTAATATGATAAATAAAATTTAACACTTATTTTCGTACAAGAATTTTAATACAATTTGCAATAATTTTTTAACACTAAATATTTCAACATGACTAAAGAAGAATTTAAAGCCCATGCCAAAAAATCTATGGATGAAGTCTCTGCAAAGATAAATGAGTTAAAAGCGCAAAAAGAGTCAGCCCAAGAAGAGGCTAAAGATCAAATGGACGAAACCATAAAAAGCTTAGAATCTAAAAAAGCAGATCTGGAAAAAAAATGGAACGAACTAGAGAACTCGGCAGAGGATAATTGGGAAAATGCTAAAGATGCATTTTCATCAGCAGCGGATGGCGTTAAGAATAGTTTTAACGATTTAAAATCTAAATTTAACAGCTAATAGGCATAATTATATAATTAATCTAGGGTGTCAACATTATGTTTGGTGACACCCTAATATTTTTTAAGAGTTGTTATCTTAAAAAAAATCAACACACTCAATTTATTTAAAAGTTGCTGCAACTAATCTAACGCAATAAGTTGGCAACAAAACTCATTTCCAGTAAATATTTTATTTTTCCATTATGCAAATACAAGACACCTTAGAGTCCTCATGGGATAAACTTTCAGAAAAACTTTCGAGTTGGGTAGATACTGTAGTTTTAAATTTACCAAATCTACTCATTGCTATTGTAGTTTTTATTATATTTTACTGGCTATCTGGCCAGACCGATAATTTTATAAATAGGTTATTAAAAAAACGAATTAAACAGCCTTCAATTAGAGGACTTGTTGCCAAAATACTATCAGTAATTATTTTGTTTTTAGGTCTTATTCTTGGCTTATCTGTCATGAATTTAGACGATGCACTCAATACAATATTAGCAAGTGCAGGTGTTGCAGGTCTTGCTGTAAGCTTAGCGCTGCAAGGCACGCTGTCTAATACATTATCAGGATTTTATTTAGCGTTAAACGACGTCATTAAGGTAGGTAACTGGGTAGAAACCAACGGATTTAGCGGAGAAGTTATGGAAATAACGCTTAGAAACACTAAAGTAAAAGAAGCCGATAACAACATAGTTGTAATACCAAACAAACAAATTGTAGAGAATCCTTTTAAAAATTACGCACTTACTTCTCGTATTAGAACTACCATCACCTGTGGTGTAGCGTACGACTCTAACCTAAGAGAAGTAAAGAAAATTGCCATTGATGCTATAGAAGCAACGTTTCCACCCAACAAAGACGAAGAAATAGAAATGTACTTTAATGAGTTTGGCGATAGCTCTATAAATTTTATGTTGCGCTTTTGGGTTGATGCTACAAAAAATTTAACAGCAATACAGGTAAAAAGTGAAGCTATAATGACATTAAAAGAGGCTTTTGATAAGCATGGCATCGACATACCTTTCCCAATAAGAACACTAATTCAAAAACAGAATTAAAAATTATACAAAAACATAATTAAAAAAACTCAGTAAGTTGTAACTACTGAGTTTTTTTAATTTATAGCCGTAACAAGATTTCTTTTTAAAGGAGCTAGAGTTGTTAATTTTATTTTGGCTAATAGCTTTAAAGCTATCGATCAATAGCTTGCATTTGCAAAACAAATGTCTTAATACACATCACTGATAGGGAGCATAATGGATTCGGAGAGATTAACTCTATTAGCCTCTAATGTCTTCCATCCTCCAAATGCAACTTTTTATGCCTTCAGTCCAACGCTTTTAAACAACAAAGCTCAATCAAATATAACTTGATGAGCTTATTATGTTTAAAAACCCAACAAAGTTGGACTTTAATGTGGAGTCGGAGAGAATCGAACTCTCGTCCAAACAAGTAACCAAAGGGCTTTCTACACGTTTAGTCTTTTCTTATTTTTTCGATGCAAAGCTGGCTAAAGACAGCCTACTTTACACTTAGCTTTTTAATCTCAAAAGGGCATCAAAGCACTACCCAATCTTGGTCAATTTTTACGATGCCTCTAAAAAGAACGCCATTAACCAAGGCTTTCTGGAGACATTTAGCCTTCCTACCTTGTAGGAATGTAGCTTAAAATCTTACTATAATTCAGATTAAGCAGCTAAAGCGTAGTTATTCTCGCCGTTTAAAATTTGGTCTAGCCTTTTACGTGTATCAAAACCATTACACGACGTGCTTACCATTTAATTAATCTCGCTGTCAAAACCAGTCGACCCCTTAATGAGATAGCAAAACTATGTTTTGCGTTATCGAATTAACCCTGAACTTGTTTCAGGGACTCATCGTTAAATGATAAAATAATTTGGGCGTTACTCTACTACGTTAAACTTCATAGAGTCGGGCTGTCCGCTGTATCTTTTTTACTTGTTCTCGATACATTTCACTCAAAAGCGAAACACTCGAACTGACGTAAAAAAGGATGCCGCTTCCATCCCTAACGCACCTACCAATGAACAGTAACCATTGCCCAAAGGTGTGCGAAATTACTAAAATTATTAAATCAAAAGCCATACCAAGACTATTTTATCAAAGCATTAAGAAAAAATGTCAGTATTAATATCTATTTTCAAACAAAACAGATTATAATGATACAAAAAGGAGCAACAGTAAAGTGGAAATGGGGAAACGGAACAGCCAAAGGCGAGGTGCAAGAAACCTACACAGAAAAAGTAACAAAAACCATTAAGGGTAGCAAAGTAACGCGAGATGGTAAAACTGGCGATAAAGCACTGTACATTAAGCAAGATGATGGCGATTACGTACTAAAAAGTGAAAGTGAAGTAGAACGCGCAGATTGATTTGTAAACACCTTTAAATAAACTTATTTTCGTGCAAAATTATCCCAGATTTAGAATTTGGACAAAATATTATATTTCTGTCATTTCGAGCGTAGTCGAGAAATCTTTAGTTAATAATTAAATACATTTCAACTGTGCTCAATGTGACAACTTTAAAGTTATAATAAGTATGAAATTCGCGATTATAAAAGAACGTAAAAATCCACCAGACAGACGTGTTGTATTCTCACCAGAAACCTTAGCAGAAGCCAGAGAAAAGTTTCCAGAAGCTGAGTTTGTTGTAGAATCTTCAGATATACGTGTGTTTCCAGATGAGGCTTATGCCAAATTAGGATTTACAGTAACAGATGATGTGTCTGATGCAGATGTGATGATTGGTGTAAAGGAAGTCCCAGTTGAGAATTTAATTCCGAATAAAAAGTACTTCTATTTTTCACATACCATTAAAAAGCAGCCATACAACCGAAAGTTGCTAAAAGCAATGCTAGAGAAAAATATAGAAATGTACGACCACGAAACCATAGTTAAGCAGAGTGGAGCGCGTTTAATTGGTTTTGGGCGTTATGCTGGTTTGGTTGGTGCATACAACGGTTTTAGAGCTTTAGGACTTAGAGACGGATTATTTAATCTGCCAAAAGTTGAAACACTTGCTGACTTGGAAGAAGTAAAAGCTGAATTGGATAAAATCACAATTCCAAATATAAAAATATTACTCACTGGAACCGGAAAAGTAGCGTATGGAGCTAAAGAAATTTTAGATCATTTGGGAATAAAAGAAGTAAGCGATGCTTTATATCTAACATCTGAATTTACAGAGCCTGTTTACGTCATGGCAGATGTAATGGAATACGCCAAACGTAAGGATGGTAAAGTTGGAAATAAGCAACAGTTCTACAAAGACCCAACAGGTTACGAGAGTAATTTTATGCCTTACGCTAAACAAACGGATTATTTTATAGCTGGTCATTTTTATGGTAATAATGCACCTTATTTGTTTACAAGAGAAGACGCCAAGCATCCAGATTTTAGAATTAATTTAGTAGCTGATGTGTCTTGCGATATTGATGGTCCTGTGGCTTCAACCATTCGTCCTTCGACCATAGCAGACCCATTTTATGGTTACAATCCTCAAACCGAACAAGAAGTTGCTTTTGATGCTAAAGGTGCTATTACGGTTATGGCAGTAGATAACTTGCCTTGTGAATTGCCAAAAGATGCCAGCGAAGGTTTTGGAGAAACCTTTGTAGAGCATGTTATACCAGCTTTTTTTAATAATGACGAACGAGGTATTTTAAAGCGTGCAAAAATTACAACTGCAGATGGTAAGTTGACAGAGCGTTTTAAATATCTACAGGATTATGTGGATGGAAAATAACAAAAGTGAGCTTTTTTATATAAACTCACTTTTGTTATTTATCTCTAACTAAATTAAGGGTTAGTTTTTAGTAACGCTACCATGGCATCTATCTCGCTCACAATTTTTTCTGCTGAGCCACTATAGCCAACAGATTTAAATTTTATCTTTCCACTAGGGCCAATTATAATTTTGGTTGGTATCCCAGAAATTTTATAAGCATTGGCCACCTTATATTTAGTGCTGTTTTCTTCCTTAGGGTCAATGAGAACATTAAAATTATAATCATTATCCTCAATGAATTTGGCAACATCTTTAAGCCTTGTTTCACCATCTTCAAAGGTGTCAACGAAGAAAAATTCTACATTTTCGTTGTCTTTGTATTTATCCACTACTTTTTGCATACCTGGAAAGGACTGTATACAAGGGCCACACCATGTTGCCCAAAAATCGAGCACTACAGTTTTTCCTACAAGAGATGATAGGGTTATCTCTTCACCATCTAAATTTTTTAATGTAAAATCAATAGCGTCCTCGTCTAATAATGTTTTTCTTAAGTTATCAAGTTCCTTTTGTTTGGCTTTTGCCTCTAAGTCGGCAATAAGAGTTTCGGGATTAGTTTTATTGTCAGATTTTGATAGGGCCTCCTTAAAATAAGTTTTGAGTTTAGCTGTACTATTGCCCTCTTCTATGTACGTTTTAGCAATTTCTATGGCTTTATCGTATTGTTGATCTGCTACTAAAAATTCAATATAACGCTCATTCATTTCGGGATTAGAATTTTTGCTTACAGCTTTAGCTTGATATTTGATAGCCGCTTTAAGATCTCCTTTTTTAAAAGCTAACAAGGCGTATGTATCTGCATACATATTATAGCTGTTTTCTAGGCTATTTTTGTATTGGTTAGGGCTGTAATAATCTGGTTTTTCTTTGAGTTCTTTTTGTTCTGCTTCGATTAAGCTAAGAGATTTTAGAGATAGCTCTGATGCAATTTCAAGATTTTGGCCCTTTTCTGCATTGGGCCATGCAATGGAATTGAACAATGAAGCTTTGTCCGTATTGTTTTTCATTAAGGCGGTATAGTTGTAAAAAGCTTCGGTATTCCCTTTATTGAAATGTTCCATAGCTAATGCTCTAACAATATAATTTGCATAATCAGAATTTAATATTCTGTCCTTATTAGACGCAAAGAGGGCTTCTTTGGTGCTTAGTTCTTTGGCCTCGAAAAACGCATCAATTTTTGATCTTAGGGCCAAATCGCTTTCTGGATACTTTTTAGAAACAAAACTAATAATACTATCTGCTTTAGCTTTGTCTCTTAAAGCTCTATAGGTATTAGATAGAGCTTCATAATCTTTGAGTGTCATTTCTGTTTTAGATGAATAATGAGAAATGTAGTTGTTACCAATAGTTTTACCTTTGTCTATATCAACTTCATTGGCTAAATAAATATGATTTTGATACCAATTATCAATTAACCTAGGATTGGTTTCTAGAGTTTCATCTAAGGTGTTTAATATTTCTTTTGGGTCACTTTCTAAACCAAATTGCTCACCGTAGGTCATGGTGTAATACGCTAAAGAAGCCTGAGAATCTGAAATGAGATTTCCGCTTTTATCTTTCACCTTAAACAAAAAGCCTTTTTTATTGTTATGATTATATTTATTATCAATTTTGAAATTAAATGCAACTCCAGAAATACTATCTGCAATAGTTATGGTTGCTTTGTTTTCTACAAATGTTAAGTCATCTGGAAACGCTTTGTTGTGCTGTATTTTATGGTAAAAACTATTTTCTAAGTTTCCGGTGCCAACATATGTTATAGTAAAAGGTTCATTTTGAGTGATTTCTTTTGAAGAGAAGTTAAAGTCACCAATAGTGATACCATTTTCAACTTTTTTTTCACTTTTACATGATACAAAAGTGACGATTACTGATAGTACTAAAATTATTTTTTTCATAATGAAATTGGTTTTAGTTGTTAGATTGAAGTCTAAATGCTTAAAGCTTAAAAGATTATTACAGATAAAGTTAGTTAAAACGATTTATTGTCTTAGTCATTAAATGTTAAAATGTAATGTGCTTTAACAGATCTGCCTCTTAATTATTGTCTTCTACAGCGTTTTAAACTTTAATGGTATGAGTATTTTTATTAGTTCCATATGTTATTGTTTACACGTCAGTTCGAGTGGTTTTAATCTCGAAGATATTCGTGATTAAAATTGTATCGAGAACAAGTTTGGTAGAATTTACTTCTCGATAGTTCTACTGAGCACTTCTGCTATACTCAGTGTGACACTTGTCGAAGTGCTAATTTTATTCATTAGCAATCATAACATTCACTCGAAGTGACACTTTTTTTTAATTGTAAATAGTATTCTATGATTAAAACTGTTGAAATTCCTAAGGTGTAAGCTACTAAGTCTCCAAATTGAAACGTGCTTCCAAATATGAGATTTGCAGCTGTACTGTTTTCTAAATTAAAGTAGGCTAAGAATGAAGTGAGTTGAAGCAACTCTATACCATAAGCAATAAAGAGGACGACCAAAGCTGAGGCCCTCACACTCATATTGGTACATCCTCTAAATATTGCGTATAGTAAAATAACCACGAGATAGTCGCCAAAGGTGTAGCGAATAAATCCGGTTTTTATAATAAAGGCTATGGCGAGCTCAATTAAAAATAGTGCGTGTGCCAATGCTAAATAGTATTTGTTGAATTGAAGTTTCATAGATAATATTACTTGCATAATTAATGGAATTGACTAAAAATGCCTCAACTGTCATTTCGAGCGTAGTCGAGAAATCTCATCATTTTGTTAAAGACATTTTTTAACCATTGCTCAATGTGACAGTCCATGATTTATGTTTTTGAGACAGTTACTTTCATTGAATTGAGATTTTTTCTCCTAAAAATTTGGGTTGTACGTTAAAAACTAAGTCTAAACTAGCTTTAGAGCGTGCTAAGTATTCTCGAAAACTTGCCTTGTAAACATCTTTGGCATTAAAACCTACAGCATCAATACCAAAATGTTTTGCAATGTATACAGCACGTTGATTGTGGAATTTCTGTGAAATAACAGTGAAATTGGTTTGCCCAAAAATTTCTTTGGCTCTCACAACAGAATCTAAAGTTCTAAAACCTGCATAGTCCAAAAAGATTCTATCTTCAGGAATACCTTTGGCTATTAAATCATTCTTAAAATCGGAAGGCTCGTTGTAATCTTTTCTGCTATTATCGCCACTTACCAAAATGTATTCGATTTTTCCTGACTTATAAAGCATTACTGCGGCATCAATTCGATATTTATAGAATAGATTAATAGTTCCGCTTGCTGCATATTTTCCAGTGCCAAGTAACAACCCAACTTTGTTTTTCGGTATGTCGTTTACACTATCATAAACTTGATGTCTGGTTTTAAAACTCATCCAGTGATAAGTGCCAAAAATTCCTAAGCAGATAGTTATTATAATTAGTACTATTATTCTGAACGTTTTCATATTGATTTATTACTTTTAATTCTACACTCCTAAAGTCCCCTCAAAGGGACATTTTCCCATGTTTATTTTAGGACTGTCCCCTTGATGGGACTTGAAGGAGTATTCTTCAATATTTATCATAGTATTAAATTTCACGAATAGATGATTTGTCATGATTGGATGAGGTTTAAATTGTACAATTCAGGTTTAGAAAAAATAGTTTTTCTAAAATCTTCAATAGAAACATGTAATAGTTTTTTATAATCGAAATGATGAAAAGGATTAGCGCTCTTACCAGTTTTATAAGATTTGTAATAGTATGCATAATAATCTGGTAGGATAGTAACACCAAGTATAATGGCTCCATATAAATAAAGACTTCGCTTTCCATTGCCATAGCACAGACATTGTAGTGCAATTTCATCTTCAACATTTGTACTGTAACCGCATAGTACATGGTAGCAATCATGACGTTCTACTTTAGGAATCAGTTCAAAATTATTTTTATTTAAAAAATCTCCTAAGTGCCTTCCAAAAGATGGTTTGGGCATTTTTAATAAATCGGATTTTGAGATATGCCATGATTCGTGATGCTTAAATAGCCTTGTATAGATGCGTTGGGAATTTTCAAACAACCAAATGATGAGTTGTTTTCTGAGGTACTTTATTGTTTTAAATAGGTTGTTCATGGTAGATGGGTTTGATTTGGTTCAACGGCAAAAGTTTTTTTATAAGTTTTAATTTTTCTTCTCCAGAGAAATAGGGCTAAAAAATAGACTGATGAGACATAGTATATAACAATTGGTTCTTTGTTGAAAGCAACAATGAATGCCAAACAAATCGATGTTAAGGTAATGATGTAGTAAGGGAAACAGCGTTTAAATATTTGCATAGCATCAGTTGATGTACTGAAGGACCAAAACACACAAGCAATACTGATTCTTATTATTGTATAAGTTGCCAACAAAATAAATGATATACCAAAAATTAGTAATACAATCATGTTACCTGCGGTTTAGTTTTAAGTTATCGTATTGAAGCTCTTGCCAAGAATTAGTATATAGTTCCATAGTGTAGTTTTTATACTTTTCCTCAATGCGATAAATACTTTTGTTTTCAATTCCTTTAGTTTCTATTTTTTCTTTTAATAGTAAGGTGTTGTTGTCGGACAAGTCAATCAGATAATTAATATCCATGGATTTAGCATAATTAAAATTGTAGTTGGTAATATGGTAATCCCAATTAATCATTGCTGCGATAACCAATACAACAAATGCAGCCTTAGTATTTAATCGAAACAAATACCAAATGTTTTTTGTTTTGTCGATTTTTATAAGTGTAGTAACAAGTCCTGTTAAGGTTAAAATAAGGTAGACTAAAACACCAATACGTTTATAGGTTAACCCAAAATAATAGATATATTGACTATTTTTTACTGCAATGCTTAGCACCAATATTACGTTAAGAATGATCCATGTGAAGGCTAAGTTTTTTACCGTCTTATTCTCTTTGTAAAAATTAAGATTACCTCTAAAAACATAAAGCAGAATAATTATTGCAATAACTATAGATGCAATTAAAGCATTAATGCCGCTATGCACCTGATTTGAGAAAACCGAACCGCGAACTTCTTCGTTTGTTAAGATAAAAGTGATATCTGTTATTAGAAAAATTACAATAAGCACGTTGAGTAAGGCTATTAGAATGATGCCTAGCTGGTTTTCTTGTTTTAAAATTGGAATTGAAAAATCTTTTGTTTTAAATAGAAGGTTACCAGTTTTTAAGTCCTGTGATGTAGCAGGCTCTACTACAATTGGGTTGTGAATGTTTAAAAATAAATAGTAGCCAAGACCTGCAAATAACAACCATTGAATGTTGATGAAACCAAAATCAATCTTTTCAATAAGTTCATTAAAAATTGGGTTTCCGTTTTGGTACAAACCAATGAATATGATGACAATCGCTGCAGGAATTAAAACGATTTTAGCTAAATGAACATAATCAATTTCTTTTTGTGATTCTACTGTTTGCTTGGCCTCGTTTACTGTGAAATTTCGGTGAAATAATCCTGCAATAGTTGTGTATAATCCATTGAGCCAGTTGACATAAATAGATGATTTATGTTGAGACAATAATCCAATGAGTGTAAAGAACGATATACTATTTGCGATAATAGCAAGCGCAGAGTCATGAAAAAAGACTGCAAGTCCTGTAGCAAGATAAATGCCAGCATAGCCTATGTTCTTTTTGCTCTTAAAATCGTCAGTATTATTTATGGCAAGAATAATGACAGATAGCAAGCTGAATAAAAAAAGGTTAAGCCCAATTTGCTTATCGTAAAACAAAATGCTAAAGCATAGTGCTGAGGCGATTAGAATAAATTGTTTCATAGTTTTGATTAATTAAAAGTACTTTGAAAAACAAAGTAAAATGATAAAAAAATATGCGTCGTATTGAGCGCAGTCGAAATATTATGTCTTTTTTATAAGCTTTTCTAAAGCTTCAATATGTTTTTTAAATTCGGCTTTGCCGAGTTTAGTGGCACTGTATCTGGTATTTGGTTTACGACCAATAAATTGTTTTTCAACTAATATGTATTCTGCATTTTCTAATGCTTTTGTATGACTTGCCAAGTTACCATCCGTAGCACCTAGTAATTCTTTTAATGTATTAAAATCAGCATACTCATTAACCATGAGAATGGACATAATACCTAGCCGGATTCTATGGTCAAAAAGCTTATTTATGTTTGAAATAATATTCAAGGTACAAGATTTAATGTAAAGTTACTGAAAACTGTGAATGGCAACTGTAAACTACTTCCTATCATACTTAAAATGCATCCAAGTGCCGTAGACAATATGCATTATTCCAAATCCTATTACCCAAAGCCAAAATCCATAACCAGGATAATAACTTGCAATTAACCCAAGTGCGATTTGAATATATCCCAAATATCTAATATCTCCCAAACTATACTTTGAGGCACTTACCAAAGCTAAACCATAAAATATGAGCATTAAACCACCAGTTTGTCCATAACGTCCTTGGTCTAAAATAATGAGGCAATATATACCACCAACTACAAGCGGTATTAAAAAGTTGAGTAGGAGCCTACGCGATGAGTTATCCCAAATTTTTTCATTGTTTTGTCTCGCTTTGCGTGTTGTAAGTATAACACCAGTTATAACACTCAAAATTGCAATCATTGCCAGTACTGCCATACAGGTCCAAAATACCCAACCATGAAAAATATAAAGAAGACCTCCGCTATGATTTATAACTAACCAATAGGCAACAGCAGCACCAATTAAAGCGTATATTCCTGCTAAAATACCAGATAAGCCACTTAATGATATGAAGCGAGACGATTTATTCATTAAATCTTTAATCTCGCTAATGTCTTTTAGATAGTCTTCGTTGCTCATAATTAAAAGTACTTTGAAATACAAAGTAATTAAATTTATTTGGTTTTAACAAAACAATTTTAGAAGATATTAACTAAATTTATATTTTAAGCACTTATAATTAAAGCGTTATGATAGAACTGCTTTTAGCAATAGCCAATATTTCAGGTGGTATACTACTTGGACTAGCGACGTTAGATAAATGGGATGGTGAGAGCAATTTTTTTAATAAAATCGCTGGGTTTTTAGCTCCATTTCAAACAGCTATAGGGCTTGGATTAGTCATTTTGGCCATATTAGAATTCTGGGATGGTTTATTATTTAACATTGTGAGCATCTTGGGTGGTATACTATTGTTAACCCAAGCTTTTGGAAAAGTACCATCTTTGGAAACCAGTCTTAGAAAATTATCGGAAAAACTAATGCCGTTTAAGGCTGTAATTGGTATCGGTTTAATTGTAATTGGTTTAATTCAATTGTTTTAAATGATTTTAAAAGCTAAACAGGCGTGGCTATCAGCATAAATAATTAGCTCCTTACCATTATCATAGTTGTATGGTATTTCGGCAATATGTTTGTCTCCTTTTTTAATTAAAGTAATTGGCTCTAGGTTTAAAGAAGCTTCTGTATATTGATAATAATAAAGTTTATCGGAATTTATTGAATCAAATACGATTTTGAGGGTTTTGCTAGACTTTAGTGTACCTACCATCTTTGATAATTTTAAATCAGAGTTGTAAAATCCTGAATGGATGATTGGTGAATAAAAAAAAGCTAGGATTGATATAGGCTTCTTTATTAGTTGCCATTTTTTATCGTCGGGAAAATGACTCCACACTAAATGCTCTGGCTCTATGAGAAAATATACATCGTTAAAATCAAAATGATTTGGTTTATTTTCTTCGTTTCCCGTTGACCACGTGGCATCAATAAGTTGCCATTTCTTGTTTAGATATACTGCATTCCAAGCATGGTTTTCTTCATTTTTTACCTTGCCAATTTCCTTAATATCTGTTTTGGCATAGCCATCAATGACTTCGCACTTTATTTCTAATGCTTTTAAAGTGTATTTTAATAATTGCGCATAACCCTCGCAGACAGCTTTTTTATCCTTAAGAACATTAGCTGCGTATTTCATCTGAATTTTTTCAAGTTCACTATCATCATTATAATGATACCCGCTAACCCTAACGCTATTAGCGCTATCGTAGTCGTACATAATATTATTAGCTATCCAGAAATAAGCAGCTCTTACCTTCTCTAAATCGGTTTTAAAGTCTAACTCTATTTTGCTCGTAAATGTTTCAATAGAGTCAAAATTATTTGGATACGTGGCTACTACAGAATCAATTTTAGCAAAGTCCTGAGCTAAGCTAAGTTGCACTGAAAGCAGAAATAAGATTAGTAAATATGTTTTCATATTGCTAAATTAGACAAAAATTATTCCAATTTTGAATCCAGCAGAAGCCTACATTCTAAAACAAGAAGAACCTTATAAATCTATCTTGTTACAACTTCAGGCCATTATAGGAGCTGTTGCACCCAGTGCAGAGTTATTGTACAAATGGCGCATTCCGTTTTACTATAATAACGGTATTCCTATTTGTTTTTTGAACCAGTCCAAAGACTATGTAGATTTAGCCTTTTGGCATTTTGAAAAATTAGAAAAATATACCGAATATTTTATTGATACTAATAGAAAATCTGTTCGTTCATTGCGTTACAAATCTGTAGACGATATTAATGATGAGGTAATAGTCTATGTGCTGGAAAAACAATTAGAGATTAATACGAATCCCTTCAAGCTTATTCTGGGTAAGAAAAAAAGTAACTTAAAAACTAGAAACTAATTTTCTTATAGCTACTAAATTTGTCAGCAACCCTTCAAGATTATCTAAATGTAACATATTAGCACCATCACTTTTAGCATTAGCAGGATCAAAATGTGTTTCTATAAATAATCCATCTACATTATTTACCACACCAGCTCTTGCAATGGTCTCTATCATATCTGGTCGTCCACCAGTAACTCCAACAGTTTGGTTAGGTTGCTGTAGAGAATGTGTTACATCCAAAACCGTGGGTGCGTACTGACGCATTGTTGGTATACCTCTAAAATCTACAATCATATCTTGGTACCCAAACATAGTGCCTCTATCGGTAATCCAAGCTTTATCGCTGCCAGAATCTTTTACTTTTTGTACAGCGTGTTTCATAGACTCAGGACTCATAAACTGCCCTTTCTTAAGGTTTACAACCTTACCTGTTTTAGCAGCCGCAACAACTAAATCTGTTTGTCTCACTAAAAAAGCAGGAATTTGTAAAACATCAACATATTCAGCAGCTTTAGCAGCATCAGAAACTTCATGGATGTCTGTTACAGTTGGGATATTGAAAGTTTCCGAAACTTTCTTCAATATTTTTAAGGCTTTTTCATCTCCAATACCTGTAAAACTATCAATCCTACTACGATTAGCTTTTTTAAAACTACCTTTAAATACGTAAGGTATTTCTAGTTTGTCAGTAATCGAAACTACCTTTTCAGCAATACGCAATGCCATATCTTCACCTTCAATAGCGCAAGGGCCACAAAGCAAAAAGAAGTTATCAGAATCTGTGTGTTTTAATTGTGGAATAGTTATCAAGGCTTAAGACTTTAATGTTAGGTCACAAAGATAACATTTTAAAACTCCTTTTTTATGCTATTTCTTATTATCCAAAGCGACATTATAAAGTTTCCAAAAACCAATACACCACCATAAAAGAGCAAGCGCTTGGCAGATTCTGACCAATTCATAATATTCAGTAAGTTAAATATATAGGCAAGGATTAAATAAGAGGACAAGCAAACAAATACAATACCTAGCGAGAAGTTAAGGTTTCTATTTGGTTTAATTAACTGCCACAAAAAAGGAATAGCAAACAATAAAATAGGATATGCAGAAATACCTTCGCTTCTATTAACTGTAGTAAACCAATATGCTACTATGCTAATAAAATAAAGATATGGAATAAACTTGGTGTACTTGCTAATTGCATTCATCTGTTTTAAAAATTAAGGGTTCAGACTTGTCTGCCGATAGGCAGGCGTAAACAGCCCAATTAGCGGTTGATTTTTAAGGCTTTTACTATTAATCAATTTCTACAACGACAAGTTACAAACTCAAATTGTCTCATTTTTAAAATATAACATATAATTAACGAATTGATAAGAATAAGACGTACCTTTGCGCGCTTAAAATCAGCATCAGTTATGACGAAGATTAAAAACATTGCAATTATTGCGCACGTTGACCACGGAAAAACCACCTTGGTAGACAAGATTATGTACCATTGTCAGTTGTTTCGTGAAAACGAAAACACTGGAGATTTAATTCTCGATAACAATGATTTAGAACGCGAGAGAGGTATAACAATCACCTCTAAGAACGTTTCTGTGGTTTACAAAGACACTAAAATCAATATCATTGATACACCTGGTCACGCCGATTTTGGCGGCGAGGTAGAACGTGTATTAAATATGGCTGATGGTGTATTACTTTTGGTAGATGCTTTTGAAGGCCCAATGCCTCAAACACGTTTTGTGTTACAAAAAGCTATCGATTTAGGGTTGAAGCCTTGCGTTGTGGTAAATAAAGTGGACAAGGAAAACTGTACGCCAGATGAAGTGCACGAAAAAGTTTTTGATCTAATGTTTGAACTTGGTGCAGAAGAGTGGCAATTAGACTTCCCAACAGTTTATGGTTCTGCTAAGAACAACTGGATGAGTGAAGACTGGCAAAAGCCAACTGAAAATATTGAACCCTTGTTAGATATGGTGATAGAGCATATTCCTGAGCCAAAAATTGAAGAAGGTACTACCCAAATGCTGATTACGTCTTTAGACTTTTCAAGCTTTACAGGACGTATCGCTATTGGTCGTTTAACTAGAGGAACGTTAAAGGCTGGTCAACCAATTTCTTTGGTAAAGAGAGATGGTTCTATCGTAAAAAGTAAGATTAAAGAATTGCATACTTTTGAAGGTTTAGGCCGTTTAAAAGTAGATCAAGTACAAACGGGAGATATTTGTGCCATTGTTGGTTTAGAAGGTTTTGAAATTGGTGATACAGTTGCTGATTTTGAAAATCCTGAAGGTTTAAAAACCATTGCCATCGATGAGCCTACAATGAGTATGTTATTTACCATTAACGATTCGCCATTTTTTGGTAAAGATGGTAAATATGTAACCTCTCGACATATAAAAGAACGCCTTACTAAAGAGCTAGAAAAGAACTTAGCACTAAGAGTAGAGGAGACTGATAGTGCTGATAAGTTTATGGTGTTTGGTCGTGGTGTATTGCACCTATCTGTATTGATAGAGACCATGCGTCGCGAAGGTTACGAGCTGCAAATTGGTCAGCCACAAGTAATCATTAAGGAAATTGATGGTGTTAAGTGCGAGCCTTTTGAAGAAATGACGATTGATTTACCAGAAAATGTATCTGGTAAAGCCATTGAAATGGTAACGATGCGTAAAGGTGAAATGCTAAGTATGGAAGCCAAAGGCGACCGTATGGTGTGTGAATTTATAGTACCTTCTCGTGGTATTATAGGATTACGTAATCAATTACTAACAGCAACAGCAGGTGAAGCTATTATGGCGCATCGTTTTAAAGAGTATCAACCATTAAAAGGTGGAATTCCTGAACGCTTAAATGGTTCTTTAGTATCTATGGAGAATGGTACTGCAATTCCTTATTCCATTGATAAATTACAAGAAAGAGGAAAGTTTTTTATAGATCCAGGAGAAGATATCTATGAAGGACAAGTCATTGGTGAAAACTCTCGTGGAGATGATATGACGGTTAATGTTACCAAAACTAAAAAATTAAGTAACGTACGTTCAGCAGGTGCGGATGATAAAGCTAAAATTGTACCAGCAATTAAGTTTTCTTTAGAAGAAGCTTTAGAGTACATACAAAAAGACGAATACGTTGAGGTAACACCAAATCATTTAAGATTGCGTAAAATTTTATTAAAAGAGGTAGATCGTAAGCGAAATAAGAGTTTGTAGAAAAAGACCTGTCATTCTGAACTGTCACACTGAGCTAGCCTGTGCTGAGCGGAGTCGAAGCATCGAAGTGTAGTTTCAGAATATAGTTATATAATTAGGTAATATTTAAAAGAGAAATGCTTTAGGGTGTTTCTCTTTTATTTTTTTAAAGGCTATGGAATTATTTGGTTAAGAGGAAAGAGTAAGATAAAATCATTTTAGAGTGTTTCTTCCTTTTGTTTAAAATCTGTAATTTCCCTAATTTTATAAGGTCTCGTATTTTGTGTTTCGTAATAGGTGCGCATTTGTAAATCTATAGCTATACCTGTTGTAAAGAGTTGTACGCCAACAAGCAAAATTAAAACACCTAATATTAGAAGTGGTCTGTCTCCAATATCATTGCCTAATATTTTTTCGATTAGCAAGTATATATTAATTATAGCTCCAATACAAAAAAAGAGTATCCCTAGATTTCCAAGAAGATATAATGGTTTTTGTAAGTAATTACGTTGAAATAAGATTAAAAGAATATCATTTATCACTTTAAAAGTTCGTCCCAAGCCATACTTAGATTTTCCATGTATTCTTCTGTTGTGATTTACATTTATTTCACCTACTCGAGCACCATTAAGATACGCTAATAACCCTATAAAACGGTGCATTTCACCATAAAGATTTAATTCTTTAGCAATATTCTTTTTAAAAACCTTTAAGGCGCACCCATGATCTTTTATGTTAAGTTTTGTAGCTTTTCTTATTAAGAAGTTCGCAATTTTAGACGGTAGTTTTTTTAAAAAACTATCTTTTCTGTGATTTCTAATGCCTACTATGACATCCCAATTTTCACTATGCAACTTTTGAAGCATAGCAGGTATATTATTAGGGTCATTTTGCAAATCTCCATCTAGGGTTACTATGTGTTTACCTTCAGCATTGTCTATGCCAGCAGCCAAAGCCGAACTCTGACCATAATTTTTTCGGAGTTCGATTAGCTTTACTTTTGGGTGGTATAAATTTTTAATAATATTAACCGTTTTGTCTGTAGAAAAATCATTAACTAGAATAACTTCTATATTATATTCATTTAGTGCGTTATCTATATTCGAAAGTAGTGGTTTTATGTTTTCTTCCTCATTATATAGAGGGATTACTAGAGAGAGTAAATCTTTTTGAAAGTTCATACTACAAAATTATTGTTTTATTTACTTATGGTTTTTGGTATACTCTGAAATGATTTTTCTTCTCAATAAGTTTCCAATTTTTAGCTACATACATAGTTAGTAGAGAACTTTCTTCGTAATTGTCTATATGATTCTCAAAATTCTCTAAAAAGATAGTCAGGTCTTTGTCATTTAGCATATGTTTGTAATCTTCAAGTTGGTCAGCAAGATGATGATTAAAAACCCAATCTACGCCTATTGGATTAGTTGTGTCCGTAATATAGTGACCCAAGGTCATTGATGGTAGAATTGTAAAGTTGTTATAACGACTAGATAACTCTTTTAACTCATCGAACTTATCATATCTATCTTTGTTAGTATGTATTCCTTTTAATCTAGGGAATATTTCTCCTAAATTATAATTAAGTTCACTTCTGTGTTTCTCTCTATATGGATATTGATATCCATAAAAAAAAGTGCCGATATAAAGAGTAGTAATAATTAATGCACTCCATTGTTTTATTGACCGTAATTCACCGAGAAAAAACAATGCTAAAGTGATAACTGTTGGTGTAGAAAAATCAATCGGAGTATTATAACCATTACTTATGGAGGCGCACCATGCTAATGAAAATAATACCACCATAATGGTGTATTTAGAATTTTTTAAGCTCTTTATTAAAACGTATAATGAACCAAAAAGCCACAAAAGGTGCACTATGCCATACTTTGCAGAATAATATAAACTTTGATTTTTATAATATAGCCATAGAAAAACAATAACAATAATGATGTTAGCAAGAAAGTAAGAAGTGTGACCTTTCAAATACTTTTTTGAAAACCATACACCTAAAACCGCTATAATAACAGCTATGAGGTTAAATTTTACTGCCAGATAATAAGATTTAATTCCTGTGCCAATTAAACTTGAACCTGTTGTGAAACTAAACATCTGATTTATAAAAGGCTCAAGAGCTCCTTGCCACCAAAATAACAAGAGGTACAGCAAGGTATATATTATACCACTAATAGCTAGAATTATAAACGCTCTAATTTGTTTATGGTAAATCAAAAACAAAGCAATAATGATGGGAAAGAAATAAAAAGATTGTTTGCAAAGTGCACCTAAGAAAAGGAAAAGGGCTCCAACTGAAATGGACCACCATTTTTCTTTGTTTTTAATAATGAAATAAAGACCAACTACGCTAAAGAAGATACCATCAACAGTATTCCAAGGCATTGGAGGATAATTATGAACAGATACAATAGCTCCAATTGTGGCTATAAAAAAGAGGTGTTTTTTTGAAAGCTTTAAGTAATTAAATACTATAAGAGTTGACAAGTAAGAGTATGTAAACACTTGTATAAAATAAAAATACCTATTTATTAAATAAGCATAGTCCTCTGAAATATATAAAGGTAAGGAATGAAAAAAAGGTGAAAAGGCTGGTTTTATATAAACAAAGTCTCTGTGAGGAAAGTACCCATTGTATATACTCCACGATATACCAAAAATAGAGCCCATATCTCCTTCTTCAATTCCATATAGTCCATAACAAACCATATAGAAAATGAGAACCAAAATGAAGATATATTTAAAAGGATTGTTTTTTATATCGGTAAACAACAGTATGTATTTTTTAGCTAATATAGAATAATTGAGTTTGCTTATGTTAAAAGAAGCAATAGATTTATTTATAAAATAAAAGAATTGTAATTTTTATATACTTGAAAAAATCGAGAATAATTAAAAAATCTTATTTTTCAACCTTTTAGTTTATTTTTGATAGATGCAAAACTTCAAGGTTTTACAATATAAACCATCTCTTAAAAATGAATGGAATGGATTTGCTTTAGATAGCAACCAACAAACATTTCTATTCCTAAGAGATTTTATGGACTATCATAGCGATAGATTTCAAGATTATTCCTTAATGTTATTTAAGGATGATGAATTGATAGCATTGTTGCCAGCAAATAAGGACAAAAATACTGTGTATTCTCATCAAGGTTTGACTTATGGCGGATTGATATACAAATCGAGTTTAAAGAGCCAGGATGCTATACCTATTTTAAAAACAGTTTTAGAGTATTTGGCAGAAAATGGAATAAAAAATCTTGTCATAAAAGAGTTACCCTTTGTTTTTTTGGATAACCAAACCAATAATCCATTAGCTTATTTGTGTTTTAAACTAAAGGCACAACTACAACGCATGGATATGCATTCTACTTTAGACCTCAAATTTAAATCTTATAATAGAAGCAGAAAAAATGGTTGCAAAAGAGGTCAGAAAAATAATCTCATAGTTAAAGAAGTCAATGAATTTAAAGAGTTTTGGAATGAAATATTAATGCCCAATTTAGATAACAAGCATGATGTAAAACCAGTACATAGCTTAGAAGAAATACAGCTTTTAAAATCCAGATTTCCAGATAAAATAAGACAATTCAATGTATACCACAATGATATAATTGTAGCAGGTACTACAATTTTTGAAACAAAACATGTAGCACATAGCCAGTATATTTCCGGGAATGCAGATAAAAATACACTAGGAAGTTTAGATTTTTTACATCATTATCTTTTAGAGGAGGTTTTTGCTGATAAATCGTATTTTAACTTTGGTATTTCTAATGAAAATGACGGTCAAAGTATAAATGAAGGGTTGCAGTATTGGAAGGAAGGCTTTGGAGCGCGTTCTATCGCTCAAGGATTCTACAAGATTGACACGGAAAACTATAAGCTATTAGAGAATCTTTTTATATGATTAATCCGTTGAGAGTTTTAATTGATTATTATTCAAACAACCGTCAGTTCGAGTTTTTTCTGCAAGAAAGAGTACTTCAATCTCACCCAAAGGAACTATTGAGAACAAGGTTTTTTATCATAAAATTCGATTCTCGATACAATTTTTCATCATTTCATTCTGAAAAACCACTCGAATTGACGAATTTTATTAAAAATGCAAAACAGGTATGATCCCTTTTTTAGACCTACATAAAATTAATAATAGATTCAGAAAAGAGCTTGAAACATCATTTGCTAAGTCGTTAGAAACTTCGTATTACATTCTTGGCCCAAACGTTAAGACCTTTGAAACTGAATTTGCTAACTATTGCGGTACAGATTATTGTATCGGAACTGCGAATGGTCTGGATGCACTAACTTTAATTTTAAAAGGCTATATAGAAATTGGAAGACTTAAAAAAGGCGATAAGGTTATTGTGCCTGCCAATACCTACATCGCATCTATTCTGTCTGTTTTACACGCTGATTTAGAGCCAGTGTTTGTAGAGCCTAATCCAAAAACATATAATATTTCTGCTGAAGAGGTGGAGATGAAATTGAATAAGGATGTTAAAGCAATCCTTGCGGTACATCTTTATGGACAATTAGCAGATATGGAACGCCTAAAATCCATCGCAGATGAGCATAATTTATTGTTGATTGAGGATGCTGCCCAAGCACATGGTGCTGTGAGTTCAAAACACCTAACACCTAATAATCAATACCCAAAAGCCGGCAATTTGAGCCATGCAGCCGCATTTAGCTTTTACCCAAGTAAGAATTTGGGTGCTTTGGGAGACGGAGGAGCAGTAACAACTAATGATAAAGAATTGTACGAGACGATTTTGCTTTTGAGGAATTATGGAAGTAGCGTAAAATATGAAAATAAAATAATGGGTTACAATAGCCGGTTAGATGATTTACAAGCTGCTTTTTTAAGGGTTAAGTTAAAATATTTAGATTCGGATAATGCAAAAAGGCGAGAGGTAGCTAGATGCTATCTTCAAAAGATTAGAAACTCCAAAATAGGTCTTCCTTTTTATGACGATTCTGAAAATCATGTATTTCACACCTTTGTAATTGAAGTGGATGATAGGGAGGATATTATAAAGTATTTAAATCAAAACAAAATAGGATGGTTGATTCACTATCCAATTCCACCACATAAACAAAAGGCATTACAAAGATTTTCACATTTAATACTACCTATAACCGAAGAAATTCATAAAAGAATTATAAGTTTGCCAATAAGTCCAGTATTAACCAGTAAAGAAGTTAATAGGGTGATAGAGGTACTAAATGCTTATTAATTGAAAAAGTTTTTTCACTATATAAATAATGAAGTTTTAGTAAAAGCGGCAAGTCTTAATACCGCTAATATTAGTATTAAGATTCTTGCGGGTATTCTAATATCAAAGTTTATAGCCTTATTTATAGGGCCAGAAGGCATGGCACTTATTGGCAATTTAAGAAACTTCCTTAGTACCATACAATCCATATCAATAGCTGGTCTTTACAATGGTTTTGTTAAGCTTATAAGCAAACACAAAAATAATTTGGTAAAGTTAACCAATACACTATCTACAGTGTTTTATTTTGGTTTTTTCTCTTCCTTGTTATTGGCCTTTTTGTGTTATTACAATGCTGAATATATTAATGATCTTATTTTTTTCAATAATAACTATGTGTATGTTATAGAGACTATGTCCATTGTGCTTCCGTTTTATGCCTTAAACATGTATGTTTTTGCCATAATGAATGGCTTCTCTAAGTACAGAATTTTACTGGTTATAAATATAACTGGGCAAATTTTAGGTTTACTCGTTACGCTTCTTTTAATTAAACAAGAAAATATCGATGGTGCATTAATCGCTGTTGTAATTACACCAGCGCTCAACCTCCTTATTACCATAGTAGGCATTGCGTTTAGAAAAAACTTTATGTCCATTATAAATATCACTAATATTCAAATTTCTGTGCTTAGAAAACTAAGTCCCAACATGGTTATGGCATTGGTATCCACAATAGCATTACCTATTGTGTATATAATAATTAGAAATTACATTATAGCAGAAATAGGAATTAAAGAAGCAGGATATTGGACTGCAGTTACGAGAGTTTCGGACTATTACCTTATGTTTATTAACTCATTAATGGCATTATACATTTTGCCAAGATTTGCTGAATTAAAAACTCAAACTGAGTTTAGAAAAGAAGTGTTTAGTTTTTATAAAACGGTTCTTCCTGTTTTCGCAATAATATTAGGTGTCATTTACCTCAGTAGAAGTTTGTTGGTTACTCTATTATTTACTGAAGAATTTAGACCCATAGAAGATTTAATGGGTTATCAAATTCTAGGCGATTTTATGCGTGTGATGTCTATGGTTATAGCCTATAAGTTCTTAGCCAAAAAGATGTTTACACATTTTATTATTATCGAGGTATTTTTATTTGTGATTATGTATTTTTCAAGCATTTATCTTATTGATGCTTTTGGATTAAAAGGTGCAGTGATGGGTCACTGTCTTAGCTATCTCATGCATTTTGGCATTATCTTGCTTATTTTTGGAAGTTCCTTATTTGGTGTTATAAATGACGATGGTATAGACGAGTATTAATACATTAAGCATGAAAATTCCTAGATTTATTAGAGATAACATTGTGCTTAAGATTACATCGCTTAATGCTGTTGTTGTTACCTTTAGACTTGTTGTTTCGGGTTTTACTCAATGGCTTTTAGCAACGACTTTTGGCGAAGTTGGTATTGCCAGAATAGGTCAGGTTAGAAATATTATGGGAATGCTGACCAGTATTTCATCTCTAGGAATCTTTAATGGTATCGTTAAGTATGTGGCTGAGCATAAAGACAATACGTCAGAAGTAAATAAACTCTTCTCTACTGCTACTGTTTTTGTTCTTGTAGGCTCTTTTATTTCAGGAACTGTGCTTTTTTTTGGGGCTGACTATTTTTCTAAAGTTCTGTTTAAATCTAATGATTTTACTTATGTGTTTAAAGTTATTGCTTTTATAGTGCCCTTTATAGCTTTGAATAGAACATTATATGGCATTGTTAATGGGTTGTCTGAATATAAAAATTACGCTAAAATAGAATTGATAAGCTATGTGCTGGCAGCAATACTTCTATTATTGGCAATTTATAATACTAATTTAGAAGCCGTCATTTTAGCGATAGCTTTAGCACCAGTCATTCAATTAATAGTCATCATTGTTGTATTTGGAAAAGTTATAAAACGCTTTGTTGATTTTAGAAAATTGGGTTTTGGGTTAGGTTATAAAAATAGTTTGCTAGCCTTTACTTTAATGTCGTTTGTATCTACATTTCTGCTAAATTATATTGAATTGAGTATCATAGGTCTTATAGAGAATAAGATAAATATTAATGAGGCAGGCTATTGGACAGCGGTGAGTTTTATATCAAAAAACTATATGGTTTTTGCTTCGGGTTTATTTACGCTTTATGTCATTCCGAGATTTGCTAATATTTATACCAAGGAAGCATTTAAAACTGAAGTGGTTAATATTTACAAAACCATCTTACCCATTTTTGGATTGGGTATGATTTTGGTCTATCTATTACGCAATGTAATTATAGATATTATATACCCAGATTTTAAAGGTATGGAACCCTTGTTTAAATGGCAATTGCTGGGCGATTTTATTAGATTGTGCAGTCTTATTTTAGCACATCAATTTTTAGCAAAACGAATGGTTAAGAGCTTTGTAATCACAGAGATCATCTCCCTTATTTTGTTTTATGTGCTTACCACTTGGTTTATCGATTATTTTAGTACGGAAGGTGTTGTTATAGCCCATTTAGTAAGGTATGCTATTTATTTTGTTATTGTACTGGTTGTAGTTATCAATTACTTTAATAAGACTTCAAAACACAGAAATAGGGTGTAGGGATCATTTTTTATTCTCCTCCCATATATGTAAGTATTTTTTTGCAGAAATGATGTAGTCGTGATTTTCTTCTATAAATTGTCTGGCATTAACCGATATTTCAATAATTTTTTCAGGATTATCTATTAGCCATGCAAGCTTCTCTGCAATATCTTTTGCATTTGGTAGAGCATTTATGGCAATTGTATCTGCCTCTAAATTATAATAGTCTAACCATTCTTGTTCTGCACCAGTAAAAACCACTTTGCCTTTTGCCATGGCTTCTAAGGCATTATACCCTTGGTCATAGGCGTACACTTGGTCTAATAGAATATGTGCCTCATCATAGGTATTAATATAATCTTTGTAAGGTAAGCTTTTAGCTGTTATAATTTTTATGCGAGTACTATACTTCTGTTTTATGCTAGTTAATGCTTCTTCAAAGATATCATTACCTTTTTTGTAATAATTATGAGTGTTAATACCGTGGAAAATTACAATCTGGTCCTTTATCACTGGCTTTTTGAATTTTAATATACCTGTATTAACAGGGTTTGGAATTAAGCCTAAATATTTAGGATGATTCTTTAATGGTAAATGATAGTCTATGTCCGAAGCAATAACTCCATTAATCCTTTTGTAAATGTTTTGGTGAAGCTTAACAAACTCTGTAGTTAAAAATTTTAATCCATAAGCTTCAACAAAAGATGTATCTTTTCCATTTTTATAAGGTGTTAAAATAGAGTACCTGAAGTTGTCTTTATTAGCATAAGAAATACTGATGTGGTCCGTTCCACAAGACAATAAATATACATTATTGTTCCATGAAGAAATTGATGTAAAAATATCATTTTCAACACTTGCGGTGCAGCCAAAGGGTGCTTCATTTATAAATTGGACTACGTCAAAGTTGTTAAGTTTGGGTTTAAGATTTAAAATTTGTTGTTTAACGTTATGAGATTCAAGATCGTAACCAAATAGACGATAAACCAGATTCTTTACTTTTTGTTTAAAGCCTTTTTGGTATTTTTTTTTAATAAGTATATCTACATCATAGGCCTTAAATCCATCAAAAGGTGCAACTATAGTAACATTATGTCCCAGTTTTTCTAAACCCTCTTTTAAAGAATTATGAAGCCTGCTATATTCTCCAACAAGTAAAATCTTCATTTATATCGTTACATTTGCTTTTCAAATATAATTGTAAATGATTAAAACCAACACCAAAAAGATTTGTATTGTGGTTTCTTCACTTGGTGGTGGTGGTGCGGAACGGTCATCGGCATATTTATCTGAAATTTTGTTCGATTTAGGGTGTGATGTTCATATCATTTCTGTATTAAATATCATTGAATACCCTTATAAGGGAAAACTCTTAAACTTAGGAGAATTAAAGGAAAAGAATAACTCAATTTTTGGAAGATTTCAAAGGCTTAACGTTTTTAGAAAATACCTAAAAGCGCATAATTTTGACTATGTAATAGATAATAGAACAAGGATTGGGTTTTTAAAGGAATTTATAATCTCTAAGTTAATTTATAGCGCACCTCAAACCATTTATTGTGTTAGAAGTTACAAAACCAGTAGCTATATTAATCCAAATATTTTGTTGGGTAGATTGCTTTACAAATCTGCTTATAAAATAGTTGCTGTGTCCCAAGCCATTTCAAAAAAGCTAAAAAATAAATATGATCTTGAGAATCTAGAGGTAATTTATAATCCTGCATCAGAAAATTTTGATTGTAAGGATGATATCAAAGATGTAAATGAGAAGTATATTCTCTTTTTTGGGCGACTAGATGATGAAATTAAAAACATTAGTTTATTGTTAAACTCCTATTCAAAATCCATACTTCCAAAAAATAATGTTAAACTAAGAATTTTAGGTGATGGAAAGGATAGGGCTATACTTTTGAAAAAAGTTAATGATCTAGAATTAAGAGATTTTGTTGAGTTTATTGGTTTTAAGTCCAATCCCTATAGTGATGTAAAAGCCTCTTTTTTTACAGTTTTAACGAGTAGATATGAAGGTTTTCCGAGAGTAATAGTAGAGTCTTTGGCTCTGGGTATTCCTGTTGTTTCTGTAGACTGTAAATCTGGTCCAAGTGAAATTGTTATGAATGAACATAATGGATTGTTGGTAGAAAATCACGATGTACAAGCTTTAGCAAACGCAATGAACAGAATGGTAATGGATAAAAATTTATATTTACATTGCAAATTGAATGCTAGATCTAGTGTGGCACATTTATCAAAAGAAGCAATTGGTAAACAATGGCAGGCATTATTAAGATAAATATATTATTAAATGAGTAGTTTTCTAAACAATGTTAAACTTTTAGATATACCCAAGGTGCATGACGAAAGAGGGGCTCTAGCTGTTGTAGAAAAAGACACAGTACCGTTTGTACTAAAACGTGTTTATTATTTATATGACGTACCTAATGATAGTTTTAGAGGCGGCCACGCACATAAAGAGCAACAATCTGTAATCATAGCGCTTAGCGGTAGCTTTGAGGTTGTGGTAGATGATGGTGAAACAAAAAAAAGAATAAGGCTTTATAAGCCAACGCAGGGCTTGTTTATTTCTACTTATATTTGGAGAGAAATAGAAAATTTCTCATCAGGATCTGTATGCTTAGTCTTAGCGTCTACCAATTACAATGAAGCAGAATACATAAGAGACTACGATGACTTTAAAAATTACGTAACAGGATAGTAAAGCTTTTCTCCTTTAAAAGATTTTAGCTTTAGTAAGAGTTTCAATAGCCATTTAGGGCTCTTTAATAAAACAGTTTGTCTCGCTGTAAGGTTTTTAAAATCTATAAAAGAAGTATAGTAATTATAGCAAGTCTTATCGTTAAGAAACTTACTCAATAAAGCCATAGAGTATCTGTTGAGATCTAAGTAAGCTTTTAAATCTTCGTTTTCTTTTTCTTCATTAAGGTATTTATCAAATTTTGATTTGTTTTTTAACGTATAAGCTGTATTCGATAAGCTTGATGTTACGTGATTATATATTGCTAATGGTTTATTGATGAACACAACTTTGTGCTTTAAAGCAAACCTTATCCAAAGATCTATGTCTTGCCCAGAAACAATGCTAGGATCAAAGTTTCCTGTTTTATTTATAATTGATTTTTCAAAGACAGTACTAGAGCTAGATAAAATAGCATATTTTTTACTGGACCTAAAATAATCACGAATAGCATAGAGTTTCTTTTGTTTGAAACTGTATGAAACAGGCACAGTTTTGCTAGGGTATTTTTGGGATAAAGCAGTGGCATAGATTTTTTCTTTCGGAAAAGTTGTTATTGCGTCCTTAATGTACTTAAGAAAATCCCGATCCCATAAATCGTCACCATCAAGCAGTGCAATGTAGTTGCAATTAGACGCTTTAATACCTGTGTTTCTAGCTACTGAGGCACCTTGGTTTAATGTTGTAATAAGTGTAATGCGTTTATCGGTAAAAGAGGCGATGATATGTTCACTTTCATCAGTTGAGCCATCGTTAATAACAATGACCTCAAAATCTTGAAATGTCTGGTTTAAGACACTGTTTATTGTGCTTTTTATAAACTCCGCTTTGTTATAAACCGTTATGACTACAGAAAAGTATGGCACTAGCTTTTTTGTTTTAGATTACAAAAGTAGCCTAACTTATACAAATCGAATACAAAAAGCGATGGTCGAGAAGAATTTAGGTTATTCAATAATATAGGTTTTGTTGTTGCAATCACCATTCCAAAAACTCTATCTAAACATAAACGCTTTAGCCTTGTAAAAGCTCTTAAAATTTTATTGTCATGTAAAAGGTCTGGGTGGCTTACAGAGAAGTAGTGCAAGTTTTTTAGAGCATCTTCGGTTTTTTTTATAAACGTTATAGCATCTTCATCACAATCATGGATAACAGGATTATTTATAAATTGTAACGTAACATTATTAGATTCTAATGTTTTAAAGAACAATAAATCTTCGTAGCCGTAAGTTTTTATCCCACTATCAAATGGATGAGATACTATGATAGACTTTTTAATAAAAAAATTAGCAGAGGTATAAGTGTTCTTTAGACTCGTTTCTCGTTTTTTGGTGTACAACCATCTTAAAGTGTAAGGTTTTTTAGGTTTGGTTTTGTAGTGTGTCATCCCACCTATAACACTATCTTTTTCTAATACTTCTAAATAGTTATTTATGAATTGTTTAGATTTTGGAAATGTACCTGCATCAACAAAAAGAAGATTCTGGTAAGTGGCTAAATTAGCCAATACATTTCTAATAGCACTTCTACCAATATTCTTATCTAGCACTTTTAAACTTACATGCTTTAAGTGCCTTAATTCTTGCGAATTATATTTTATTTGGGGCGAAGCATCATCTACAATAATAATTTCAAACGTTAGGTTGCAAGCATTTGCCTGCTTGTACAGCTCTTTAACAAGTGGGTTAATATTGTAGTTATATGTTGGGATTAGGATAGAAAGCATAGTTTCTTATCAAAAGAATTAAGATAAATAAGATTTATAGCAGAATTAACTCTTTCGCTGCACTACCTCAAATACTTTATTTTCATCACACTTAAGCGTTTTGCTCGGGTATTTTAAAAGTAATGCGTAATCGTGCGTAGCCATTAAGATGGTGTTTCCGTTTTTATTAATGTCTTGTAGCACTTCCATTACCTCAATACTTGTTTGTGGGTCTAGGTTACCTGTAGGCTCATCGGCTAGGATTAACTCCGGATCATTAAGCAGCGCTCTAGCAATGGCAATACGCTGTTGTTCTCCACCAGAAAGCTCATGAGGAAACTTAAAACCTTTGGTCTTCATGGCTACTTTATCCAAAACCTCTTCAATACGTTCTTTTATTTTGTCTTTATCTTTCCAGCCGGTAGCTTTAAGTACAAATTCAAGATTTCCATGTATAGTGCGATCTGGTAATAGTTTAAAATCCTGAAACACAATACCCAGTTTTCTTCTTAGAAAAGGAATGTCTCGCTCTTTCATTGTTCTAAGATTGAAGTCTACAATAGTGCCTTCTCCTTCGGTCAATTCTAAATCGCCATAGAGCGTTTTCATAAAACTACTTTTTCCACTTCCTGTTTTACCAATGAGATAAACAAAATCACCTTTCTGCATTTCAAAGTTAACATTATTCAAAATCATGCTGCCACCTTGATAAATCGTTGCGTTTTTAAGTTGTAAAACAGTTTCGGACATAGTTAAAATTCAAAATTTTTGTCTTGGTAAATGTATTATTAATTCGCTCAATAATCAAACGCTAAACAAATTGTTTAAGTACAAAAGCGTTAAAGAAAACGTAAAACCAGACTCTAGTTTATAATTATACATCTTTTCTGTCGTTATACATTTTGTATTCATTTATATTTGAATTGTGATAGTTTATCATCAATAGATATTAATCAAAAAACGACGCTGATGCTACTGTTAAAAAGACAATTTCTTATCCTTTTTCTTACGTTTGCAATGCTTGGATTTGCTCAAAAATCCGCTATCTATACCAGTGCTTTAAAAGATTACCAAAAGGCATTAACCTTATACAATAACAAACAGTACAAGGCTGCACAATCCTTGTTTGACGATATTAAGTACAATACAGATGATGCTGTTTTAAAGTCTGACTGTTCGTATTACATTGCCAATTGTGCTGTAAGATTAAACCAACGAAACGCAGACGACTTAATCGAAAAATTTGTTGAAGAATACCCAACAAGCACAAAGCGAAACACGGCCTTTTTAGATGTGGCAGATTACTATTTTGAAAATGGTAAATACGCTTATGCTCGCAAATGGTATCAAAAAGTAGATGAGTCTAGTATAGCACGTACTGAGCGCGAGCGTTTCAATTTTAATTACGGTTACACTTTATATTCTACAAATAGTAAAAAAGAAGCAACAAAGTATCTTAACCGTGTTGCAGATTCTAAGGAATACGGCTCGCAAGCCAAGTATTACATAGGTTACATGGCTTACGAAGGTGATGATTACGATACTGCGAATGAGTATTTCGATCAGGTGAGTGATAATGAAAAGTACAAGGAAAAGTTATCGTATTATCAAGCCGATTTAAACTTTAAATTAGGAAAGTTTGAAAAAGCCATAGAACTTGCCTTAGAGCAACTACCAAGCAGTAGAGGTGTGGAAGCATCTGAACTTAATAAAATTATAGGTGAAAGTTATTTTAACCTCGAAAAATACGAAGAGGCTATTCCTTATCTTCAAGCTTATGAAGGCAAAAAAGGAAAGTGGAGCAATACAGATTATTACCAAATAGGTTACGCTTATTACAAGCAAAACGATTTTGAAAAAGCCATTTCAGAATTCAATAAAATTATAGATGGTAACAACGCTGTGGCACAGAATGCTTATTATCATTTGGGTGAAAGCTACATCAACCTAGAGAAAAAACAAGAAGCATTAAACGCCTTTAGAAATGCATCTGAAATGGATTACGATTTAAAAATTCAGGAAGATGCTTGGTTAAACTATGCTAAAATCAGTTACGAAATAGGTAACCCTTACCAGTCTGTACCGCAAGTGTTATCAGGTTATTTAGATAAATATCCAGATACAAGCTACAGAGAAGAAGTTGAGACCTTACTGATTGATTCTTACATCACATCAAAAAATTACAAGGAAGCCTTAGAATTATTAAAAGGTAAAAACAGTTTTGAAAACAAAGTAGCTTACCAAAAGGTAGCTTTTTTCAGAGGAATTGAATTGTATAATGACACCAATTATAGTGAGGCATTAAAGCTATTTAATAACTCATTAAAAGAACCTAGAGATCCAATTTTTGTAGCAAAAGCTACTTTTTGGAAAGCCGAAACCGAATATAATTTAACCAACTATAACGATGCCTTAATTGGATTTAAACAATTTGTTGGTATGTCTGAAGCTTCAGGATTATCTGAGAATGAAAACTTAGATTACAATTTGGCTTACACCTATTTCAAGTTGAAAGATTATACCAACGCTTCAAAATATTTTCAAAAATTTATTGATAATAATTCTGGTGACAGACTACGACGAAACGATGCTTATTTAAGGTTGGCAGATGGCTATTTTGTGTCTAGTAAATACCAAAATGCCATCAATGCTTACGATAAAGCCATTCAGATTAATGAAATTGAAACCGATTATGCAGCATTTCAAAAAGCGATGAGTAATGGGTATTTAGGCAAAGCATCTACAAAAATTTCTGAGCTTAATACGTTTATAGATACGTATTCTAAGTCAGCATTACGAGACGATGCCATGTACGAGCTGGCAAACTCTTATGTTAAGTCTAACGAGACAGACAAAGCAATGCAGATGTACGACCGATTAAATTCGGAATACAAACGTGGTGCTTTCACATCAAAAGCGTTGTTACGTCAAGGTTTGGTATACTACAATGCCAATGATAATGAGCGTGCATTAACCAAGTTTAAAAAAGTTGCATCCGATTTTCCGAATTCTGGTGAGGCTGTTCAGGCAGTATCTACAGCGCGTTTAATTTATATCGATTTAGGTCGAGTAGACGATTACGCAGCTTGGGTAAAGTCTTTAGATTATGTTGAGGTGTCTGATGTAGAGCTAGATAATACCATGTATTTAGCAGCCGAAAAGCCATATTTAGAAAACGATACAGAGAATGCCATTCGTCAGTTTAATAAATATTTAAATCAGTTTCCTAATGGTATTCATGCGTTAAAATCACATTTCTACATTGCGCAATTGTATTACAAAAAGGATTTATTTGAAACCGCTCAACCACATTACAAATATGTTGTTGATGCTTCAAGAAGTGAATATACAGAGCAGGCAACAGTAAAGCTTTGCGAAATTTATTTGAAAGAGTCTAACTGGTCTCAGGCGATTCCGGTTTTAAAAACTTTAGAAGCTGAAGCAGACTATCCACAGAATGTATTGTATGCGCAGTCTAACTTAATGAATGCGTACTACCAAACAGAAGAATATTCTAGTGCTGAAAATTATGCCGAAAAGGTATTGGCAAATTCTAACTTAGATGTAAAAGTGAAGAGTGATGCTAAAATCATCATTGCACGTTCTGCCATAAAAACAGGAAACGAAGACAAAGCAAAAACAGCCTATGCTGATGTAGAAAAAATAGCTACAGGAAGTGTTGCGGCAGAAGCTCTATATTACAATGCGTATTTTAAAAATAAGGAAGGTAAGTATGAAGCCTCAAACACAACCATTCAAAAATTGGCCAAGGATTACAGCAGTTACAAATATTACAGTGCTAAAGGTTTGGTAGTTATGGCGAAGAATTTCTATGCTTTGGGAGATGCGTTTCAGGCCAATTATATTTTAGAAAGTGTGATTTCTAATTTCCCAGAGTTTGATGATGTGGTACAAGAGGCACAGCAAGAACTTAACAAGATTAAAACCGAAGAAGCTAAAACAAATTCATCAATCGAAACCGACGATAACTAAATTCCTGCGCAGGAAGTAATTTCAAAATCAGATTTCCAAAACCAATATTTTAGCCATGAAAAGCTTTAAGAATTATAAATCATTTTTAATCCTATTAACAGCTGCGTTTTCTTTCATGTCTTGTGATGACAGTAATAATGAACAAGAGGAAGATGTATTTGCTGGTTGTTGCTCAGAGGAGCCAGTATTTGGACCGAATGTTGATAATTTAGACCAATCTCAAGGAGAAATAATTGTATATAATTTATTTACACCAAACAATGATGCCTACAATGATAGATTTGGTATTGAGAATATTCAGCTATATGAAAATCATATTGTATCTATATATAACATTGATGACGAGCTTATTTTTGAAAGTACTGATTATGGCTCAAGTTCAGATGAGTCTTTTCCAACAGAACCTCAAGGTGAGTTTGGCGTAGAAGGTGTTCCAGATGGGACGTATAAGTACAAAATAGTTGTTGAAAATGAACAGGTTTATATGAAATCTGGTACATTTTGCTTATTTGGAAATTTCTCGGCTTTAGACGAACAAAATTTTAGTGATTGCACCCCTAGTTCTCAATTCGACCCAACTCTTACAGGAAATTAATATAGCATAAGATTCAATCAAAACATTACAAATGAAAATCAAGTTTTTAATTTTTATAATCACCATATCAAGCAGTGTATCAATGGTAGCTCAAGAACGAGCAAAAGACACTATTGATGACCAAGTCGTAAATGTGGTAACACCATACAAACCTACAATTTCAGATGCCTTTAAAATTAAGGATACTCCAAAATTGCAAGACTCTAATTTGGTGAAGAAAAAAGAGGTTAAGTACAATATTTTTTCAATTCCAGTAGCTTCAACGTTTACGCCAGCAAAAGGTAAAGCAGCAACCGTTGATAAAGCAAAAGCTGTGAAATTATACGATAATTATGCATCGCTAGGAGTAGGTACATATACAACAGTTTTGGGTGAAGTGTATCTTAACCATGAGCTTAGTAATTCTGAAAATGTTGGTGGTTATTTCAGTCACCATTCTTCTCAAGGTGGTATTGAAGATTTATTGTTAGATGACGATTTTTCTACCACGCATTTAAACGCACATTATTCTCAAAGACATAGAGATTTATCATGGAAAGTAGATGGAGGTTTTGACTTAATGACATACAATTGGTATGGTTTGCCTCAGAATTTCTTTGGACAAGCCGAAGCAGATATGATAGACCCTAGCCACACGTTTAATAGTTTTTATTTAGGAGGAAAAATTAATTTTGAAGATGCTATTATCAACGATGGTAGTGTACGTTTTAGACGTTTTGGTGATAATCAAGATTCTGGTGAAAACCGCTTTGTAGCTAAAGCAGGTTTTGATATTCCTGTGCAAGGAGAAGCTATAAAAACACAATTATATGTAGATTACATTGGTGGAAGTTTTGATAGTGATTACGAGAATTTAGGTGACATTAATTACGGAAATGTTACAGTTGGTTTATCTCCTTCGTATCAATTAACCCAAGATGATTTAACGGTTAATTTAGGCTTAAGTTTAGTCTATCTTAATGATACCGAACTTAGCGATAATAAGTTTTTTATCTATCCTAATATTGATGCTTCTTACCGTTTAGTAGATGAAATCTTAATTGCTTATGGTGGAATCACAGGGCAGTTACAACAAAACTCTTACTACGATTTTGCGACTGAGAATCCATTTGTATCTCCAACACTTTATGTAGCGCCAACAGACCAGCGCTATAAAGGGTTTTTAGGACTAAAAGGAAAGCTGTCTAATAGTGTAAGTTATAACGTTAAAGGAAATTATTACGCAGAAGAGAATAAAGCACTTTTTAAAGCAAATGATGCCAGAGGTGATGCAACAGCAGATTACCAATATGGTAATTCTTTTGGTGTGGTGTATGATGATGTTACTACCTTTTCGGTTGCTGGCGAATTAAATATTGATGTCAATAGAAATTTTACGCTGGGTTTTAAAGGAGAATACTTCAACTATGACATGGATAATGAAGCTGAAGCATGGAATTTGCCAAACGTAACAGGTTCTATCTTTATGGATTTACAAATATCTGAACAATGGTATGCAGGTGCTAGTGCCATTTATGTTGGCGAACGAAAAGATCAGCAAGGCTTAGTAGCGACACTGTTTCCGCAAGATCCCAGTCCTGTTATGAGTTTAGATAGTTATTTTGATGCTAATGCACATGTAGGTTATAAAATCAACGATCAATTATCTGTATTTGGAAAGGTAAATAATATCCTTAACCAGGATTACGAGCGTTATTTAAACTTCCCTGTTCAAGGCATTCAGATTTTAGCGGGAGCTACGTATCAGTTTGATTTCTAAAGTTCCTGCGAAAGCAGGAATCTTTTTATTGTCATTCTGAACTGTCATACTGAGCTTGTCGAAGTGTTGTTTCAGAATCACTATGGATAGCTAACCAAATTCAGGAAGTAAATTATGCATGAATAATCCTCGCCAAATAATCAAAATGCTCGCCATCCATAACTTTTTCGCATTGAAGACCTACGGTTTGGCAAGCTGTGTTTAGCGTTTCAAAATCTAAGTAGAGCCATTTCATTGGAGTTGCTTCTTCACCTTTATAGCTAAAGAAATAATCAAGTTCGCCAATATAACCACTGTTTAAATCTAACCAAGTGCCACCATCTTCATCTTCGTACATATATGAAATATCAGATGAGTCGATTAAAATTTGTCCGCTAGGTTTTAATAAAGATTTTAGATAGTTTAAATATTTAGCAACCTGTATTATTTCCTGAAAAATACCAGTACCATTCATTAAAAGTAGAATGGTGTCAAACATATCTGTTTCTTCTAATAACGCAATGTGTTCGGCATTTTTTATACCTCGTAATTTGCAGACTTCAATAGCACCTTTAGAACTGTCAATTACTTTTACATCAAATCCTTTTTCTTGTAACCAAAGTGCATGGTTGCCAGTACCACAACCAACATCGAGGACTTTACCTTTGCTTAGTTGTAAAGCTTTTTGTTCTAGTTTTGGCATTTCAGAGTAAGTTCTGAATAAATAGGGAAGTGGTAATTCGTCCTTATCAGATATGTTGGTCCAGGTAATAATATCTTCAGAATAATTACCATTCTGATAGTCTAATAGTGCTTTTCCAAAGATGTCTTTTGTCATAATATTTTTGCCATGCTGAACTTGATTCAGCATCTCATTCTGATTATATTTACAATATGCAAAACCAAATCAATAATCTGCCAAAGCTGGCCAAAGATAAGCATAAGGAAAACAAAACTTTCTTTGCCAAACTTAGAAAAAAGCCACCAAAACAATTAGACTACATTATGCAAGAGTTGCACGAGGAAGAGTTTGAGCGTACGGATTGCTTACAATGTGCTAATTGCTGTAAAACCACAGGACCTTTGTTTACGGATAAGGATATTCAGCGCATATCTAAATCTTTCAAAATGAAAGAGCAGCAGTTTATTGATGCCTATTTATGTATAGATGAGGATAATGATTATGTGTTGCAATCAGTGCCTTGCACGTTTTTAGATGCGGATAATTACTGTATGATTTATGATGTAAGACCAAAGGCTTGCAGAGAATTTCCGCATACAGATCGAAAAAAGTTTCAGCAAATTTCTAACTTAACACTTAAAAATGTAGCAATTTGTCCTGCGGCTTATAATATTGTTGAGGAAATGAAAAAACAAATAAAATTATAGGGTTAGCTTCGGAATAATTTTTGATATAACCTTTGAAAAAAACTAAACATGAAAAACGTTCTACTAAAATTATTGCTCCTTGTTTTAATAGTAAACACAGCTTCAGCTCAAGAATGGATGAAAAATCTCGAAGTAGCGCAAGCCTTGGCAACGGTCCAGAATAAAATGGTACTTATGGTTTGGGAGGAAACTACAAGTTATGAATATCCTGTGATAGTAAAAGATACTAAGGGTAGAACAATATTTATAAATAATTTGTACGAAGATGAACAAGTAAGCCCTTTAATTTGGGAACATTTCGTGCCTGTTATAGTTTCAGAATACCGCTATGCAGACTTATACGAAAAGATTAAAGACAAACGCAGCCAAAAATACTTAGATAAGTTTAATGACGATAGTATTAAAATTATGGATATTAATGGCAATATTCTTAATGTAGATTACTCTACAGAAGATTTTCAAAATATAACCGCACTAATAGAGCGTTATTCTCTAAATACGGAGTTTATTGCTCAAGAACTTCAGGATTATAAGCAGGATAAGAATTTCTATTCTGCCTATTTTTTAGCATCAAAATATTTAGATCTAAGCATGTACGCTAAACCGCGAACCAGAAATGATATTATTCAATTGTCTAATATTTACATTAACGAGGCGGAACGACTTATTTCTAAAGAAGAGCAGAATGAGCATACAGCTTTGAAACAACGTTGTGAGTTGTTGAAGCTTCAAGAATATCTACTTCTAAAACGGCCAAAAAAGGTGATTAGACAATTAAAAAAAATAAAAGATGAAGAGGTTATAGAGAGTAATAAACCATTTATGGCATTTATGTATTATACCGCTTATATGAGTACAGGTAAATCCGAAGATGCAGAAGAATGGAAATCTCAAATTTCTTCAGTAAATTTGAAAAAAGCGCGAATGATTATAAATTTAAATAGATAATTCTTTGGAAACGATTATTAACTATTTTGAAACGATTCCTTCCTCTCACCGAAGTCTTATTCTAATTGGTGGATTAACTTTTTTTTGGCTGTTAGAAGGTGGTTTGCCTTTATTCAAATTTAAGTATAACAAGTGGCAGCATGCGTTGCCTAATTTATTCTTCACACTAACAACCGTAATTGTTAATTTCGCATTAGCATCATTACTATATTGGTCTTCAAAATGGGTGATAGAACATAATTTTGGTGTTATTAATTGGTTGTTTCCAGATGCTCAGCCGCTTTGGCTTTATGCGTTTCTTGGTGTTTTGTTATTAGACTTTTTTGGAGCGTATTTGGCGCATTATGTAGAGCATAAAGTAAAACCACTTTGGATGGTACATTTGGTACATCACACAGACCACAAAGTAGATACCACAACAGCCAACAGGCACCATCCTATTGAAAGTGTTATTCGCTTTGCGTTTACGCTTTTTGGTGTTTTTGCTGTCGGTACACCTTTTGCATTGGTGATGTTATACCAAGCCATGTCTTTAATTTTTACGCAGTTTACTCATGCTAATATTAAATTGCCTAAAGGTTTGGATAAAGCCTTAAGTTATTTTATTATCTCACCAGACATGCACAAAATTCATCATCATTACCGCTTGCCTTATACAGATTCTAATTATGGTAATATTTTCAGTATTTGGGATCGCTTATTGGGTACTTACATGTACATGGATAGAGAAAAATTGGTTTATGGAGTAGATGTTTTTCCAGATGAAACGAAAAATAGCAATATTGGTGAATTGCTAAAACAACCTTTTCAGAAATATGAAAAACCGACACTCTCGGCTGATGTTGAGGAATAGCATTATACCTATCTTAGTTATTTCTCTAATGAGCTGCAACTCCGAAAAACAATTAGACATTCAAGGTCACAGAGGTTGTAGAGGTCTATATCCCGAAAATTCCTTACCAGCATTTGATAAAGCGATAGAGCTTGGTGTTACGACTTTAGAGTTAGATATTGCCATTACAAAAGACAATGAAGTTGTAGTGTCTCATGAGCCTTTTATGAGCCGAACTATTTGTTTTAATCCAAAAGGAGATGAGATTCCTGAAGACATGGACATGAAGTATAATCTTTACAAAATGACGCACACTGAGATTAAACAATTTGATTGTGGTACAAAACTTCATCCTACATATCCAGACCAAAAGAAACTAAAAACCTACAAACCACTTTTGTCTGAAGTTTTTGAATTGGCAAAAGCTAAAAATCCTGATATTAAATTCAATATTGAAATTAAATCTAAGCCTGAGTATTACGGTATTTATACACCACAGCCAGATGAATATGTAAAAATAGTCTTAGATGAAATTGAAGAAAGTGGACTTTTCTCTCTAGTGAATTTGCAGTCATTTGATTTAGTGATTTTAGAGGAAATAAAAAAACAATCCCCAAAGATGCCAGATGCACTTCTGGTAGATGAAGATGAAGTTATTGCTACAAAGCTTGAAAAACTATCTTACAAACCAGAAATTATTAGTCCATATTTTAAATTATTAACTTCAGAAATTATTAATGAGTACCATGCTCAAAATTATCTGATTATTCCTTGGACAGTTAACGAAGAGCAAGACCTATTAAAGATGCTTAGATGGAATGTAGATGGTATTATTACAGACTATCCGGACAGGCTTATAGAGATGCGTTCTAATAAAGGTTATTAACAACTTATCAACAAAAACTAGTAATTCCTCTAATTTCTGTGTAGTTGATGGATATTTTATCCTTTCATTCAATTATCCGTTTATGTTTGCGATGGATTAATTAATTAAATACTGTTGAGCTAAACAAACCAAGTTAAACGTAAAGCTTTGCTGTAGTGAAAAATTTAATCCGAATTCTCCTCATTGTTGTCCTCGTTTTTTTATTGAGTTTTACGTTAAAGGCTCAAGAGCAATATGCCAAATTAGAACCCAACACAAATGTTCAAGCCAAGGGATTAATTCATAAGTTGAATGAAACCAAGGATACATTAATCTTGCAAAGCGATAAAAAGATCAATTATCTTTATTCTATTAATAAAGACTACGGAAGGGATTTTGATGTCTATGTAGACACCACATTTTATAAATTTCCATTAAACAAATTGCCAAAAGGAAAACATGTGTTGGTAGCTGTACAATCACCAAAACGCATTGTTTTTGTCGTTAGAATTTTAAAAGAAATCCCAAAAGAAGAACCAATAGAAATACCCTCTGAAGCTATAGTCGCTAACGAATCTAAAAAAGTAGTGGTAACTGAGAATAATTAATCATAGACTAAATATTTCGCTCTAATTGCTTTAAAGGTTTCCAAATCCTCTTTCCATGTTGCCCTAATGGCTTCTTCGCTCATTCCAGATTCTATTTGCTGTTGTAGTTTTTCTGTACCAGCATGTTTGGTGAAGTTCGCAGTATTAAACACTTTACTTTTATCGGTAGCATTAGTGTAAGCGTCAATCACATACTTTAAAGTAAATTGTCTTTCAGCTTTTATATTTGATAAATCTTCACCATAACAGAGTTCATCTTTATGCTTAGGATATTTAGAGCCAAAATTAGGTTTTGGAGTATAGGTAAAGGTATAATGTGATGCATCTAAAAATGGCGCACCATAACGTTGAAACTGAAACTCAGTACCACGACCAGCATTAATGTTTGTGCCTTCAAACAAACCTAAACTAGGATATAAAGTTATTGATTGGTCATTAGGTAAATTTGGAGAAGGTCTTATCGGTAAACTATAGGTTTTTTCATGGTTATAATGTTCCATCTCAACAATAGTAATATCACATTTAGCATTGTCTTTTAACCAACCTTCACCATTAATCATTTCGGCATATTCGCCAATCGTCATGCCGTGCACCAATGGAATAGTGTGCATGCCCAAAAAGCTACTGTGTTTTTTTTCTAATTTTGGACCATCAATATAATTTCCATTAGGATTAGGACGATCTAATATGAGAAGTTTTACGTTATTCTCAGCACAAGCTTCCATCACATAATGCAAGGTGGAGATGTAGGTATAAAAACGCACACCAACATCTTGAATATCAAAAACCATAATATCTAAATCTTCGAGTTGCTCGGCTGTTGGTTTTTTGTGTTTACCATGAAGCGAAAAAATTGGTAACTGTGTTTTTACATCTACACCATCTTTTACATTTTCACCGGCATCAGCCGTACCTCTAAAACCATGCTCAGGAGAAAATACTTTTTTGATATTTATATTTCTTTCAAGTAAAGAGTCAACAATATGTACATAATTTAAGACTGTGAACTTTCTTATCTTTTTTCTAAAAATCACAGAGGTTTGATTAGCCACAACACCAACGCGCTTTCCTTTTAATAATGGTAAGTAAACTTCAGTTCGGTTGGCGCCAACTACAATACTTTTGTCATCCTTTTCTTCTGTCATACTGAGCGTGTCACGCTGAGCCTGTCGAAGCGCAGTCGAAGTGTCTTCTGTCTTCTCACTTCTAACTTCGAGCTTTTCACTTCCTCCTTTTCCTGCACAAGAAATCACTACCAAGACAAATAATAAAACTGTATTTTTGAAAACCTTAAAACGCATAAAAGAAAATTTGAATTTCGAACTGTTTATAGCTAAACGCATTATTGGCAATAAAGCGTATAAAAGTAGTGTTTCGGCACCAATAATTAAAATTGGTATTGCGGCAATTGCTATCGGTATTATAGTAATGCTTATTGCTATTGCAACCGGTTTAGGGCTTCAGCAAAAAATTAGAGATAAGGTAGTTGCCTTTAATGGTCATATAGAAATTACAAATTATGATACCAATGCTTCAGATGAATCTCAGGTGCCAATCTCTTCAGATCAGGATTTTTATCCAAACTTCAATGCTGTAGAAGAAGTAACGCACATACAAGGTATTGCTACAAAATTCGCAGTAATTAGAACCGATACTGATTTTGAAGGCGTCGTTATTAAAGGCGTAGGAGCCGATTATAAATGGGATTATTTTAAAGAATTTTTGGTAGAAGGTCGATTACCAGATTTTTCAGGAAAACGTAATGAGGAAATATTAATTTCAAGCTATTTAGCAAGCCGATTAGGTTTTAAAGTTGGTGATACATTTCAAACCTTGTTTGGTGAAAATCTTAATAAAATGCCTCGTATAATTAATTATGAAATTGTAGGTATTTATAATTCTGGTTTTCAGGAACTAGATGAAAAATTCTGTATTGCAGATTTGCGTCATATTCAACGTTTAAATAAATGGGAAGCTAATGAAATTGGAAGTTTTGAGGTGTTTGTTGATGACTTTTCAAACATAGAAGAAACTTATAATGCTGTGTTTAAAGAAATCCCCTCCTTGTTAAATGCTACACCAGTAAACCAAAAGTATTACACCGTATTTGAGTGGATAAAAATTTTTGATAACAATACCTATGGCATTATAGCTATTATGATAATTGTTGCCGGAATAAACATGATTACAGCCTTGTTGGTCTTAATTTTAGAGCGTACCCAAATGATAGGTATTCTTAAGGCTTTAGGTAGTTCTAACTGGTCTATAAGAAAAGTGTTTTTGTACAACGCATCCTATCTTATTGGTTTAGGTTTGCTTTGGGGAAATTTACTAGGTTTAGGCTTGTTGTTTGCTCAAAAGTATTTCAAGCTTTTTCCGCTTAATCCAGATACTTATTATGTAAGTGAAGCGCCAGTATACATAAGTTTAGATTATATTTTGATTCTAAATATCGGAACCTTTATTGCATGTTTATTAATGCTTTTAATACCATCGGTTATAATTTCTAAGATATCGCCAGTAAAAGCCATTCGGTTTGATTAAGCGACTTCGCATCTTTAGTGACATAACCCATGTTTTTGAGTTTTTTACCATAAGAGAATGAATATTGAATGGGTTTGGTTAATATTTTGAATTTTCTTTGTAATCTAATTAATACCCACTTTTAACTTTGTACTTAACACTTAATACTTAATTTTGCATCGCAAAATAAAACTATGGAGTACGTAGAAAACATATTAGGAACCATTGGTAACACACCTTTGGTAAAGATGAATAAATTAGTAGAGGAGCTACCATGTTTGGTTTTAGCCAAGTATGAAACCTTTAATCCAGGAAACTCAGTTAAGGATCGTATGGCATTGCAAATGATTGAAGATGCAGAGGCAGACGGACGCTTAAAGCCTGGCGGAACTATCATCGAAGGGACATCAGGAAATACAGGTATGGGACTCGCTCTAGCAGCCATAGTTAAAGGCTATAAATGTATTTTTGTTATAAGCGATAAGCAGTCTAAAGAAAAAATGGATGTTTTAAGAGCTGTAGGTGCAGAAGTTATTGTCTGCCCTACAGACGTAGAGCCAGATGATCCTCGAAGTTACTATTCAGTGTCCAAAAGACTTGGTGAAGAAACGCCAAATTCATGGTATGTAAATCAATACGACAATCCAAGTAACTGTAAAGCTCATTTTAAAACTACTGGTCCAGAAATTTGGGAACAAACAGACGGAAAAGTAACACATTTTGTAGTTGGAGTAGGTACAGGAGGTACGATTTCAGGTGTGGGAAGTTATCTAAAAATGAAAAACCCAAACATTAAAGTCTGGGGTGTGGATACTTATGGTTCTGTGTTTAAAAAATATCATGAAACCGGCATTTTTGATGAAAACGAAATCTATCCTTACGTAACCGAAGGTATTGGTGAAGACATTTTACCGGCAAATGTTAATTTTGGTATTATTGATGGATTTACAAAAGTAACTGACAAAGATGCTGCGGTGTACACACAACGTTTAGCAAAAGAAGAAGGTATGTTTTTGGGTAATTCTGCTGGTGCTGCTATAAAAGGTGTGCTTCAATTAAAAGAACATTTTAAACCTGAAGACGTCGTGGTTGTCTTGTTTCATGATCACGGAAGTCGCTATGTGGGTAAGATGTTCAATGACGATTGGATGCGCGAAAAAGGGTATATTGACTAAAAAAAATACTTCCCGTATTTTTGAACATAACAAATTGACTAGATATCCTGAATTTTTCTCAGGATTTTCTATTTTAGAGCATGCAAGAAGACTTTCTACATTACGTTTGGAAGCAAAAAGCTTTTTCTTCAACATCGCTTAAAACTACAAGTGGTGCATCTATTGTTATCTTAAAATTAGGGCATCATAATCATAATTCAGGTCCAGATTTTTTTAATGCCCAGTTAAGTATTGATGGTCAGTTATGGGCTGGTAATGTTGAAATTCATATAAAATCTTCAGATTGGTATGTGCATGGTCATGAAAAAGACAAGGCATATGATAATGTAATTTTACATGTAGTTTGGGAACATGATACAGAAGTATTTAGAAGTGATAATTCAGTAGTTCCCACATTAGAGTTAAAGCCAATTGTTAACCGAAATCTAATTACTAATTATTATACATTAATGTCTTCTAAATCGTGGATTAATTGCCAAACACATTATCCCGAAGTAGACGATTTTGTATTAGAAAATTGGATTGAAAGATTATACATAGAACGCTTAGAACGAAAATCGAATGACATTTTAGAGCTTTTAAAGCAATCTAAAAACGACTGGGAGGCAGTTTTGTTTAAAATGCTGTTAAAAAACTTTGGGCTAAAAGTAAATGGTGAGGCTTTTTTGAGTCTTGCAAATTCCGTTGATTATGCTGTTATACGAAAATTGCAACATAATGTCTTAGATCTAGAAGCACTTTTATTTGGTCAGTCAGGTTTGCTAGATGGTGATGCGCAGGAGTCTTATTTTTTAGATTTAAAACAGCGGTACCAATTTCTAGCTCAAAAATTTCAACTTAACAACCAAGGTGTTTTGCCGTTGCAATTTTTTAGATTGCGACCTCCAAATTTTCCAACAATTCGCTTATCGCAATTTGTTAACCTTTATGTTTCAGAGCGTCAATTGTTTTCAAAAATTATGTCTGCAGAAACCAAAAACGAATTTTATAATCTCTTAAGTAAAGGAGTTACAAGCTTTTGGATGACACACTATACCTTTGGTAAAGAGTCAAAGGCATTAAAAAAAGTAATTACAAAACCTCTTATAGATCTTGTAGTAATAAATACTATTATCCCCTTAAAATTTAGTTATGCCAAGCATCAAGGTAGAAATATTAACGACGATTTATTTAATTTACTCAGTGAAATTAAGCAAGAAACCAACAGCATTGTAAATAAATACATGCAACTCAAACCAATAAAAAAAAATGCTCTAAGTTCTCAAGGTTTATTGCAACTAAAACAAAATTATTGCAACAAAAATAGGTGCCTTCATTGCGCTATTGGAAATAGTTTAATAGTTAAAAATTAAGTAAATTGCTACCATGAATTTGTTTTATAAATTACTTCATTTTTTTCAGAAAAGAGGATACTATGTATGCCAACGCATCGCTGATCGGTTAGGTATTAGAGCTAAAATTGTTAGAACATCATTTATGTATCTTACCTTTGTAACCGTGGGTTTTGGTTTTGCATTGTATTTGTTTTTAGCATTCTGGATGCGAATTAAAGATATAATTTACACAAAACGTTCTTCGGTTTTTGATTTATAGTTTATGAGTAATCCATTGTTAAGATTATTTAGGTCTAAAATATATACTGCACTAATATTGCTTTTAATACTTATGTTTATTGGCATTGTTGGGTATAGGTTCATTTCAGACTACGATTGGGTTGATGCTATCTACATGACTGTAATAACAATAACAACGGTAGGTTTTGCAGAAGTAAACCCATTAGATACGCAGTCAAAAATATTTACTGTGTTTTTAATATTAGCCAGTGTGGTCATTGTAGGTTATGCCATATCTATAATTACAGAATATATTTTAAGTAGAAATAATTTTGAAGACATAAAACAACGTAAAATGCAAAAGGAAATTGAAGCCATGTCCAACCATATTATTATTTGTGGTTTTGGACGCAACGGAAAGCAAGCATCAATAAAACTACAAGATTACGGTAAACCCTTTGTTATCATTGAACGTAATAAGGATATTATAGAACGTTTACAAGAAGACGGATTACCTTATGTATTTGGTAACGCCAATGAAGACGAAACATTAATTCAAGCTGGTATAGAGCGTGCAAGTACTTTAATAACAGCATTGCCAAGCGATGCAGATAACTTATTTGTTGTGCTCTCTGCGAGGCAAATCAATAAAGCGCTATGTATAATTAGTAGAGCCTCTCAAGAAACCTCGTATAACAAATTAAAATTAGCAGGTGCCAACAACGTTATTTTGCCAGATAAAATAGGTGGCGATCACATGGCATCTTTGGTAGTTATACCAGATTTAGTAGAGTTTATTGATAATTTAGGTATTGTAGGTGAGCGTAATATAAATATTGAAGAGGTTAAGGTAGAACAACTTTATAGCCTAGATGCCGTAAAAACAATTAGAGAGTTAGATCTAAGAAAAAAAACAGGATGTACTGTTATTGGTTTTAAGGATGAAAAAGGCGAATATATTGTTAACCCTGAGGCAGATACAAGACTTGTTCCAGGTTCAAAAATTATTGTTTTAGGTCGCCCAGAGCAAATAAATAAACTCAACTCCGAGTTTAATATAGAACAAGACACATAGCCTTTTTAACGCAACATGCTTTAAAAACTCATTTTTTTTTAGCATCTTGTCAGCCTTATTTAATAAAACTAACTAATACTAAACTCATGAAGAAATATCTTCTGTCACTTTTTGTGCTAATATTACCGTTTGTAAATTTTGCCCAAGAAACTACATCCGAAAAGATTGATAATGCTTTTAAAAAATACACAGGATGGTTTGTAGAAGGAATCTTTGCAGAAATACCTTTTGGTGAAATAAATGAAGAGGTTACTTTAGATTTAACAAAAACAGATCCTTTTAAGTACAACAAGAAAATTGAAAATGATTCAATTTATATTACAGAAATAAGACTTCCAAGCAATAGAATTGCTACCGAAATAGATATACTATCAGATACTAAACTTTTTGTAAAAGACAAAAACAGTATCGTACTTTCTAATAAACAATTGAAATCCAATCAGAGCGTAACACTAATGGCTACATCGCCTTACGCCAGTATTCCATGGGTTCTTATTGTATTAGTAGGTGGTGCAATGTTCTTTACTATCTATTTTAAGTTCATCAATGTTACTGGTTTTAGAACGGCCATTAAGGTTGTTCAAGGAAAGTACGAAGATATAGAGAAGCACGGTGCTGATACCTTGTATGGCGATAGTACACCAAACGAAGCCGGTGATATTATAGAAACTATTAGAGATGAAGGCGCAGATGGTGAAGTCTCACATTTTCAAGCATTAACTGCTGCATTGTCTGCTACTGTAGGTCTAGGTAACATTGCAGGTGTTGCAGTAGCATTATCTATTGGTGGTCCTGGTGCAACCTTTTGGATGATTATAGCTGGTCTTTTGGGTATGGCATCAAAATTTGCAGAATGTACACTTGGCGTAAAATATAGAGATGTAGGTGAGGATGGTACTGTTTACGGTGGGCCAATGTATTACTTAACAAAAGGATTAAGATCTAAGGGAATGGGTGGCTTCGGTAAGGTCTTAGCAGTATTATTTGCAATTTTTGTTATTGGTGGCTCATTCGGTGGTGGAAACATGTTTCAAGCTAACCAAGCAGCCGCTCAGTTTACTAAACTTTTTAATTTCGAAAGTGATAACGCTGGCATGTATTTTGGTTTGGTAATGGCCGCTTTAGTCGCAGTAGTTATAATTGGCGGTATAAAGCGTATTGCTTCGGTAACAGAAAAAATTGTTCCATTCATGGCAGGTATATATGTATTAGCTGCTTTAATAATATTGGGTGCTAACTTCACACTTATCGATGATGCTTTTGGATTAATATTCGAAGGTGCATTTTCTGGTCTTGGTATAGCAGGTGGACTTGTTGGTGTAATGATTCAGGGCATTAGAAGAGGTGCGTTTTCAAACGAGGCAGGTGTAGGTTCTGCGGCTATTGCTCACTCCGCTGTTAGAACAAAATATCCAGCAAGCGAAGGCATCGTAGCCTTATTAGAGCCGTTTGTAGATACTGTTGTAATTTGTACAATGACTGCCTTGGTTATTGTTATCACAAATTTTGATGGTTCATTTATGGAATATGGTGTTGAGATTAAAGAAGGTGTTGAAATTACAGCAACAGCTTTTGATACTGTTATACCACATTTTTCAGTAGTATTAACAATAGCGGTAATATTATTTGCATTTAGCACAATGATTTCTTGGTCCTACTATGGTATGCAAGGTTGGGTATTCTTATTTGGAAAAGGAAAGGTTTCAGATCTGGCTTATAAAATCTTATTTTTAATCTTCGTGGTAATTGGTGCCTCAATAAGCCTGGGTGCTGTCATTGATTTCTCAGACGCTATGATATTTGCTATGGTGGTGCCAAACATAATTGGTGTTATCTTATTATCACCAATTATTAGAAATGAATTGAAAAAGTATTATAAAGCCATAAACGTTAAAGAGGAAGCCATTGAAGAAGGCGCCGACGATTTAAACGAGGTTTTATAACACAAAAACACTTTACATATGAAATCCCATTTCCAGTTTTCTAACCAACAACGGAATGGGATTTTTTCATTGCTCATCATTATCATAGCTTTACAATGTATAAACACTTTTTTAGATTTTTCTGACGATAACGCTTATGTAGAAACCGAAGAAATTGAGGCTTTTAGAAAAGAGCTCGACTCTCTGCGCTTAATAGAAATAGAAAATAATAAACCGAAGATTTATCCATTTAATCCTAATTATATTACTGACTACAAAGGGTATACCTTGGGTATGTCTAATGAAGAGATTAACAGGCTTCACCAATTTAGAGAGAAGAATCAATGGGTGAATTCAGCCAAACAATTTCAGCAAGTCACAAAAGTATCAGATTCATTATTGAACAAAATTTCACCTTACTTTAAGTTTCCAGAGTGGGTTACCAATCCAAAGCCAAGGTCAAATGGTTACAGCAACTCTTTTTCTAGTAAGAGCAAGCCAAAAACCTTTGATGAAAAAATAGATCTAAATACAGCAACGGCAAGTCAACTTAAATCAGTCTATGGTGTCGGAGAAAAACTATCAGAACGCATAATCAACTATAGAAACAAATACAATGGTTTTGTAGCAGATGTAGAGTTAACAGAGGTCTATGGTTTAATGCCAGAAGTGGTCGATAGAATAAAAAATGACTTTACGGTTAAAACCCCTAAAGCAATAACAACATACAATCTTAATTCTGCTACACGAGATGAACTTGTGCTTATAAAATACATAGATTACGAATTAGCAAATAGTATTATTGAAGAACGAACACTAAGGGAAGGTTTTAGTTCTTTTGAAGAATTAACAAAAATTGAAGATTTTCCTGTAAAAAAAATAGAGATAATTAAATTATATTTGCGTTTATAAAGAAAAACCTAATATATGTCAAATATATACTTCACCGAAGAACACAATTTATTTAGAGAAAGCTTAAGAGATTTTTTGCAAAAAGAGGTGGTACCTCATATCGATAAGTGGGAAAAGACCGGAACCATTGAGCGCTTTATTTGGAAAAAGTTTGGAGAAATGGGTTATTTTGGTTTGGCTTATCCTGAGGCCTATGGTGGTCTAGATTTAGATTTGTTTTACACCGTAATTCTTTTAGAAGAATTACAGCGAATCAATTCTGGTGGATTTGCGGCTGCAATTTGGGCGCATGCTTATTTAGCAATGACACACCTCAACGCGGAAGGCGATGATGCAATAAAATCAACTTTTTTAGCTGATAGCATTTCTGGCGACAAAATAGGATGTCTTTGCGTTACAGAACCTTTTGGTGGCAGCGATGTGGCAGGTATGAGAACTACGGCAATTAAGGAAGGCGATCATTACATTTTAAATGGCTCTAAAACATTCATAACTAATGGTGTTTACAGTGATTATATGATTGTTGCTGCTAAAACAAATCCAGAGGCAGGTAATAAAGGCATAAGCATATTGGTAGTAGATAGCAAATCTGAAGGTATTTCAGCAACAAAATTAGATAAGCTAGGTTGGAGAGCATCAGATACAGGTGAAATTGCCTTTGACAATGTTAAAGTTCCAGCAAATCAATTAATGGGAGAAGAAGGTAAAGGGTTTGCATACATTATGCAACACTTCGCATTAGAAAGACTTATAATGGGAATAAACGCTCATGCCAGAGCAGAGTTTGCTTTAGAATATACATTACAATACATGTCTGAAAGAACAACTTTTGGACAGTCCCTAGATAAATATCAAGCCTTGCGTCATAGGTATGTAGATATGCATGCGGACATGCAATTATGCAAATACTACAATTACATGGTCGCAGATCGTTTAAACAAAGGGGAATACGTTGTGGAAGAAGCCACTATTTCTAAGTTAAAATCTACTAAAATGGCAGATGAGGTTGCGTATAATTGCTTACAGTTTTTAGGTGGTTATGGTTATATGGAAGAATATCCTCTGGCAAGAATCTTTAGAGACAGCCGTTTGGGACCTATTGGTGGAGGAACATCAGAAATTCTAAAAGAAATTCTTTCAAAAATTATTATTGATAAAAAGTCTTATAAGCCAGCAACATAAAGTGTGATTACAAATTTTTAAAATCCTGCTTTAAGCAGGATTTTTTATGTTTCAATCAGAGCAATCAAAACAAAAAAGGTATATTTAGTTGTCAAGAAGTATTATGAGCATACAAGCCTTTTCAGAATATTTAGCATTAGAAAAGAATTATTCGAAGCATACAGTATTGGCATACATTAGAGATTTGGAAATATTTCAAGAGTTTTTAAATGAAAATCACGACTCAGAACCCATTGAAAAAGTAGATTATTCAGAAATAAGACAATGGATTGTAGAGTTGGTTAGTAGTGGTGTTTCAAATAGAACTATAAATAGAAAAGTATCTTCACTCAATTCATATTATAAATTTTTACAAAAAACCCAACAAATAGAAACCAACCCTTTAAGAAAGCATAAAGCTTTAAAGGTGGGTAAGAGGGTGCAATTACCTTTTTCTGAACAAGAGCTAAAACAGGTTTTAGAAAATTCTATCGAAGTAGTAGATTTTGAAAGCGCAAGAGATAAACTAATCATAGAGTTGTTATATACAACAGGTATTAGAAGAATCGAATTGGTTAACTTGAAGATGGCCGATGTAGATATTAGTAAAAAACAAATAAAGGTTCTTGGCAAGAGAAACAAAGAGCGCTATATACCTCTGCTAAATTCATTAATTAAAAGCATTGATACCTACACATCCTACAGAAATAGTTTATCCATAATACCAGATAAGGAGAATTTATTTTTAACAAAAAAGGGTGTTAAGATTTACGAAATGCTTGTTTATAGAATAATAAATAAGTATTTTAGTTTAGCTTCATCAAAGGCCAAATGTAGTCCTCATGTATTAAGGCACTCATTTGCAACACATTTATTAAACAAAGGAGCAGATTTAAATGCAGTAAAAGAACTTCTTGGGCATACCAGTTTAGCAGCAACGCAAGTATATACGCACAACAGTATATCAGAGTTAAAAAAAGTATATGCTAAATCCCATCCAAGAAATAAAAGTTAAGAGCCAAACTTAACATTAAAGAAAGTATTGAAAACTCATGCCATTCAATACAAATGTTTAACCTAAAAAGTAATGTATGAAAGTAAACACCCAATCCGTTAATTTCACAGCAGACAGAAAGTTGATTGATTTCATTCAGAAAAGAATGGATAAATTAGATTTGTTTTATGACAAAATAATACAGTCCGATGTTTATTTAAAGGTTGAAAATACGAGCGATAAAGAAAACAAAGTTTTTGAAGCCAAAGTACGTGTTCCTGGCGACAGTTTTATAGTTAAAAAACAATGCAAAACTTTCGAGGAAGGAGCAGATATAGCCATTGCCTCATTAGAGAGGCAAATTAAAAAGCGAAAGCAAAAGTTAAGAGCCAGAACAAAAGCATAAAATTTTTTAGAAAATGTTTTGAATAAAAAAATAAAATACTACATTTGCAGTCCGTTAGAAATAGCGGACTTTTTTATGGCAAGAAGTTGTCCTAATAAAGAGGTAGAAAAGCCGATATAGCTCAGCTGGCTAGAGCAGCTGATTTGTAATCAGCAGGTCGTGGGTTCGAGTCCCTCTATCGGCTCAAAAACACTAGGATTTTAAAGTGTTTTATTTTGAAATAATGAAATGAAATTTGGGGAGATTCCAGAGCGGCCAAATGGGACGGACTGTAACTCCGTTGTCTTTCGACTTCGCAGGTTCGAATCCTGCTCTCCCCACAAATATTTTGAATAAGCTGTCGTCAAAAGTTTGCTTTTGTAAGATAGTGCTTCAAAATATTTTGTGAAGGGTCTCCCTTCACGGATCACCGAGCACGGCGAGGTAATCCTAGCTTTGAAATATTGAAAACCATTAATTAAGAAAGCTTAATTATAAAGGCGGGAGTAGCTCAGTTGGTAGAGCGTCAGCCTTCCAAGCTGAATGTCGCCGGTTCGAACCCGGTCTCCCGCTCTAAAAAAAAACCTGCGAAGGCAGGTGTCTCTTTAGAGATGTTAAATACTTTACGCCGGTGTAGCTCAGGGGTAGAGCGTTTCCTTGGTAAGGAAGAGGTCACGAGTTCAAATCTCGTCATTGGCTCTTTTTTCTAAGAGAAACTTAGAATAGCAATTGAACACTAATATTAAATAAGATTAAATAAATTAAACATGGCAAAGGCAACTTTCGATCGTTCAAAACCACACTTAAATATAGGTACTATTGGACACGTAGATCACGGTAAAACAACTTTAACTGCTGCTATTACTAAAGTATTAGCTGATGCAGGTTTATCTGAAGCAAGAGCATTCGATCAAATCGATAATGCACCAGAAGAAAAAGAAAGAGGTATCACAATTAATACTTCTCACGTAGAATATCAAACAGCAAACCGTCACTACGCTCACGTGGACTGTCCAGGTCACGCGGATTACGTAAAGAACATGGTTACTGGTGCTGCTCAAATGGATGGTGCTATTTTAGTTGTTGCTGCAACAGATGGTCCAATGCCACAAACTCGTGAGCATATCTTACTTGGTCGTCAGGTAGGTATTCCTCGCATCGTAGTATTCATGAACAAAGTGGATATGGTTGATGATGAAGAGTTATTAGAATTAGTCGAGATGGAAATTAGAGATTTATTATCTTTCTACGAGTATGATGGTGATAATGGTCCTGTAATCGCTGGTTCTGCATTAGGTGCATTAAACGGTGAGCAAAAGTGGGTTGATACTGTAATGGAGCTTATGGAAGCTTGCGATAGCTGGATCGAAGAGCCGGTACGTGATATGGATAAGCCTTTCTTAATGCCAATCGAAGATGTATTCTCAATTACTGGACGTGGTACTGTAGCAACTGGTCGTATTGAAACTGGTGTAGCTAATACAGGTGACCCTGTTGAGATTATTGGTATGGGTGCTGAGAAATTAACATCTACTATTACTGGTATCGAAATGTTCCGTCAAATCTTAGATAGAGGTGAAGCTGGTGATAACGCTGGTATCTTATTAAGAGGTATTGAGAAAACTCAAATCTCTAGAGGTATGGTGATCGTTAAGCCTGGTTCTGTAACTCCTCACCAAAAATTCAAAGCTGAGGTTTATATTCTTAAGAAAGAAGAGGGTGGGCGTCACACTCCATTCCACAATAATTACCGTCCTCAGTTCTACGTGCGTACAACTGATGTAACTGGAAATATTTCTCTTCCAGATGGTGTTGAGATGGTAATGCCTGGCGATAACTTAACTATAACTGTCGAGTTAATTCAACCAATTGCAATGAACGTAGGTTTACGTTTCGCTATCCGTGAAGGTGGTAGAACAGTTGGTGCAGGTCAGGTAACTGAAATTTTAGACTAAACAAAATAGTTGAAATAAATTAATTAAGGTGTCCTGAAATTTCAGGATGCCTTGATTATTATTTACGGGTTTAGCTCAGTTGGTAGAGCACTGGTCTCCAAAACCAGGTGTCGGGAGTTCGAGTCTCTCAACCCGTGCAGAGTTAGATAACAGGTTAAAATAACCTCTAAATAATATACAAATGGCAGGATTAATAACATATATTAAAGAATCATTCGACGAGTTAAAAAACAATGTGTCCTGGACACCTTGGCCAGAAGCTCAGAGATTGACTGTGATTGTAGCAGTATTTTCAATTATTTTTTCTTTAGCTATTTGGGGAGTTGATACTGTTTTCAGTAGAGCGGTTAAAGCATATTTCGATTTATTAAACTAACAAAATACAGCAAGGGAGATGTCAGATAAAAAGTGGTATGTTGTTAGAGCAGTAAGTGGTCAAGAAAATAAAATAAAGACCTATATCGAAAACGAAATTGCAAGATTGGGTCTAGAAGATTATGTAGATCAAGTTTTAGTTCCTACAGAAAAAGTTATTCAGATCCGTAACGGAAAAAAAATAAATAAGGAAAAAGTTTATTTTCCCGGATATATAATGATACAGGCTAACTTAAGCGGTGAGATACCTCACATTATTAAGTCAATCACCAATGTAATTGGTTTCTTGGGGGAAACTAAGGGTGGAGATCCTGTGCCATTACGACAGTCTGAAGTTAATAGGATGTTAGGTAAAGTTGATGAATTGGCAATTGAGGCAGATGCTAATATTGCGATTCCATTCACAAAAGGAGAGACTGTTAAGGTTATTGATGGGCCATTCAATGGTTTTGATGGAACTATCGAAAAAATATTTGAAGAAAAGCGTAAGCTTGAGGTAATGGTTAAGATTTTCGGAAGAAAAACACCATTAGAATTAAGTTATATGCAAGTTGAAAAGTTATAATAATTGTTACAATAAAGATAGCGTTAGTCTTAGCTTCCAACATAGACGAGACGCACTAAATTTTAAAAAATGGCAAAAGAACTAGACAAAGTAGTTAAGTTACAAGTTCGGGGAGGTGCTGCGAATCCATCGCCACCGGTTGGACCCGCTTTAGGTGCCGCTGGAGTTAATATCATGGAGTTCTGTAAGCAGTTTAACGCTAGAACTCAGGATAAGCCAGGTAAAGTATTACCTGTGGTAATTTCTGTTTACAAAGACAAATCTTTTGAGTTTGTAATCAAAACACCACCAGCTGCAGTGCAATTATTAGAAGCGGCCAAAGTAAAGAAAGGATCTGGAGAACCTAACCGACGCAAAGTAGCAAAGGTAACTTGGGATCAAGTTAAAGCAATTGCAGAAGATAAAATGCAAGATTTAAATGCATTCGAAATCGGATCAGCTATGAAAATGGTAGCTGGTACTGCAAGATCGATGGGTATCACTGTTAAAGGAGGTGAAGCTCCAAACTAAATTTTTACAAATGGCAAGATTAACAAGAAAGCAAAAAGAAGCAAGAGCTAAAGTTGATAAAAATAAACTTTACTCTTTAGAAGAAGCTTCAGCTTTACTAAAAGAAATCACATACACTAAGTTTGATGCTTCGGTAGATTTAGCAGTAAGATTAGGTGTAGATCCACGTAAAGCCAATCAAATGGTTCGTGGTGTAGTTTCACTACCACATGGTACAGGTAAAGATATGAAGGTTCTTGCATTAGTTACTCCAGATAAAGAAGCAGAAGCTAAAGAAGCTGGTGCGGATTATGTTGGATTAGATGAATACTTACAAAAAATAAAAGATGGTTGGACAGATGTAGACGTTATCGTTACAATGCCAAGCGTCATGGGTAAGTTAGGACCATTAGGTAGAGTTTTAGGACCAAGAGGTCTTATGCCAAATCCTAAGACAGGAACAGTAACAATGGATATTGGAAAAGCTGTAAGTGAAGTAAAAGCTGGTAAAATTGATTTTAAAGTAGATAAAACAGGCATCGTACATGCACCAATTGGTAAGGCGTCATTTAGCGCAGAAAAATTAGTTGGCAATGCAAATGAGTTGTTAACTACATTAATGAAGTTAAAACCAACTGCTGCAAAAGGTACTTACATGAAAAGTATATACATGTCTAGTACCATGAGTCCGAGTATTGCAATAGACACAAAAATAGGATAGTAGTTAAACTAAGAATATTATGACAAGAGAAGAAAAATCGGTAGTAATTGAAGAGTTGACTGCTCAATTAGCAGATAATACTAATATCTATTTAGCAGATATCTCAGGATTAGATGCAGCAACAACTTCAAATTTAAGAAGAGCTTGTTTTAAATCTAACATCAAGTTAGCTGTAGTAAAGAATACACTTTTAGAAAAAGCTATGGAAGCCTCTGAAAAAGATTTCGGTGACTTACCATCTACTTTAAAAGGAAACACTTCTGTTATGTATTCAGAAACAGGAAATGCTCCTGCTAAGGTTATAAAAGAGTTTCGTAAGAAATCTGAAAAACCTCTGTTAAAAGGAGCTTTCATTGAAGAAGCAATTTATATTGGCGATGATTTATTAGATACTTTAGTTGAAATTAAGTCAAGAGAAGAATTACTTGGTGAGATTGTTACATTATTACAATCGCCTGCTAAGAATGTTATCTCGGCGCTTAAATCTGGTGGAGGTACAATCGCTGGTTTAGTTAAGACATTATCTGAAAGAGAAGGATAATAAAAAGAACACACTTAGAAATTAAAATAAAAAACACACATTAAAACAATAGAAAAATGGCAGATTTAAAAGATTTCGCAGAACAATTAGTTAACTTAACGGTAAAAGAAGTTAACGAATTAGCTACTATATTAAAAGATGAGTACGGTATTGAGCCGGCTGCTGCTGCAGTTGCAGTTGCTGCTGGTGGTGGAGCTGCAGGTGGTGGTGAAGCCGCAGAAGAAAAATCAGAATTTGATGTAGTATTAAAATCAGCAGGTGCTTCTAAATTAGCAGTTGTAAAATTAGTTAAAGAATTAACTGGTTTAGGATTGAAAGACGCTAAAGGTTTAGTTGATGAAGCACCAAGTACAATTAAAGAAGGTGTTTCTAAAGATGAAGCAGAAGGCTTAAAATCTTCTTTGGAAGAAGCTGGAGCTGAGGTTGAGCTTAAGTAAGCTCAGCTTAACCTACAACATATGGTTTAGGTCTGGAGTGTTCCTCTAAGACCTAAACCCTTTTGTGTATATAAACGTTATATACATTTTTAGTTTTTATTTAATAAAATCTCGTTCATCAATGTTAGCAAAAAAGGCTGAAAGAATTAATTTCTCTTCTATTGTAAATAGAACAGATTACCCAGACTTTTTGGATATTCAAATTAAATCCTTCCAGGATTTTTTCCAATTAGAAACAAAGTCAGAAGCAAGAGAAAATGAAGGATTGTACAATACCTTCATGGAAAACTTCCCAATTACAGATACTCGTAATCAATTTGTATTAGAATTTTTAGATTACTTTATCGATCCACCACGCTATACCATAGAAGAGTGTATAGAAAGAGGTTTAACATACAGTGTTCCTTTAAAAGCTAGATTAAAGCTATACTGTACAGATCCGGAACACGAAGATTTTGAAACAATCGTTCAAGATGTTTATTTAGGTACAATCCCTTACATGACGCCTAGTGGTACTTTTTGTATCAATGGGGCTGAGCGCGTGGTTGTATCTCAGTTACACCGCTCACCAGGTGTATTCTTTAGCCAGTCATTTCATGCTAATGGTACTAAGCTATATTCTGCAAGAGTTATTCCTTTTAAAGGATCTTGGATAGAATTTGCTACAGATATCAATAGTGTGATGTACGCTTACATTGATAGAAAGAAAAAATTACCTGTTACTACGCTTTTCCGTGCTATCGGTTTTGAGCGTGATAAAGATATTTTAGAAATTTTTGATCTTGCAGAAGAAGTGAAAGTTTCTAAATCTGGATTAAAGAAAGTTATTGGTCGCAAACTTGCTGCACGTGTGCTTAACACATGGCACGAAGATTTCGTGGACGAAGATACAGGTGAGGTTGTATCTATTGAGCGTAACGAAATTGTTTTAGATCGTGACACAATAGTTGACAAAGATAATATTGAAGAAATCCTTGAAGCAGGTGTAAAAACAATTCTTTTACACAAAGAAAGTGCACAACAAGGAGATTACGCAATTATTCACAATACATTACAAAAAGATCCAACAAACTCTGAAAAAGAAGCTGTTGAACATATCTATCGTCAATTACGTAATGCAGAGCCGCCAGATGAGGAAACTGCACGTGGTATAATTGACAAATTATTCTTCTCAGACCAACGTTATTCTTTAGGTGAAGTAGGTCGTTACAGAATGAACAAGAAATTAGGTTTAGATATTGGTATGGACAAACAAGTACTTACCAAAGAGGATATCATAACTATTATAAAATATTTAATTGAGCTAATCAATTCTAAAGCAGAGATTGATGATATAGATCACTTATCTAACCGTCGTGTACGAACAGTAGGTGAGCAATTATCGTCTCAATTTGGTGTTGGTTTAGCTCGTATGGCACGTACCATACGCGAGCGTATGAACGTTCGTGATAACGAAGTGTTTACTCCTATAGATTTAATTAATGCTAAGACATTATCTTCAGTAATTAATTCGTTCTTTGGTACTAACCAGCTGTCTCAGTTTATGGACCAAACTAATCCATTAGCAGAGATTACTCATAAGCGTCGTTTATCAGCACTAGGGCCAGGTGGTCTTTCTAGAGAAAGAGCAGGTTTCGAAGTGCGTGACGTTCACTATACGCACTATGGTCGCCTATGTCCTATTGAAACACCTGAAGGGCCAAATATTGGTCTTATTTCTTCACTTTCGGTATATGCCAAAGTGAACGCCATGGGATTCATTGAAACTCCATACAGAAAAGTTGAAAATGGTGTTGTGGATATAAAGAATGCACCAACATATCTTAGTGCAGAGGAAGAAGAAGAAATGATGATTGCCCAAGCCACAGTAGAAGTTGATGGTAAAGGTAAAATTCAGCATGATAAAGTAATTGCGCGTCAAGAAGGTGATTTTCCTGTAATAGAGCCTTCAAACGTAAACTATACAGATGTGGCACCAAACCAGATCGCCTCTATATCTGCATCTTTAATTCCATTCTTAGAGCACGATGATGCAAACCGTGCCTTAATGGGATCTAACATGATGCGTCAGGCTGTTCCTTTATTAAGACCAGAAGCACCAATTGTTGGTACTGGTTTAGAGCGCCAAGTAGCATCAGATTCTAGAGTATTAATTAATGCAGAAGGTGAAGGTATTGTAGAATACGTAGATGCAGAAAAAATAGTTATAAAGTATGAGCGTACTGAAGAAGAAGCAATGGTTAGTTTTGACAGTGATGTTAAAGAATATCCATTAGTAAAATTCAGAAAGACAAACCAAGGTACCTCTATTAACTTAAAACCAATTGTTAGAAAAGGAGATAAAGTTTCTAAAGGTCAGGTTTTATGTGAAGGTTACGCAACTCAAAACGGTGAGTTAGCACTTGGTAGAAACATGAAAGTAGCCTTTATGCCTTGGAAAGGGTATAACTTTGAGGATGCTATTGTAATTTCAGAAAAAGTTGTTCGCGATGATATTTTTACATCTATCCATATCGATGAGTACTCTTTAGAAGTTAGAGACACAAAATTAGGTAACGAAGAGTTAACTAATGATATACCAAACGTTTCTGAAGAAGCAACTAAAGATTTAGATGAAAATGGTATGATTCGCGTAGGTGCAGAGATTAAGCCTGGCGATATCTTAATTGGTAAGATTACACCTAAAGGGGAATCAGACCCAACTCCAGAAGAAAAATTACTTCGTGCCATTTTTGGCGACAAAGCTGGTGATGTAAAAGATGCATCTTTAAAAGCATCTCCTTCATTAAATGGTGTTGTTATAGATAAAAAATTATTTGCAAGAGCAGTAAAAGATAAGCGTAAGAGAGCCCAAGATAAAGAAGACATCGAAAAGCTAGAGGACGCTTACGATAAGCATTTTGATGATTTAAAAGCAGTTTTAGTCGAAAAGCTATTTGCAATAGTAAATGGCAAAACCGCCCAAGGTATCTATAACGATCTAGGTGAAGAAATTATACCAAAAGGGAAGAAGTATACCTTAAAAATGTTAAATGCTGTTGATGATTACACGCACTTAACCTCTGGGAAATGGACAACTGATGATCATACAAACGAGCTCGTTGCTGATTTAATTCACAATTACAAGATCAAAGAAAATGATCTTCAAGGTTCATTAAGACGTGAGAAGTTTACAATATCTGTTGGTGATGAGTTGCCAGCAGGTATCATTAAGCTAGCTAAAGTTTACATTGCTAAGAAACGTAAACTAAAAGTAGGTGATAAGATGGCAGGTCGTCACGGTAACAAAGGTATTGTTGCACGTATTGTTCGTCAAGAAGATATGCCATTCCTTGAGGACGGAACACCTGTAGATATTGTATTAAATCCACTTGGTGTACCTTCTCGTATGAACATTGGTCAGATTTATGAAACTGTTTTAGGTTGGGCAGGTCAAAAGTTAAATAGAACTTATGCAACTCCAATCTTCGATGGTGCTACTCTAGATCAGATTAATGGCTTTACAGATGAAGCTGGTGTACCGAGATTCGGACACACTTACTTATATGATGGAGGAACAGGTGATCGATTTGACCAACCTGCAACTGTAGGTGTAATCTATATGATTAAGCTAGGTCACATGATCGACGATAAGATGCACGCACGTTCTATAGGGCCTTATTCATTAATTACGCAGCAACCATTAGGTGGTAAAGCACAGTTCGGTGGTCAGCGTTTTGGTGAGATGGAGGTATGGGCACTCGAAGCATATGGTGCATCAAGTACTCTACGTGAGATCTTAACTGTAAAATCAGATGACGTAATTGGTAGAGCAAAAACTTACGAAGCAATCGTTAAGGGTGAGCCAATGCCAGAACCAGGACTACCTGAATCGTTTAATGTATTAATGCATGAATTAAAAGGTTTAGGATTAGATATTAGATTAGAAGAGTAAAAATTATGTCGGCAGTATGCAGTCGTCATTAAGCAGTGATAAGCTGCAAATCAAATGACTGAAGACTGCAAACTGCAAACTGAAGACTATAAAAAACATGGCAAGAAAACAAGATAAGAATACAGTACAGAAATTTAACAAAATTTCTATTGGTTTAGCGTCTCCAGAATCTGTTTTAGCAGCTTCTCGAGGTGAAGTATTAAAGCCAGAAACTATCAATTATCGAACGCACAAACCTGAGCGTGATGGTTTGTTCTGTGAGCGTATTTTTGGTCCTGTAAAGGATTTTGAGTGTGCTTGTGGTAAATATAAAAGAATACGTTATAAGGGTATCGTTTGTGACCGTTGTGGTGTAGAAGTAACAGAGAAAAAAGTACGTAGAGATCGCGTAGGACATATAAATCTTGTAGTCCCTGTGGCGCATATCTGGTACTTCCGCTCATTACCAAACAAAATTGGTTACCTTCTTGGATTACCATCTAAGAAATTAGATATGATCATTTATTATGAGCGTTATGTGGTTATACAACCAGGTAATGCCATGAATGCAGAAGGTGAACCAGTACAAAAAATGGATTTCTTAACAGAAGAAGAATATCTTAATATTTTAGAATCGCTTCCACAAGAAAACCAATATTTAGAAGACACAGACCCTAATAAATTTATCGCTAAGATGGGTGCTGAGTGTCTTATCGATTTATTAGCAAGAATTGACCTGGATCAGTTATCATATGATTTAAGACATAAAGCTAATAACGAAACATCTAAGCAACGTAAGACAGAAGCTTTAAAGCGCCTTCAAGTTGTTGAAGCATTTAGAGAATCTAATGAAAATAGAGAGAATAGACCAGAGTGGATGATCATGAAAGCTATTCCTGTAATTCCACCAGAATTAAGACCTTTAGTGCCATTAGACGGTGGTCGTTTTGCAACTTCAGATTTAAATGATTTATACCGTCGTGTAATTATCCGTAACAATCGTTTGAAGCGTTTGGTTGAGATAAAAGCACCAGAAGTGATTCTGCGTAACGAGAAACGTATGTTACAAGAATCTGTAGATTCATTATTTGATAACACACGTAAGTCGTCTGCAGTAAAAACGGATTCTAATAGACCATTAAAATCATTATCAGATTCACTTAAAGGTAAGCAAGGACGTTTCCGTCAAAACTTACTTGGTAAGCGTGTAGATTATTCAGCACGTTCTGTAATTGTTGTAGGACCAGAATTAAAATTATTTGAATGTGGATTGCCAAAGAACATGGCAGCAGAGCTTTACAAGCCTTTTATTATTAGAAAATTAATTGAAAGAGGTATTGTAAAAACGGTAAAATCTGCAAAGAAAATTATAGATAGAAAAGAGCCTGTAGTTTGGGATATCTTAGAGAATGTTCTTAAAGGACATCCAGTATTACTAAACCGTGCTCCTACACTTCATAGACTTGGTATCCAAGCATTCCAGCCAAAGCTTATCGAAGGTAAAGCGATTCAGTTACACCCGTTAGTCTGTACGGCATTTAACGCGGATTTCGATGGTGATCAGATGGCAGTGCATTTACCTTTAGGGCCAGAAGCAATCTTAGAAGCGCAATTATTAATGTTGGCTTCTCATAATATATTAAACCCAGCAAATGGTTCGCCTGTAACCGTACCTTCTCAGGATATGGTACTTGGTCTTTACTATATGACCAAGTTGCGTAAGACTGATAAAGAATACACTGTTAAAGGAGAAGGATTAACATTCTACTCACCAGAAGAAGTAACTATTGCTTACAACGAGAAGAAGGTAGATCTTAATGCAGGTATTAAAGTAAGAACAAAAGATTTTAACGAAGAAGGTGAATTAACAACGCAAATCATTGAGACTACTGTTGGTCGTGTACTTTTTAATGAAAAAGTGCCAGAAGCAGCAGGTTATGTTAATGAAGTTTTAACAAAAAAGTCTTTAAGGGATATTATTGGTAAAATCTTAAAAGTTACTTCAGTTCCTGAAACGGCTGAGTTCCTCGATGAGATAAAAACATTAGGTTACAAGTTTGCTTTCCAAGGTGGATTATCATTCAGTTTAGGTGATATTATTATCCCAGAAGAAAAGCACTCTATGATTGATGCTGCCAACAAGCAAGTTGATGGTATTATGGGTAACTATAATATGGGTCTAATCACTAATAACGAACGTTACAACCAAGTTATTGATATCTGGACATCTACCAATGCTGAATTAACTGAATTATCTATGAAGCGTATCCGTGAGGATCAACAAGGCTTTAACTCAGTATTTATGATGTTAGACTCTGGAGCTCGTGGATCTAAAGAACAGATTCGTCAGTTAACAGGTATGCGTGGATTAATGGCAAAGCCTAAGAAATCTAACGCAGGTGGTGGAGAGATTATTGAAAACCCTATTCTTTCTAACTTTAAGGAAGGTCTTTCAATTCTTGAATACTTTATATCTACTCACGGTGCTCGTAAAGGTCTTGCAGATACAGCTCTTAAAACTGCCGATGCTGGTTACTTAACCCGTCGTTTAGTGGATGTTTCACAAGATGTTATCGTTTATGAAGAAGATTGTGGTACATTAAGAGGTATTGAAGTTTCTGCACTTAAGAAGAATGAAGAAGTCGTAGAAAAGTTAGAAGCTAGAATCGTTGGTAGAACATCATTAAATGATGTTTACGATCCATTAACTGAAGAACTTATTATCGAAGCTGGTGGGCATATTGATGATAATATCGCTAAAAAGATTGGAGATTCAGCCATAGAAACCATAGAAGTTCGCTCACCACTAACTTGTGAAGCGAAGCAAGGTATTTGTGTAAAGTGTTACGGACGTAACCTAGCAACTGGTAAAATGGTACAACGAGGCGAAGCTGTCGGTGTTGTGGCTGCTCAATCTATTGGTGAGCCTGGTACACAGCTTACGCTGCGTACATTCCACGTTGGTGGTATTGCAGGTAACATCTCAGAAGAAAATAAGTTAACAGTTAAGTTTGACGGAATTGCTGAAATAGATGATCTTAAAACCGTGAAAACTAAGGATGGTGAAGGAAAAGAAGTAGATGTCGTTATTTCCAGAACTTCAGAATTAAAGCTAACAGATGCTAAAACAGGTATTGTTTTAAGTACAAATAACATTCCTTATGGCTCTCATATTTTTGTTAAGCCAGGTGCTAAAGTGAAGAAAGGTGATGTTATCTGTCAGTGGGATCCATATAACGGTGTAATTATTTCAGAATTTGCAGGTAAAGTAAAATACGAAAACATTGAGCAAGGCGTCACCTACCAGGTAGAGATTGATGAACAAACAGGTTTCCAAGAAAAGGTAATTTCAGAGTCTAGAAACAAGAAGTTGATACCAACATTATTGATTGAAGATAAGAAAGGGGAAACGATCCGTTCATACAACTTACCAGTTGGTGCTCACATTATGATTGACGATGGAGATAAGATTGAAGTAGGTAAAATCTTAGTTAAGATACCTCGTAAATCTGCTAAAGCTGGTGATATTACAGGTGGTCTTCCGCGTGTAACTGAGTTATTCGAAGCGCGTAATCCATCTAACCCAGCTGTAGTAAGTGAAATTGATGGTGTGGTGTCTTTTGGTAAGATTAAGCGAGGTAACCGTGAAATCATTATCGAGTCTAAATTAGGTGAGGTGAAGAAATATTTGGTTAAGTTGTCTAACCAGATCCTTGTTCAAGAAAATGATTACGTAAAAGCTGGTATGCCGCTATCTGATGGTTCTGTAACACCAAACGATATCCTCAATATCAAAGGGCCATCTGCTGTACAACAGTACTTAGTAAACGAAGTGCAAGAAGTATACCGATTACAAGGTGTGAAAATTAACGATAAACACTTTGAAGTTGTTGTAAGGCAGATGATGCGTAAGGTAAGAATCATAGATTCAGGAGACACTATTTTCTTAGAAAATCAATTAGTTCATAAATCAGATTTTATTGAAGAAAATGATAAGATTTTTGGGATGAAAGTTGTTGAAGATGCTGGTGATTCCGAGAATCTAAAATCAGGTCAAATCGTAACTGTACGTCAGCTAAGAGATGAAAACTCAATATTACGTAGAGAAGATAAAAACCTTGTAACAGCTAGAGATGCGCAACCTGCAACTGCTACACCAATATTACAAGGAATCACCAGAGCTTCACTACAAACTAAGTCGTTTATCTCTGCTGCATCTTTCCAAGAAACAACTAAGGTTCTTAACGAAGCTGCAGTAAATGGTAAAGTTGATACTTTAGAAGGACTTAAGGAAAATGTTATTGTAGGACACAGAATACCAGCTGGTACAGGTGTTAGAGAATACGATAATATCATTGTAGGTTCTAAAGAAGAGTTTGACCAGATGATGAAGGCTAAAGAAGAAATGAACTTTAACTAAATGAGACTCATGTTTATTAAGCCTAAGGCAAAGATAAACTTGTAAGTTGAATTTATCCTAAAGCTTCATTTAGGAGCCCATAAAACAAAAGCCTTCATTCTATTATAGTTCGAAGGCTTTTTTAATTTTAAAATTAATATTATGTCAGAAGAAAAAAAGAATCCAAAAAAAGGACAAATAAATATAGAGTTAGATGAAAAGGTTGCAGAGGGTACTTATTCTAACCTAGCAATAATCAATCATTCGGTTTCAGAATTTGTTGTTGATTTTGTTAGTATTATGCCTGGTACACCTAAGAGTAAGGTAAAGTCTAGAATAATTTTAACACCACAACATGCTAAACGTTTACTAAAAGCATTAGGTGATAATGTAGCGCGATTTGAAAAAGCCCATGGTGAAATCAAAGATTACGAGCAACCACCAATTCCATTAAATTTTGGACCAACAGGCCAAGCCTAAATTTAGAATTTGAGTTGCTCGAAATTTTTTTATGAGAGCAACCACCAATTCCATTGAATTTTGGACCAACAGGCCAAGATTGGTCCGATATAGTTAATGTAAATAGAAAAAAAACATTCTATTGAAAAGAGTAATTGTAATTGGTTAAATTAGATAAGTATAAATGTATTTTTTGTTTTTTTTATATATATCCTTCAAAAATTTATAAAACACTCTTAAATCTTTTAAAATAAATTATTTTCTATTTTTAGATAGAATTCGTCGAAAATAAAAAATCCTTATAGTTAATAACTGTAAGGATCTTTTTTGTAGATCATATATTTTAGGCCACATCTTTTTGGTTTAGATGATACTTTAATGCACCTGATGGACATTTCTTAATCTGGTCTACAATCACATCAGTGTGTGCGCCATCTAAATCAATCCATGGAATCACAGAATTCCTAAATACTTCTGAAAGTTGTTTAGCGCAAATACCAGCATTTACACAACAACGCGGTTCGTATGTTACAGTAATATCCTTATTGCTGTAAACGTTTGCTTTTGCATCCATAATAAGCAGATTAGTTTGGGGTTAATCTTATTATTAATTAAATAGTGATGATCAAGAATAACTAAAATACCGTTAAAAAGCAAATAACATCGACAAAACACATTTAATTTTTAATAAAATCGATGAAAGCTATGGTTTTATTCAAACTCAGACGTCATATGAAATGTTATACTAGGATATTTTTGTTGTGTCATTTGTAGGGTAAACATTGAGTCGGCTAAAAAAACCAGTTGATTTTGCTTATCTCTAGCTAAATAACGTTGTTTCACCCTTAAAAAATCTTTAAATTCATCACTTTTATCATTATCAGTTTGTACCCAACAAGCTTTATGCACATTAAGATTTTCGTAAGTACATTTTGCACCATATTCGTGCTCTAATCTGTATTGAATAACTTCATATTGAAGCGCTCCAACAGTGCCAATGACCTTACGACCGTTATAATCTAAGGTAAACAACTGAGCAACACCTTCGTCCATTAATTGATCAATACCCTTATAAAGTTGCTTAGCTTTCATTGGGTCTGCATTATTAATATACCTAAAATGTTCAGGTGAAAAACTTGGAATTCCCTTATAATTGAGTACCTCACCTTCTGTAAGAGTATCTCCAATTTTAAAGTTTCCAGAGTCCTGTAAACCAACAATATCACCGGGATATGAAATGTCTACAATTTCTTTCTTTTCAGCAAAAAAAGCATTAGGACTAGAGAATTTAAGTTTTTTATCGTGCCTTACATGTAAATAAGGAGTATTTCGTTTAAACTCTCCAGAAACAATCTTCACAAAAGCCAATCTGTTTCTGTGGTTTGGGTCCATATTGGCATGAATTTTAAAAACAAAACCAGAAAATTCCTTTTCTTCGGGTTGTACTAAACGTTCTTCACTTTTTTTAGCTCTAGGCTTAGGCGCTATTTCAACAAAACAATCTAATAATTCACGCACACCAAAATTATTCAATGCAGAACCAAAAAATACAGGTTGTAAATGACCATTTAAATAGGCTTCTTTATCAAAATCAGGGTAGATACCCTCTACCAATTCTATCTCATCTCTTAGAGTTTGCGCTGCTTTTTCACCAACAAGTTTATCTAACTCTTTAGAATTTAAATCAGAAATTTCAACAGTATCGTTAATATGCTGCTTACTATCTCCTTTAAAAAGATTAACGTTCTTTTCCCAAATGTTATAAATGCCTTTAAATTCGTAACCCATACCAATAGGGAAACTTAAAGGTGTAACTTTTAGGCCAAGTTTTTGTTCAACTTCATCCAAAAGGTCAAAAGCGTCCTTACCCTCACGGTCTAGTTTGTTAATAAAAACAATCATTGGGATGTTACGCATTCTACAAACTTCAACCAGTTTTTCGGTTTGTTCCTCGACACCTTTGGCTACATCAATAACTACAATTACGCTATCCACAGCGGTTAAGGTTCTAAAAGTATCCTCGGCAAAATCCTTGTGCCCAGGAGTATCTAAAATATTGATTTTAATACCATTATATTCAAAAGCCAAGACAGAGGTAGCCACAGAGATACCACGTTGGCGCTCTATTTCCATAAAGTCACTCGTAGCACCTTTTTTTATTTTATTACTTTTTACGGCTCCGGCTTCTTGTATAGCACCACCAAAAAGTAATAGCTTTTCTGTTAATGTAGTTTTACCAGCATCTGGATGCGATATAATTCCAAATGTTCGTCTTCTATTTATTTCTTCTTTAAAACTCATAAATAATTATCAGTTGCAAAAATAATAATTACAAGAGATCTGCAACAAATAAAAGTGAGTTCATCGATATACGGTTTCCATTTAACTTAAATAATTGTCGTTCAACTAAAAGAGAAATGGAAGTATATTAATTCGTAATTTTTGTAATTATCTTTCGGACATAAAAACAATGGTTTCTTTTTGTACTTTTACATTAAGAAAATTTTAAGATTAGTTTTCTTACTAAGTAAGCTTCGAAGTTGATTAATAGCGAATCTCTTCACCTAGATTTATTTAGTTTTTATTAGTGACATCAAGACAATTTTTAGTGTCTTAAAAGATATAAAAGAATAACTCAAAGGTTTTTTATGTAAAAATCTTACAAAAAAAATTTGTTTTTTACACTTTGTCGGATATATTTGCATTTTATCGACAAATCAAAACATTGATTTAATAAAATTTGAATTACACATCAACTACATAATAATATGAAAATCTCTACTCGATTCTCTAATTTAAGCTTAGCCTACATATGTTTAGGATTTGTCTTTTTCCATTCTATTACAATTAAAGCCCAAGGCTGTCCAACTATTAATGAAGACGGTATATTTAATCCTGAAACAGATGTACTGATGACCTCTTATCATCAATCGATGGCTAAAACCACTACTGGTATTGTGGCTTGGGGTGAAGATATGGCTGCAAACGGAGGTAATGCCAATGTCATTACGGAAGTTACACCAGCAAATGGTTACAATTACTCGGGAACTCCCTTGCACTTTGCACTCTCTGGTAATTCAGATGGGCAAGGTTTCTTAGCTACTACTGTTAGTTTGTATGCTTGGGGTGGTGTTGGCGAAGTTGTTGATGGTGACTTTGTCTCTGGAATAGGGTTTAATGATATGGATGCTACTCAGACTCTACCTTTTAATTCAGCTGACATTACACAAATGCATGCCAGTTCAGATGTGCTTTTTGTAATTGCTGCAGGAGAAGTTTGGGTTGCTACAACAGGCACGACAGCACCAAGTGGTAATAACAGTACCAATGGAAATATTTGGCAACAGGTACAGACATCTGCTGGAGTTCCTCTTACTGGAGTAATCAATATAACTGGTAATAAATATGCTGGTTATGCACTTTTGTCTAATGGTGATATTTATACATGGGGAGATAATGTGGTAATTGGTGATGGTAGTCCCGCTCAAAACCTAGACTTTGCAACTTTAATGGCTACTCCACCAGCACCAGTGAAAGAAATATCTTCGTTTACACACAATGATGGTGATACAGGTCTATTATTGTTGGCAACTGATACAAAAGTTTATGGTGTAGGAGATAATACACTTGGAGAATTAATAACTACGGGTTCTGGTGTTGTTACTTCATGGACGGCAATACAAGATAATTCGGGCATGAGTGATCTTATAGGAGTTATCCAATTATCAACCACACATACTTCGGAAGAATGGGCTGCAGCTGCAGTACTTGTTGAACCAGCGTTACCCTCTGATCCTTATATCATATATAGTTGGGGTTGGAATAATCAAAACTCTATCGGTCAAGGTGGCAATGCTGTTATTCAAAATCCAACTATTCCTCCGTCATTCAATGTCGGTGTAGACGATCCAGTTTACGTGAGCGTGGGTGGTCATGCAATGACATTTTTCAATAGAGCTGGTGGTGGTTCAATTTGTTTTGTGGGACATATTACAAGTGGAAGTACCGGTGGTTTAACCACAGGATCTGGAAATGTGTTTGAATGTGTTATACCTGCAACAGTAGAGCTTTGCGGATCTCAACCAACAATTTTAGCTTTAGATGATGATTTTAGTGGTTCACCATTTGATGCGATTACTGGCGGTACTACCGCTAGTGTTTTTGCAGACAACGGGAATGGTATTGATGAATCGGATGGTTCACCAGCAACAGACGCAAATATTAATGATAATATAAATATTAGTAACAATGGAGGCTTAACAGGTGTTTCTATTAATACAGACGGAACAATAGATGTGCCAGCAGGCGCAACTGCAGGAACTTATACAGTAACGTATGAGATTTGTTTAAATGCTCCAAATGAAACTATATGTACTACAGCAAATGTAATCATCGAATTAGTAGCAAATTGTGATATCACAGCAATAAGTTCTTCTAATGAATCTGTTTGTAATGATAACCTAACACCAGATAATATTAGTGATGATACCTTTACGGCAGATATAACAGTAACTTTTACTAATGCACCTGGAGTCGGTACTCTAGATTTATCTGGTGATGGTACTGCTTCTGTTTCTGTGGTAGGTTTAACCTCACCACATACATTTACAGGTGTGACTCTGCCTGCTAATGGTAGTGCAATTTCATTAACAGCAACGTTTTCTAATGATGGTGCTTGTACGCTAACTAATAATTCGGTTGTTAATGCACCTTTTGAGTGTAGTGACGATGAGTGTCCAGATGTTATTCCACCTGGTAGCCCTGCGGCCCCTTTGGTAGCGGGTAATGTTTCGTTTAATATCACTAATCCTGCGGGCAATAGCTCTCCAAAAATATTTAATTCTATATCAATCGCTGGTGAACCAAATCCTTTTACGGATTTATTAGTACCAGACAATATTTCGTATTCTTACTCTACGCCCACAGCAACAAACCAAAGTATTATAGAAAATGGTGTAGATGGAGCCGATATTACAGATGGATCAGCCATTTTCGATCCTGCTCTAATTGCAGCAAATACAGATAGAAATTTAAACCATTATTTCAGAAATGATGGTAATATTTTTGCAACAGATTATGTGAATTTCGAGTTTAACTATGATATTAATGCTGCTTCTAATAGGTATGTTATTATTACAGAGCGTGGTGGTAATAACACTATGGAAGTTCAGGCAATTGATGCAACAGGAAACGTAATCGGTACGCCACAACCAATCAATCAGGTTAGCGGAGCAGATGGGCCAACTACATATATTGGTACTGGAGTTAATAATAACAACGGACAGCAGGTTTTTGCAACTATATATCCTCTAACGGCTTTTGTGGGTCCTAATGTACCAATCAATGGTGTACGTTTAACCCAATCTGGTGCTAGTGGTGGTGATGGTGGTGATGGTAAAGTATTTATAGTATACGATCCATTTTTCTTAACACCTCCGCCTACTATTTCTTTGTCCACGTCTTTTACACAACCAGTGTGTCCAGCAAATGAAGGTACAATTACCATAGATGCAACAGATAATGGTGGTGGTCCATTAGAATATAGTATTAATGGAGCCGCAGGTCCATGGCAAGCTTCCAATGTGTTTAACAATGTTGGTCCTGGAACATACAACGCTGCAGTAAGATATATTGGTTCTCCTTCATGTCAAAATATTAGTTCAGATGCTTTTACACTTTTAGATGGAGGTTGTCTTACAATTACTGCTAACGATGATGACTTCTCTGCGACACCAATAAATAGTTTAATACCTGGATCAACAACAGCTAGTGTGTTTGCAGATAATAGCAGTGGTACAGATTTAGCAAACGGTGTTGCAGCTACTAATGGTAATATCTCAAATAATATTAGTATAAGTAATGATGGAGGTATGACAGGTGTTGTTATTAATAACAATGGTACTATAGTTATACCACCAAATACCCCAAATGGTACATATTTCGTGGAATACACAATATGCTTACAAGCAGACAATACAGTTTGTGATACTGCAGTTGCGACTATTGTTGTAGCAAATATAGACCCATGTGATGCCTTGGCCTCTGGAGGTTTAGATACTGATGGTGATGGTATAACCGATTATTGTGACCAAGACGATGATAATGACGGTATTTTAGATGTCAATGATATAGACTGTTCTTCTGGACCATTAGCACTAGGTCAAACTTTCTCTGATAATACAGGATCCAATTTTAATGCTGAGTTTATAACAAACGTTTATGCTTATAACGGTGTAAGCGCAACATTTGGATACGAGTTATTTGGCGGGTCAGCGTGGAATGGTGGTGTTTCCAACCAAAACACCGCTGGTATATTACCAGATGGGGAATATATCAATACAATAGCAGATGGTACAACTTTTCCTGAAAATGAAGTTGTTAGGTATTATTTTACCTTTACAGAGCCAGTTTATAATGTCAATTTCAAATTAGGTGGTCTTGATGATTTTGATAGAGCTGATTTTTTTGCAACCAATGGTTCAGATAATGTACCAGTAAATTTATCAGATATAAATATAGGTGCAAATCTCACTATAAATGGTCAGAGCGCAGTCACTGGTGCGTCTGCAAGCGCAAATGCACCTGCAAATAGTATAGCCATACAAGTTGTAGGGCCTGTAACAGAAATCGTTATTACTGTTGGTAAACAAAATGGGGATGAAACTGCTAATGTAGAATTACAATTCTATGAAATGCAGTACTGTGTCGCAATAGATACAGATGGAGATGGTATTAACGATATCGTCGATCTAGACTCAGATAATGATGGTATTTTTGATGTAGATGAAGTAGGTGGCATAGATGTAAATAACGATGGCATGGCAGATGGAGCTGTAGATCCTGTAACAGGGATACCATCAACTGCCGGAACTGGAATAACACCAATAGATACGTTAAACGATGGTAGTTTCGATTATCAAAATACAGATAGTGACGGTGATGGATGTGCCGATGCAAACGAAGCCTACGGTAACGTAAATGCGGCAGGTACAGACAACGGTCAGTTTGGAGAACCCGACCCTGCCAATGTCGATGCTAATGGCCTAGTCATAGATGGAGATGTTAATTATAGTATTGGCACAAATACCGCAGTTGTAAACCCATTGCTTTCTCCAGCATGTAACCCATGTGATGCTACGATTTCAGGTAATGATGATAATGATGGTGATAATGTTTCAGATATTTGTGATGTAGATGATGATAATGATGGTATTCTAGACATTAATGAGCTAGATTGTTCTGCAGGCCCAATAGCTTTAGGGCAGACTTTTGCCGACGCTACAGGTTCAAACTTTAATCCAGAATTTATTCCAAACTTGTTCCCCTATAATGGTGCTAGTGTTACTTTTGGGTACGAGTTAAGAGGAGGTGTTGCTTGGAACGGTGGAGTTTCAAGTCAAAATAATGGGGCAATTTTACCGGATGGTGCGTTTATCAATACAATACCAGACGGAACAGATTTTCCAAATGGTGAAGTTGTAAACTATTATTTTACATTTACTGAACCTGTTTACAACGTAAACTTTAAAGTTGGTGGGTTAGACGACTCTGATAGAGCAGATTTTACGGCAACAAATGGCTTACAAAATATACCAGTAAATATTTCCGATATAAATGTAGGTGCTAATTTAACTATCAATGGGCAAAGTGCAGTAACCGGTTCTTCGGCTAACGCTAACGCTCCTTTTAATAGTATACAAATAGAAATATTAGGACCAGTTACTGACATTGTGGTCACGGTCGGAAAACAAAATGGTAATGCAGGAAATGTTGAATTACAATTCTATGAATTCGAATATTGTCTTGGATTAGATACTGATGGTGATGGAGTTGATGATATTTTTGATTTAGACTCCGATAATGATGGTATTTATGATGTTGATGAAGCAGGAAATGGCACTTTAGATACCAACGATGATGGAGTCTTGGATTCTAATGACACAACTTTTAATGATGGAAATGGAAATGGTGCAGATGATACAGCAGAAGCAACAACACCAATAGATACAGGTAGTGACGGTAGTTTCGATTTTCAAAATACTGATAGTGATGGTGATAGTTGTCCAGACGCAAATGAGGCCTACGATAATCCTTTTGTCTCAGGTTCTGATGGTGGACAATTTGGGGAGCCAGATCCCGCATTAGTTGATCCTAATACAGGTCTAGTTACAGAAACAGGTGTGGACTACTCTACAGGAACCAACGCAGCTGTCACTGATCCAAGTGTTGCAACAAGTTGTGTTATTAATCCTAGCATAACTACCGTAAAAACATTTCTAAATATAAATGGTGATCCTTTAATTACAGAGTACAGTGCTCTTAATCAGGTTATCAATTACACAATCACATTAACCAACTCTGGAAATGTTGACGTCTATAATCCAACAATGGTAGATACCACTGCAGATACAGCGCCAGTTAGAGGAGCTGATGCACCAGGTAATGACGATGCAGTTCTAGAAGTAGATGAGGTATGGACATACACTGTTTCTCACACGGTTACACAAATAGATTTAGATAATGGCTCTTATACTAATACTGCTGAAGCTGATGGTTCTGCAGATACAACAAATGACGCTTCTGGTGATACACCGGTAGATAGTGATGATATTGAAACGGTTAATGGTATTGAGATGCCAGCTATCGAGGCGGTCAAGACCGTAGCGATCACCAATGATGTAGCACCAGCAGGAGCAAGTTTAGGAGATACGGTAGAATATACGATCACGGTAACCAACACAGGAAATGTGACCTTAGATGGAGTCGGTATTGTGGACACGTTCGAGGATGCCAACGGCAACCCACTGACCTTATTAACCGGCCCAACGTTCGTGAGTGCAGATGCCGGCAGTTTAGAAGGCGACTTATTAGTCGGCGAGACAGCGACGTATACAGCGACCTATGTTATCGAGCAGGCGGCCGTAGATGCCGGAGGCTTTAGCAACAGTGTATTAGCCGATGGAGACAGTCCTGCGGATACCAATGTCGATGACACGAGTGATGATGGTGATGACACGGATGGGAACACGGAAGACGATCCGACAGAGACGACCATCGCGGAAGCCCCAAGTATCGAGGCGGTCAAGACCGTAGCGATCACCAATGATGTAGCACCAGCAGGAGCAAGTTTAGGAGATACGGTAGAATATACGATCACGGTAACCAACACAGGAAATGTGACCTTAGATGGAGTCGGTATTGTGGACACGTTCGAGGATGCCAACGGCAACCCACTGACCTTATTAACCGGCCCAACGTTCGTGAGTGCAGATGCCGGCAGTTTAGAAGGCGACTTATTAGTCGGCGAGACGGCGACGTATACAGCGACCTATGTTATCGAGCAGGCGGCCGTAGATGCCGGAGGCTTTAGCAACAGTGTATTAGCCGATGGAGACAGTCCTGCGGATACCAATGTCGATGACACGAGTGATGATGGTGATGACACGGATGGGAACACGGAAGACGATCCGACAGAGACGACCATCGCGGAAGCCCCAAGTATCGAGGCGGTCAAGACCGTAGCGATCACCAATGATGTAGCACCAGCAGGAGCAAGTTTAGGAGATACGGTAGAATATACGATCACGGTAACCAACACAGGAAATGTGACCTTAGATGGAGTCGGTATTGTGGACACGTTCGAGGATGCCAACGGCAACCCACTGACCTTATTAACCGGCCCAACGTTCGTGAGTGCAGATGCCGGCAGTTTAGAAGGCGACTTATTAGTCGGCGAGACAGCGACGTATACAGCGACCTATGTTATCGAGCAGGCGGCCGTAGATGCCGGAGGCTTTAGCAACAGTGTATTAGCCGATGGAGACAGTCCTGCGGATACCAATGTCGATGACACGAGTGATGATGGTGATGACACGGATGGGAACACGGAAGACGATCCGACAGAGACGACCATCGCGGAAGCCCCAAGTATCGAGGCGGTCAAGACCGTAGCGATCACCAATGATGTAGCACCAGCAGGAGCAAGTTTAGGAGATACGGTAGAATATACGATCACGGTAACGAACACAGGAAATGTGACCTTAGATGGAGTCGGTATTGTGGACACGTTCGAGGATGCCAACGGCAACCCACTGACCTTATTAACCGGCCCAACGTTCGTGAGTGCAGATGCCGGCAGTTTAGAAGGCGACTTATTAGTCGGCGAGACGGCGACGTATACAGCGACCTATGTTATCGAGCAGGCGGCCGTAGATGCCGGAGGCTTTAGCAACAGTGTATTAGCCGATGGAGACAGTCCTGCGGATACCAATGTCGATGACACGAGTGATGATGGTGATGACACGGATGGGAACACGGAAGACGATCCGACAGAGACGACCATCGCGGAAGCCCCAAGTATCGAGGCGGTCAAGACCGTAGCGATCACCAATGATGTAGCACCAGCAGGAGCAAGTTTAGGAGATACGGTAGAATATACGATCACGGTAACCAACACAGGAAATGTGACCTTAGATGGAGTCGGTATTGTGGACACGTTCGAGGATGCCAACGGCAACCCACTGACCTTATTAACCGGCCCAACGTTCGTGAGTGCAGATGCCGGCAGTTTAGAAGGCGACTTATTAGTCGGCGAGACGGCGACGTATACAGCGACCTATGTTATCGAGCAGGCGGCCGTAGATGCCGGAGGCTTTAGCAACAGTGTATTAGCCGATGGAGACAGTCCTGCGGATACCAATGTCGATGACACGAGTGATGATGGTGATGACACGGATGGGAACACGGAAGACGATCCGACAGAGACGACCATCGCGGAAGCCCCAAGTATCGAGGCGGTCAAGACCGTAGCGATCACCAATGATGTAGCACCAGCAGGAGCAAGTTTAGGAGATACGGTAGAATATACGATCACGGTAACCAACACAGGAAATGTGACCTTAGATGGAGTCGGTATTGTGGACACGTTCGAGGATGCCAACGGCAACCCACTGACCTTATTAACCGGCCCAACGTTCGTGAGTGCAGATGCCGGCAGTTTAGAAGGCGACTTATTAGTCGGCGAGACGGCGACGTATACAGCGACCTATGTTATCGAGCAGGCGGCCGTAGATGCCGGAGGCTTTAGCAACAGTGTATTAGCCGATGGAGACAGTCCTGCGGATACCAATGTCGATGACACGAGTGATGATGGTGATGACACGGATGGGAACACGGAAGACGATCCGACAGAGACGACCATCGCGGAAGCCCCAAGTATCGAGGCGGTCAAGACCGTAGCGATCACCAATGATGTAGCACCAGCAGGAGCAAGTTTAGGAGATACGGTAGAATATACGATCACGGTAACGAACACAGGAAATGTGACCTTAGATGGAGTCGGTATTGTGGACACGTTCGAGGATGCCAACGGCAACCCACTGACCTTATTAACCGGCCCAACGTTCGTGAGTGCAGATGCCGGCAGTTTAGAAGGCGACTTATTAGTCGGCGAGACAGCGACGTATACAGCGACCTATGTTATCGAGCAGGCGGCCGTAGATGCCGGAGGCTTTAGCAACAGTGTATTAGCCGATGGAGACAGTCCTGCGGATACCAATGTCGATGACACGAGTGATGATGGTGATGACACGGATGGGAACACGGAAGACGATCCGACAGAGACGACCATCGCGGAAGCCCCAAGTATCGAGGCGGTCAAGACCGTAGCGATCACCAATGATGTAGCACCAGCAGGAGCAAGTTTAGGAGATACGGTAGAATATACGATCACGGTAACCAACACAGGAAATGTGACCTTAGATGGAGTCGGTATTGTGGACACGTTCGAGGATGCCAACGGCAACCCACTGACCTTATTAACCGGCCCAACGTTCGTGAGTGCAGATGCCGGCAGTTTAGAAGGCGACTTATTAGTCGGCGAGACGGCGACGTATACAGCGACCTATGTTATCGAGCAGGCGGCCGTAGATGCCGGAGGCTTTAGCAACAGTGTATTAGCCGATGGAGACAGTCCTGCGGATACCAATGTCGATGACACGAGTGATGATGGTGATGACACGGATGGGAACACGGAAGACGATCCGACAGAGACGACCATCGCGGAAGCCCCAAGTATCGAGGCGGTCAAGACCGTAGCGATCACCAATGATGTAGCACCAGCAGGAGCAAGTTTAGGAGATACGGTAGAATATACGATCACGGTAACGAACACAGGAAATGTGACCTTAGATGGAGTCGGTATTGTGGACACGTTCGAGGATGCCAACGGCAACCCACTGACCTTATTAACCGGCCCAACGTTCGTGAGTGCAGATGCCGGCAGTTTAGAAGGCGACTTATTAGTCGGCGAGACAGCGACGTATACAGCGACCTATGTTATCGAGCAGGCGGCCGTAGATGCCGGAGGCTTTAGCAACAGTGTATTAGCCGATGGAGACAGTCCTGCGGATACCAATGTCGATGACACGAGTGATGATGGTGATGACACGGATGGGAACACGGAAGACGATCCGACAGAGACGACCATCGCGGAAGCCCCAAGTATCGAGGCGGTCAAGACCGTAGCGATCACCAATGATGTAGCACCAGCAGGAGCAAGTTTAGGAGATACGGTAGAATATACGATCACGGTAACCAACACAGGAAATGTGACCTTAGATGGAGTCGGTATTGTGGACACGTTCGAGGATGCCAACGGCAACCCACTGACCTTATTAACCGGCCCAACGTTCGTGAGTGCAGATGCCGGCAGTTTAGAAGGCGACTTATTAGTCGGCGAGACGGCGACGTATACAGCGACCTATGTTATCGAGCAGGCGGCCGTAGATGCCGGAGGCTTTAGCAACAGTGTATTAGCCGATGGAGACAGTCCTGCGGATACCAATGTCGATGACACGAGTGATGATGGTGATGACACGGATGGGAACACGGAAGACGATCCGACAGAGACGACCATCGCGGAAGCCCCAAGTATCGAGGCGGTCAAGACCGTAGCGATCACCAATGATGTAGCACCAGCAGGAGCAAGTTTAGGAGATACGGTAGAATATACGATCACGGTAACCAACACAGGAAATGTGACCTTAGATGGAGTCGGTATTGTGGACACGTTCGAGGATGCCAACGGCAACCCACTGACCTTATTAACCGGCCCAACGTTCGTGAGTGCAGATGCCGGCAGTTTAGAAGGCGACTTATTAGTCGGCGAGACGGCGACGTATACAGCGACCTATGTTATCGAGCAGGCGGCCGTAGATGCCGGAGGCTTTAGCAACAGTGTATTAGCCGATGGAGACAGTCCTGCGGATACCAATGTCGATGACACGAGTGATGATGGTGATGACACGGATGGGAACACGGAAGACGATCCGACAGAGACGACCATCGCGGAAGCCCCAAGTATCGAGGCGGTCAAGACCGTAGCGATCACCAATGATGTAGCACCAGCAGGAGCAAGTTTAGGAGATACGGTAGAATATACGATCACGGTAACGAACACAGGAAATGTGACCTTAGATGGAGTCGGTATTGTGGACACGTTCGAGGATGCCAACGGCAACCCACTGACCTTATTAACCGGCCCAACGTTCGTGAGTGCAGATGCCGGCAGTTTAGAAGGCGACTTATTAGTCGGCGAGACAGCGACGTATACAGCGACCTATGTTATCGAGCAGGCGGCCGTAGATGCCGGAGGCTTTAGCAACAGTGTATTAGCCGATGGAGACAGTCCTGCGGATACCAATGTCGATGACACGAGTGATGATGGTGATGACACGGATGGGAACACGGAAGACGATCCGACAGAGACGACCATCGCGGAAGCCCCAAGTATCGAGGCGGTCAAGACCGTAGCGATCACCAATGATGTAGCACCAGCAGGAGCAAGTTTAGGAGATACGGTAGAATATACGATCACGGTAACGAACACAGGAAATGTGACCTTAGATGGAGTCGGTATTGTGGACACGTTCGAGGATGCCAACGGCAACCCACTGACCTTATTAACCGGCCCAACGTTCGTGAGTGCAGATGCCGGCAGTTTAGAAGGCGACTTATTAGTCGGCGAGACAGCGACGTATACAGCGACCTATGTTATCGAGCAGGCGGCCGTAGATGCCGGAGGCTTTAGCAACAGTGTATTAGCCGATGGAGACAGTCCTGCGGATACCAATGTCGATGACACGAGTGATGATGGTGATGACACGGATGGGAACACGGAAGACGATCCGACAGAGACGACCATCGCGGAAGCCCCAAGTATCGAGGCGGTCAAGACCGTAGCGATCACCAATGATGTAGCACCAGCAGGAGCAAGTTTAGGAGATACGGTAGAATATACGATCACGGTAACCAACACAGGAAATGTGACCTTAGATGGAGTCGGTATTGTGGACACGTTCGAGGATGCCAACGGCAACCCACTGACCTTATTAACCGGCCCAACGTTCGTGAGTGCAGATGCCGGCAGTTTAGAAGGCGACTTATTAGTCGGCGAGACAGCGACGTATACAGCGACCTATGTTATCGAGCAGGCGGCCGTAGATGCCGGAGGCTTTAGCAACAGTGTATTAGCCGATGGAGACAGTCCTGCGGATACCAATGTCGATGACACGAGTGATGATGGTGATGACACGGATGGGAACACGGAAGACGATCCGACAGAGACGACCATCGCGGAAGCCCCAAGTATCGAGGCGGTCAAGACCGTAGCGATCACCAATGATGTAGCACCAGCAGGAGCAAGTTTAGGAGATACGGTAGAATATACGATCACGGTAACCAACACAGGAAATGTGACCTTAGATGGAGTCGGTATTGTGGACACGTTCGAGGATGCCAACGGCAACCCACTGACCTTATTAACCGGCCCAACGTTCGTGAGTGCAGATGCCGGCAGTTTAGAAGGCGACTTATTAGTCGGCGAGACGGCGACGTATACAGCGACCTATGTTATCGAGCAGGCGGCCGTAGATGCCGGAGGCTTTAGCAACAGTGTATTAGCCGATGGAGACAGTCCTGCGGATACCAATGTCGATGACACGAGTGATGATGGTGATGACACGGATGGGAACACGGAAGACGATCCGACAGAGACGACCATCGCGGAAGCCCCAAGTATCGAGGCGGTCAAGACCGTAGCGATCACCAATGATGTAGCACCAGCAGGAGCAAGTTTAGGAGATACGGTAGAATATACGATCACGGTAACCAACACAGGAAATGTGACCTTAGATGGAGTCGGTATTGTGGACACGTTCGAGGATGCCAACGGCAACCCACTGACCTTATTAACCGGCCCAACGTTCGTGAGTGCAGATGCCGGCAGTTTAGAAGGCGACTTATTAGTCGGCGAGACAGCGACGTATACAGCGACCTATGTTATCGAGCAGGCGGCCGTAGATGCCGGAGGCTTTAGCAACAGTGTATTAGCCGATGGAGACAGTCCTGCGGATACCAATGTCGATGACACGAGTGATGATGGTGATGACACGGATGGGAACACGGAAGACGATCCGACAGAGACGACCATCGCGGAAGCCCCAAGTATCGAGGCGGTCAAGACCGTAGCGATCACCAATGATGTAGCACCAGCAGGAGCAAGTTTAGGAGATACGGTAGAATATACGATCACGGTAACGAACACAGGAAATGTGACCTTAGATGGAGTCGGTATTGTGGACACGTTCGAGGATGCCAACGGCAACCCACTGACCTTATTAACCGGCCCAACGTTCGTGAGTGCAGATGCCGGCAGTTTAGAAGGCGACTTATTAGTCGGCGAGACAGCGACGTATACAGCGACCTATGTTATCGAGCAGGCGGCCGTAGATGCCGGAGGCTTTAGCAACAGTGTATTAGCCGATGGAGACAGTCCTGCGGATACCAATGTCGATGACACGAGTGATGATGGTGATGACACGGATGGGAACACGGAAGACGATCCGACAGAGACGACCATCGCGGAAGCCCCAAGTATCGAGGCGGTCAAGACCGTAGCGATCACCAATGATGTAGCACCAGCAGGAGCAAGTTTAGGAGATACGGTAGAATATACGATCACGGTAACCAACACAGGAAATGTGACCTTAGATGGAGTCGGTATTGTGGACACGTTCGAGGATGCCAACGGCAACCCACTGACCTTATTAACCGGCCCAACGTTCGTGAGTGCAGATGCCGGCAGTTTAGAAGGCGACTTATTAGTCGGCGAGACAGCGACGTATACAGCGACCTATGTTATCGAGCAGGCGGCCGTAGATGCCGGAGGCTTTAGCAACAGTGTATTAGCTGATGGAGACAGTCCTGCGGATACCAATGTCGATGACACGAGTGATGATGGAGATGACACGGATGGCAACACGGAAGACGATCCGACGGAAACCATTATTATTCAAGCTCCTAGTTTAGCAATTGAGAAAACTAGTAGTTTAGACTTAGGTGCAGATGGAATTGCAACTGTTGGTGATATAATAACATATACTTATACAGTTACAAATACAGGAAATACAACAGTATTTGATGTTAATGTTACTGAGGATGCAGCTGACTTTACTGGAACAGGAACATTACCAACACCAGTTTATCAAAGTGGTGGTAGTGATGAAGATGGTGAGTCTGACTTAGAAGACATGATTGTAGGTTCAGGAACAATAGTTTATACAGCAACCTACGCTATCACACAAGCAGATATTGATGCCGGCATCGTAACAAATCAGGCGATAGCTAATGGAACCGATCCATTAGGTGGAGGAGTAACTGATGATAGTGATGATCCAACAGATCCTACTAGTACAGATGATCCAACAGATACGACGATTCCACAAGATCCTAGTTTAGCAATTGAGAAAACTAGTAGTTTAGACTTAGGTGCAGATGGAATTGCAACTGTTGGTGATATAATAACATATACTTATACAGTGACCAATACAGGAAATACAACAGTATTTGATGTTAATGTCACTGAGGATGCAGCTGACTTTACTGGAACAGGAACATTACCAACACCAGTATATCAAAGTGGTGGTAGTGATGAAGATGGTGAATCTGACTTAGAAGATATGGTTGTTGGTTCAGGAACTATAGTTTATACTGCAACCTACGCAATCACCCAGGCAGATATTGATGCAGGTATAGTAACAAACCAGGCTAGCACCAATGGAACTGATCCATTAGGTGGAGGAGTAACTGATGATAGTGATGATCCAGCAGATCCTACTAGTACAGATGATCCAACAGATACGACGATTCCACAAGATCCTAGTTTGGCTATTGAGAAGACTAGTAGCTTAGACTTAGGTGCAGATGGTATAGCAACTGTTGGTGATATAATAACATATACTTATACAGTTACCAATACAGGAAATACAACAGTATTTGATGTTAGTGTTACTGAGGATGCAGCTGACTTTACTGGAACAGGAATATTACCAATACCAGTCTATCAAAGTGGAGGTAGTGACGAAGATGGAGATTCACAAATAGATGATCTTGCTGTTTCACCTCAGAATCCAATTGTATTTACGGCAACATATGCACTTACACAGGCAGATATTGATGCAGGTATAGTAACAAATCAGGCTCTAGCCAATGGTTCTGATCCATTAGGTGGCGGAGTAGCTGATGATAGTGATGACCCAACAGATCCAACAGGTACGGATGATCCTACCGATACTGAGATTATCCAAGTTCCTATGATAAGTCTCATCAAAACTACCTTACCACTTGCAGATACAAATGGCGATGGTATTGAAGGAAGTTTAGGTGACGAAATTTCATATGTATTTATAGTTGAGAATACAGGTAATGTTACATTAACTAATATTGAAGTTGAAGACCTGTTGCCAGGTATAAACTTAGTTGGCGGACCTATTGCACAGTTGCTTCCTGGTGATGTTGACAGTACAACATTTACAGCGACTTATGAGATTACTCAAGTTGATTTAGATACAGGATTTGTAATAAATTCTGCAAACGTAACAGCTGAGAGTCCAGGTGGCGATTTAGGTGATCCAACAGATGATGTAAGAGATACTAGTGATGATCCTAATGATGCTAATGATAATGATGATAACGGTGATGGTGAACCAGATGATCCAACCGTAACACCAGTTAATTCAATATTTGATTTAGAAGTAACTAAAGTTGTAGATGAAGTAAGACCAGTAGTAGGAGACGAAGTTACATTTACTATAGAAGTAGCTAACATTGGTAACGTAACAGCTACCAACGTCATTATAAGTGAAGAAATTCCAACGGGTTACATGTTTGTTTCTGCAATTACGACTGCAGGAACATATTCAGAGTTTGATGGCGAATGGACAGTTGGTCAGTTAGATCCTGATCAGGTAGAAATTCTTGAAATAACTGTAGAGGTATTAGGCATTGGTGATTATGCCAACACAGCATTTGTAAATAATGCAGATGGCGGTAATGACATTAATCCTTCAAATGATGAAGATACAGCAACGGTAGATCCAATATGTCTAACAATCTATAATGAATTTTCACCAAATGGTGACGGAGTTAATGAGACCTTTGTCATTGATTGTATAGAGCGATTCTCAAACAACAAATTAGAAGTTTATAATAGATGGGGTAACATTGTTTATTCTAAAAATGGATATCTGAACGATTGGGATGGCACTTCTAATGGTAGAGCAGTAATTAATCAATCTGATCAGTTACCTGTAGGGACATATTATTATGTTCTAGATTTAGGCGATGGATCTGAGCCAAGAGTAGGATGGTTATATATAAATAGATAAGTAAACAACTTTAGAAAAAAGACAGAAAGATGATACGTATATTATCAAAAGCAAGTTTAATTTTAATGGTGTTTACTGCACTATTAGCAACGGATTTAAATGCCCAGCAAGATCCTCAATACACGCATTATATGTATAATACATTAAGTGTAAATCCAGCTTATGCCGGACAACGAGAAACACTGAGTGTTGTAGGTTTGCATAGATCACAATGGGTTGGTATTGATGGTGCACCACAAACACAATCCTTGGGTATTCACTCACCTTTGCGCAACGAGCGTATAGGTTTGGGTCTAAATATTGTAAGTGATGCATTAGGGCCTGCGAGAGAAAATTTTATTGATGCTAATTTTTCATATACTATTCCTTTAAATGCCAATGATTTAAAATTATCATTTGGTGTAAAAGGTGGATTGCATATGTTAGACTTAGATTGGAGTAAAGGTCGTTTCCAAGATCCAGATAATGTGTTTAACGAAAATGTAAATTTAATATCACCAACTGTTGGAGCAGGATTATACATGCACACCAGAAAATGGTATTTAGGTTTAGCTGTGCCAAACTTTTTAGAAACGGAACACTATGACGATTTTCAAGAATCTAGAGCTACAGAGCGCATGCACTTCTACGCTATAGGTGGTTATGTATTTAACCTTAGTGAAACTTTAGAGTTAAAACCTGCATTTTTGGTAAAAGGAGTTTCTGGTGCACCCTTAATTGCTGATGTGTCCGCCAATTTCTGGTATAAAAAGAATTTAACAGCTGGTTTGGCATGGCGATGGGATGATTCTGTGAGTGCTCTTGTAGGTTTTCAAGCAACGCCAGGAATGTTTATTGGTTACGGTTATGATTTAACAACAACAGGTTTAAATAACTATAATGGTGGAACTCACGAAATAACTTTAAGATTTGAAGTGAAGCGATTAGGTAGAATTTTATCACCACGTTTCTTCTAAAAATAAGACTATGAGAACAATTTCAAGATATATAAGTTTAGTTTGTGCAGGTATATTTGCTGTATCTGCCTATACTCAAAACGGCAAAATAAAAAGTGTTGAAGACGACTACAGAGACTTTGCTTACGTAAAAACAAGTGAAGTCCTTTTAGAAGTCGCCAATAAAGGTTATAAGTCTGCAGACCTATTTCAGAAGTTGGCAAATTCATATTATTTTAGAAATGATATGGCAAATGCAGCCAAGTGGTATGGCGAGCTATTTACAATGAACGAAGTTATTGATCCCGAATATTATTTTAGGTATGCCTTAGCACTCAAAGGCATTGAAAACTATGAAGAGTCTGATAAGTGGATGAAGAAGTTCAATGAGCTTAAGCCAGACGATATGAGAGGTAGAGCATTTCTTTCTAGAGTAGATTATAGAACTAATATTCAGGAACAAAGTCGTGATGATATTGAGGTTCAGAATTTAGAAATAAATACAGAACTTTCAGATTTTGGTACTACAGAATACGAAAATGGAATTGTGTTTGCTTCAGCCAGAGGAGGAGGTCGTAAATACCGTTGGAATGAAGAGCCATATTTAGATTTATATGTAGCAGAAAAAACTGAAAATGGTTTTGGAGAAGTAAAAGAAGTTGAAGGAAAAGTAAATACAAAATATCACGAATCTAGTGCTGTGTTTTCACCAAATGGTAAATACATGTTTTTTACCAGAAATAACTTCTATAGATTAAAGTATAAAGAAGATGGTACAGGGATTAATAGATTACAATTATACAGAGCTACATTAAGTGAGGACGGTACTTGGGATGAGATTCACAAAGTTCATTTTAATAGCGAAGATTACAGTGTTGCGCACCCTACATTAAATTTAACAGGTACACGCCTATATTTTGCTTCAGATATGCCAGGTACATACGGTCAGTCCGATATTTTTGTGGTAGATGTCAACGATGATGGTACGCTCGGAAAACCAGAAAATCTTGGCCCTTCTGTAAATACCGAAGGACAAGAATCTTTTCCATTTATGGATACCAGTGGTAATTTATTCTTTTCTTCAACAGGTTTCCCAGGATTAGGTGGCTTAGATGTTTATAAATCCGAAGAATTAGACCAAAAAGTAGCAGCAGGTTCTAATAGAAATTTTCCTATTGAAAATATTGGAATGCCTGTAAATAGTTCTGCAGACGATTTTGGATATTACCAAAACCTAGTAACAAAACGTGTATATTTTAGTTCTAATAGAGAAGGAGGTAAAGGCAGTGATGATATCTACACGTTTGAAGTACCAGAATGTGAGCAGTTAGTTTTTGGAACAGTTCAAGACAAAAAAACTGACGAGCTTATACCAAATGCAACAGTTATTCTATTTGATGGTGAAGGAAAAGAAATAGAGCGCAAAACTGTTGGCGAAGATGCAGTTTTTGAATTTGAGCTAGATTGTGAAATGGAATATCTAATTAGAGGTGAAAAAGACACTTATATTTCTGATGAAAAACGTTTTACTACACCTAAGAAAAAGCAAGAATTGCAGTTGCAATTGCTTTTAGAAAAGGATGTACAAGAAATCAACCCTTGCGATGATTTAGCGAAGATTTTAGACATTCCTATCATTTATTTTGATTTTGATAAGTCTAATATTAGATACGATGCCGAGATTGAGCTACAAAAAGTGTTGGCTGTACTGAATAAATATCCAACAATGCATATAGATATTCGTTCGCATACAGACTGTAGAGGACTAGCAGACTATAATGAGAGATTATCTGATAGAAGAGCTAAATCTACGCGTCAATACTTAATAGATAACGGTATTGCAGCAGAGCGATTAACAGCTAAAGGCTACGGAGAGTCACAGTTAGTTAACGATTGTGGCTGTGAACCAACAAATGAGTCTAGCTGTTCTGAAGAAGAGCATCAACTTAATAGACGTAGTGAGTTTATCATTACAAGTATAAATGGTAAATCTTGTGACGATAAGGAATAAGATTATAGATGTAGAATAAAAAAATAGCCGTTTAAGCCTTTAAACGGCTATTTTTTATGAATTCCTTTAGCATTTTTTATACTATAGATATTAATTTTGCTTTATGATAGAAGAACAGGTCATCCTCGTAGATGAAAACGACAATAAAATAGGCTTAATGCCAAAAATGGAAGCCCACGAAAAAGCGTTGCTTCATCGTGCATTTTCAGTATTTGTATTCAATGATAAAAACGAGCTAATGCTTCAACAACGCGCATTACATAAGTATCATTCACCAGGATTATGGACAAACACCTGCTGTAGCCACCAACGCAACGGAGAATCTAATCTCGATGCAGGAAAAAGAAGACTACAAGAAGAAATGGGCTTTGTAACCGAATTAAAGGAAACCACTTCGTTTATTTATAAAGCTCCCTTTGATAACGGATTAACCGAGCACGAGTACGACCATATAATGGTAGGAAAGTATAATGATAAACCTAATATAAATCCCAAAGAAGTTGCCGATTGGAAATGGATGCCTTTAGAAGACGTAAAGGCTGATGTATCCTTACATCCAGAACATTATACAGCTTGGTTTAAAATCATTTTTGAAAAATTCTATAAACATATAAACGTTAATAAGTCATGAAGGTAACTGTACACAGAAAAGCACATTTTAATGCCGCACATAGACTTTACAGAAAAGACTGGAGCTTTGAAAAAAACGATGAAGTTTTCGGACTGTGCAATAATCCTAACTTTCATGGTCATAATTACGAACTTATTGCTAGTGTAACCGGAGAAATAGACCCAGAAACAGGTTACGTTATAGATGTAAAGATTTTAAAGGACATAATTAAGTCTGAGGTAGAAAATGCTTTTGACCATAAGAACCTTAATATTGAAGTTCCAGAATTTCAAGATTTAAACCCAACTGCAGAAAATATTGCTGTAGTTATATACAATAAAATAAAGGCAAAACTAGATGATAAGTTTCATTTAGAAATTACATTATACGAAACTCCACGTAATTTTGTAACCTATTCAGGCCAATAATTTATGAAACAACAATTATATCCTCTAAAATTTCGTCCAATACTAAAAGACAAAATTTGGGGAGGCACCAAATTAGCAACGCAATTCAACAAGGCCTCAAGCTCTAAAGAATTAGGTGAGAGTTGGGAAATCAGTACAGTACCTGGTGATATTTCAAAAGTTGTCAATGGAGATCTCAATTCTCAAAACCTTCAAGATATTTTAGAGCTGTATAAAGGAGAGTTAATAGGTGAGAAAAACTATGATAGATTTGGTCATGATTTTCCATTATTAATTAAGTTTATAGATGCCAAACAAGATTTAAGTATTCAGTTACATCCAGATGATGAATTAGCAAAAGCTAGACATAACTCATTCGGAAAAACCGAAATGTGGTATGTTATGCAGGCAGACAAGGATGCCAATTTAATAGTTGGCTTTAATCAAAAAATCGATAGGGAGACATATCTAAAGCATCTTAACAATAAAAGCCTTACCAGTATTCTAAACTTTGACAAAGTAAAAGAAGGCGACACCTATTTTATAGAAGCAGGTCGTGTGCACGCTATTGGCGCAGGCGTTTTACTAGCAGAAATTCAGCAAACGAGCGACGTTACTTATCGTGTATATGATTGGGATAGAAAAGATGCCCAAGGCAATGAACGTGAGTTACATAACGACATTGCAATAGATGCCTTTAAATTTGATTTAAAAGATGATTTTAAAGTTAAATACAAAAAGGAAAAAAACACAGCAAACAATATGGTAAGTTGTCCTTTTTTTACAACTAATTATTTAGAATTAGATAGTGAATTGGTTAAAGAAAACACACATGATTCATTTCTAATATACATGTGTGTAGATGGAGAAGTGGAAGTTGTAGCAGACAATACAAGAGAGGTAATCTCAAAAGGTGAAACTATTCTCATTCCAGCGGTAATTAAAGATTTTAAATTGTCTACCAACAGCGCAAAACTACTTGAAGTTTACGTTTAAATATTAATAAAGTATATCAAGTATTCCGTACATTTGTATCCAAATTAACATAGATTATTATGGCAAATAAAAGAGATTTAAAAAAAGATATTAATTACGTTTTTGGAGATATCATTGAGGCGGTTTATTATTGGGAATTAGAAAACACCGAGAAACCAACTAAGGAGAGTAATGCTATTATTGACGAGGCCATTGCGTCTTTTGATGAATTAATTGCTCGCGTAAACGATAGAAGTGTAGACGATGCAAAATCACATTTTAAAGCAATTAACAATGACCTTGAATCTAAAGGCAGAGCATTAATCGAAAGAATAAATAAATTAAAATAAAAGCACTTGCAAAATTGAATTTAAGGTTTAATTTTGCATCCGCTTTTTGCCGATATAGCTCAGCTGGCTAGAGCAGCTGATTTGTAATCAGCAGGTCGTGGGTTCGAGTCCCTCTATCGGCTCTCTAATTGAAACTCTAATTACAATTTACGTAGTTAGGGTTTTTTTTATTGACTTTAATTTAAAAGGACGAGAAGTTTATCCTGAGCGTAGCCGAAGGGAGTCCCTCTATCGGCTCTCTAATTGAAACTCTAATTACAATTTACGTAGTTAGGGTTTTTTTTATTGACTTTAATTTAAAAGGACGAGAAGTTTATCCTGAGCGTAGCCGAAGGGAGTCCCTCTATCGGCTCTCTAATTGAAACTCTAATTACAATTTACGTAGTTAGGGTTTTTTATTGACTTTAATTTAAAAGGACGAGAAGTTTATCCTGAGCGTAGCCGAAGGGAATCGTCTGTCTACTTTTAAATAAAAAAGCGCTAATTACAATCTGTAGTTAGAGCTTTATTTTTCAATAAATTAGTGTTCACTTATTGTTCAGAGTTTCTTTCAGCAATGAAATCTCCAAGTTTTTTGCCGTAAAATGAGTTTTTAACATTTTCAGTTAAACCATTATAGATAGAATCTACATAAATAGGATTAGCAGAAGGAACTTCATACAAAGCCAAATAAGGCGCTATAATATTGTCTCTATTATTTAAAGCAAACTGAATTGTATACGAGTACTTACGTTTGTATAATACTTCTGAGGCTTTATTTAATGAGTCTGCTGCTATACTGTCATTATTCTTTTGAGCTAAGAAATTAGCTTCTATAATATCTAAATTCTGATTATTAAATTTTGACATTACTTTGGTATATTCATTAAGCAAATCTTGTGGTTTAGAACCTTTTATTTCAGCATCAAAATTAAAGTTCTTAAGTGTAGTTTTTATTTCAGTAACGCCCTCATCAGCAAAAAACGGAATGTAATGTTCTTCTCCATCATTTTTAAAGAGCTTAAGGTATAAAAGCATTGGCTCTTCTAAATTTGTTTTTAACGTAAATTCTGGTTGACCAGAAATAACCATAGAATCTAAATGTACTATGGTAGAGTCAACTTCTTTTTGAAGATATACAACGCCTTTTTTTAGGTCCTTAATACTACCTTTTAAGGTGAAGTTAGTATCATTATCTTCTCCGCAAGACCATACCATTAATAGTAAAGCTAAAAGGCTCAGTGTTTTATAGAAATTTGTCATATATAGATAGAAATTTAGCAGCGCAAATATCTTATTTTGAAATTAAAAATACTAGCCACCAGCTGCTAATTGCATTAAAATTGTACAACCGATTGCCGCAATGGTTCCTACAGCATAACCAAAAACAGCAAGTAAAACACCTACCGTTGCCAAGGAAGGATGAAAAGCAGAAGCCACAATTGGAGCAGAAGCGGCACCACCAACATTAGCTTGGCTTCCTACAGCCAAGAAGAAGTATGGTGCTTTAATAAGCTTTGCCACAAGAATTAATAACAAGGCATGAATCGTCATCCAAACTACACCTATAGCAATCAGTCCTAGATTGTCAAATATTAGGGTTAGATCCATTTTCATTCCAATGGTAGCAACAAGGATATAGATAAATACACTACCAAATTTACTAGCACCTGCACCTTCATAATTTTTGGCTTTAGTAAAGGATAACAGAATTGCTATTATTGTTGATATACTAATCATCCAGAAGAATGAAGAATCGAGGAATGTAAATACGTTTCTGGTTGTTTCAGATCGAATATTATTTACTACATCTTTAAAAAATGGCGCCAAATATCCTGCGCATAAGTGCGCAATACTAACGGTTCCAAAAGCGATAGCAACAATAATCATAAGATCTGTAAGTGATGGATTTCTTTTTACTTTCTCTGAAAACTGAGTCACTTTTTCTTTTAAACTTTCAATTGAAGATGTATCGGCTTTTAACCACTTGTTAATACCGTTGCGTTTGCCAATGCCAAATAGAATGATGGCCATCCAGATGTTTGCAACAACGATATCCACGAAAACCATACCTCCATATAGTTTTTGGTTATAACCATAAATTTCTAGCATGGCTGTTTGGTTAGCACCTCCACCAATCCAGCTTCCAGCAAGTGTAGATAACCCTCTCCAAACAGCATCAGGACCGACACCACCAACAGTTTCTGGAGAAACTAGCGAGATTAATAAGATTGCTATAGGACCACCAATTACAATACCAATTGTACCAGTAAAAAACATGGCAAGAGCCTTCCAGCCCAAATTAAAAACAGCTTTTAAGTCAATGCTAAGTGTCATTAAAACTAAAGCTGCAGGTAATAAATAACGACTGGCGACGTAATATAGATTAGAGCTATGTTCTGTTTCTGCACCATTTTCAGAAATTGTTGTCCATTCAGGTGCAATAAGTCCTGTTGTTGTTAAAACAGCCGGTAACATATATGCCATAAATAAGCCTGGCACTATTTTGTAGAATTTTGCCCAAAAACCAGTTTTAATAGATTCTGTAATAAAGACTAAACCTAAGGCGAGCATTAGGAGACCAAATACAATTGTATCGTTAGTAAAAATAGGAGAGTTGTCCATAGTTAGGATTATTAGTTATGCGCAAAATACCAAAATAAAGGGCAATAAAAAAGTGACTGTTTCCAATCACTTTTCTTCATCTGGTTTATCTTTCTTTTTGGGTTGTCTGTTGTGTTCTTTTAGATGTTGCATTAGCATCCATTCTATTTGTCCGTTGGTACTACGAAACTCATCTGCTGCCCATTTTTCAATGGCTTTTAGCATATCTTCATTTATTCGTAATGCAAAGGCTTTTTTCTTAGACATTAGTATTTAATTTTGTTTTGTACGCTTCTAAAACACGCATGGCTTCTTCTTTTTTTTGAGTGCCAATTAATAATTTTTTACCATTTTTTAGTTGGAGTTGGATACCTATATCTCCTGATACATTGATAGCTCTTCCTTTAGATTTATTCCAAAGCGCACCACCTTTTAGTCCCCAACCACCAAACTCTGTAATAGCATCGTAATTTCTAACGTAGGCTTTATTGATCTCTTGCCATTCTATTAGCTTGGATTTAAATTGAAACGGGAAGAATTTATAGTAAATTCCTTTTTCATCAATTCTGGTAGATAATTTAAAGAAGAAAATTAATCCCGTTGCAATTAAAACAATAGATAGCGTGCCAATAAATTCTGCTGTAGATAATGAATCAGAATTTTCTAGATACCTATTGGTAATTATGACTAAAGGGATTATTGCGCTGAGTACTAAAAGCACAATAATCCATGTTTGGTTAAAACGTTGTTCTTCTTTAAAAATTCGCATTATCTATTTTTATCACGTTCAAAAACTATAAACGATATCATATGTTGGTTTGGTGTTATTTCGGCCAATCGCCAACCTTCTTTTGCATACTTGTTTAGAATGTCTTCCAATCTGTCAGTATGATTTTTCCAGCCTAGTTTTGGCTTTATAACTTTGTATTCTTTCATTTTTCTTTATCTGCTTTGAATATAACCAATGCTAATACTACACCTACTATAAGGCCTATTACAGAACCGTAGACAGTGCCCATAGCTACGGTACCAGTAACAGCTCCGATAGACGTTCCTATACTTGTTCCGAAAGCGCTACCTAAAGCAATGCTATATGTTTGATTTTTGTTCACGACTAATGACTTAATGTTCCGGTATTAACTACTGGTGCAGCTTCTTTATCTCCACAAAGAACAACCATAAGATTACTTACCATTGCTGCTTTACGTTCCTCGTCTAGTTCAACAACTTGGTTTTTATTGAGTTCTTCTAAAGCCATTTCTACCATGCTTACAGCACCTTCAACAATTTTATGTCTCGCAGCAACAATAGCAGTAGCTTGCTGACGCTTTAGCATAGCATTTGCGATTTCTTGAGCATAAGCTAAGTAACCAATTCGTGCTTCTAAAACTTCAATTCCGGCAATAGATAAGCGCTCGTCAATTTCTTTTTCTAAGGCCTCGCTAACTTCGTTTACACTAGAGCGAAGTGTAATGTCTTCATCATGCCCTTCGTCCGCAAAATTATCGTAAGGATACATACTTGCCAATTTACGCACTGCAGCATCGGTTTGCACACGCACAAAGTTTTCGTAGTTGTCTACATCAAAAGCAGCTTTGTAGGTGTCTTGCACACGCCATACCAAAATGGTACTTATCATCACGGGATTACCAAGTTTGTCATTTACTTTAAGACGCTCACTATCAAAGTTACTTGCTCTAAGTGAGATTTTCTTTTTAGTGAAAAATGGATTTACCCAGTAAAAACCATTCTTTTTAATAGTACCTACATACTTACCAAACAAGAGCAGTACTCTAGATCCGTTTGGTTGTACCATTACAAACCCAAAAGCCATAACAAGAGATAAAACTATAGTAATAATTGGCCATGGTGTTTTTAAAGTAATTATAGTTGCAATACTGCCAAAGAATACAACTAAAAATACAAACAGCATAAAGTAGCCATTTGCTGGGATGATGATTTTTTCTTCTTTCATGATAAAAAATTTAATTGGTTAATCATTTAAAGTTCAATATGATATTAAAATGATATCATAAAGATATACAATGTTAGTATGTTAAACCAAATATTTGTTACAATTTTTATGAAAAAAATTAAAAATTTGAGTTTGGCACGCAGTTTGTTATATATTAAGTGTAATGGATAAAGCGAGAGTTACAAGCGTAACAACACTACAAAATCGCGACATTACATTTTGGTTGGTTAGTTAGTAAAAAAGCATCTCAAATTTGAGATGCTTTTTTAATTTTAATTATTTACAAACTCTATTTTACAGATTTTTGAATATTGGAAAAGGTTCTTAAAAGTTAATCCATCACGTACCAAGTATATTTTCGATTATATTTAAAACTTGAAATTTTAAGAATTCCTTCACGCATAGCAATATAAATATCGTTATCAATAACAACAGCAGAAGAAGGAAATAGTAATGCCCAATTAAAGGGAGCTCTCAAAATTAAATTTAGCTTATCATATTTATTGAAACTTAAAATATGTTCAGATGATATAATTAAGATATTATCTTTTTCCTTTAATATAAAACGAGGAGCATCAGGCAAATCAAATGTTTTTGAAATTTCCCATTTTTCATTTTTTGTTATTTCTAACAAACTTCCGTTATTGATTGTGATATGCGATAAACCTTCTAAAACATAAATTTTGTTATTAAACTCAAATATCTCATGAATTCTCTTATATGGAATTATTTCATATGATGTTTTACAGTCTAATGATAAAAACCAAAGCCCACCTCCAAATTCACCTTTATTTATCCCTATCAAGTACCCATCATTTACTTTTTTTACTGCTCTTATAGCATATTGGTTGTTCAGTTTTTCAGCAACTTTAAATTCAGAAAAAGGTAAAGAATCTCCTTTACGATAATTGAAGTCATTCTCTTTAATTACAATAGAATCATTAATTTTGGTGATAATCCAATTAAACTTGGAATGGTTAGATTTCCAAACATTTTCTTGGGTTGGAATTGAGTCTGCTTTAAAGTCATTAAGGCTATAATCCTGTGCAGTAATAATGATTGGAAAAAGTAGTAGTGCTATATTGAAAATTATATTTCTCAAATCATTACAAATTAAATTATATATCAAAATATATAAATTGATGAAGGGTTGGTAATTCGAATTAGTTTATACTGTATACTGTTTAGTAATTTGTATTTTTCGAGAAGTAATCAATTTATAAACTCTACAATACTATCAACAAGTTCAGTTGAAATTTCTCTGAAAGCTTCATTGTAAGATTTTGAATTTTCTAAATCATCACCTTTAATTTCCAAGAAGACATGATTCATGTTTTCAATAATCTGTAATTGAGCTTTTTCGTTTGCTTCTTTAAGTAGTTTTGCCTCATCTTCTGATACTTGAAGATCTTTAGTACCATTAACAATAAGTACAGGAATCTTCAATTCGTTAATAACTTCGGTAGGATTGTATTGCATCCAATTCATCATAAAAGGTTGAATATCTACATTGAAAACAGAAACTAATGCCTGAGGATAATCAGTTGTAGTTTCACCTTTTTTTAGTTTATCCACCACTTTTTGCGCTTCTTCACCAAGTTTGGGTGCCATGTTTGTAACCTGATCTACGATAACATCACCAATGTTTTGGCCTGCACCAGCTAATGATATAAAACCGTCTACATTTTCCTTTGAAGCTAGCATGCCAACTAGACTTCCTTGACTATGACCAATAACATAGATTTTTGAGTATGTTTCTTTCTCCTTAAAATAATTGATGACATCTTTTGCATCATTAACAAAATCATCAAACATCATATCTTTATCTACATTACCTTGCCTTATTTGCTTAACCACGCGCTTGTCGTATCTAAAAGAGGCTATACCGCTGTTAGTTAAATTCTCAGCAAGTTTTTTTAACGAATTATTTTTTAAAAAGTTCTGATTTCCGTTTCTGTCTGTTGGACCAGAACCCGCTATAATAATAGCTAAAGCTGATTTTTGATCATCGTTAGGGATTAGTAAAGTCCCATCAATAAATTTAGAAATTGAAACTTCTTCTTCTGTAAATGTTTTTTCTTGACTAAAAGAAACGGAAAAAATCAATATTAAAACTAATGCTATATAATGCTTCATTGTTAACAAGGTTTTGTGTTGTAAAGTTAACGGATAATGTTTTTAATAATTTAGTTTTTCAATTTTTTTGCAATCATTTTATGATCATTTTCTATACAATTTTATTTTAAACGCGCATGCATTTTATCGACGAAAGGCATGTTTTTGTCTTTAAATGTTAAAATTAAATGCATTTCATCGATTAATTATGTTTTTTAGCGGTAAAACTAAAACCTAATTATATATTTGAAGTGTACTAAAATTTAGTTTTTAGTTCAATGGATTAATTAATTAATATTTGCATTATGTTATGTTGACTTAGAGACCCTAAATCTACTTACATAATAAAAAAAGCAAATTAGAAAAACCGGGTTTGAGGGAACCCGGTTTTTTGTTTTTACACTTGTACAAGTCTTCTAAATGTTAAGTTTATTCTCGGTTGTATATGTCGTTTAGTTTTGGCAATTTGATGCAACCAATAATGTTGCATTTCGCCTTTCATTAGTAGTAAACTGCCGTGTTCTAATATTATTTTGTGACGTTCGTCTTTGATGGTTCTATGTTTAAAATGAAATGGTCGTTCTTCACCAAAACTAACTGACGCGATAATTGGATTTTTTCCTAATTCTTTTTCGTTATCTGCATGCCAACCGTTACTATCACTGCCATCGCGATACAAATTGATTAACAATGTATTGAATGTTTCATCTGAGAATTTTTCAACTTTAGATTTAATATTCAATAAGTCTTTCGTAAACGCTTCAGGATGCATTGTGATGTTAGAGTAACTGTAGGTTTGGTTTGTTTCTCCAAAAAGTGCTGTTAACCTAGGCTGTTTATACGTTTTTCCAAAAACCGTAATATCATCATGTTGCCAGTTCGTTTCGTCTTTTATAATTCTATAATAGTTGTCGGATTCCTGAGAATTGAAAAACTCAGGTACATAGATAAGCTCGGCATTTGGTAAAATAAAATGTTGTTTCTCTTCCGAAAACAAGTTCATAGCATAATTTTTCTCTAAATTAGTGCATCGTCATGAAAAATAAAATTCTCATATCAATAATTGCTTTAGGTCTTTTGTGCTTTGGTTTTTACCAGAAAAAAGAGTTGCCTGAAGGATTTGTGTACGTTAAGTCGGTAATACCAGATCTCGATGTAGCGTTAAAATATTATACCACAAACAATTTTGTTGGTGATACCATTGATGGTTACAAATCTAATCGTTTAATTTTAACTCTAGCAGCAGCAGAAAAGCTGAAGTTAGTGCAAGAAGAACTGCAAGAGCAAAATTTATGTTTGTTGGTTCATGATGGTTACAGACCACAGCGTGCTGTAAACCATTTTGTGCGTTGGGCAAAAGTATTGAATGACACAGTGAATAAGTCTGTTTTTTATCCTGATGTAAAAAAGCGGAATTTATTTAAGGCTGGTTACATAGCCTCAAAATCTGGACATAGTAGAGGAAGCACAGTTGATCTTACGATTATAGATGGCAATACTGGTAAACCCTTAGATATGGGAAGTCCTTTTGACTTTTTTGGTGAACAATCTTGGGTAGACTATCCTAATATTACAGAGCAACAAAAAGAGAATCGTCAGATATTGCAACGCATCATGTTAAAACACAATTTTAGAAATTACCCAAAAGAATGGTGGCATTTTACCTTGCGTTGGGAACCTTACCCGAAAACTTATTTTGATTTTGAGGTTGAGTAACTAAATTTTGTATTTGTTTAAAAAATCCATTTGATTAAGAGTTTGGGCTATATATGTCTGGTCACTATAAAATTCAAAGTTCAGAGTATTATCGGTTGATAGATGTTTTTGGAAATTCCCAAAAATATGAATGCCGCCATTCCTTAGAAAGATAAGATTTAAATTTAAATTGGAATCGCGATGGAAGAAAACTACTTTTCCCTTTATTAACTCGTAGCATTTTATAAGACTACTTCTAAATTCTAATAGATTTTCTGTGGTGGCATAGAAAAATGAGTTTAGTGAAATATCTTCGACTTTTATTTCAATATTTAATTTACAATAAAAGCCACCATCGAAGTGAGTCTTATTAGGAAAACCAATAACTTCAAAAACCTCTACTTTTAGATGGGCTCCAAATCCTTTAATTTCAAAATTGTCCATTTTCAATTCAAATAAACCCAAGCCCAATACATCAATAAAAATTGAAGTGGAATTCTTAAAATTAATATCCAATTTGGTATGCCTGCAGAAGCTTTTTCACTAGATAACATATAAAAATGAACTAACAGAAATACAACTAGCATTGCTATGATACCATAAATAGCAAATGCTCTAGTTTCTGAGAATAATAGAGCAACTCCCAAAACAATTTCGGCAATACCACTCAGCAGCACAAGAAATTTGTGGTTTGGTAAGTATCTTGGCATGATACGCATATACATTTTGGGTTTAACAAAGTGCATAAGGCCTGCCAGAATGTACATGCCAGCCATAATGTATAGTCCAATTGGGTTATTCATCTTTAAATATTTTATAGGTTATGCCAATGCCGTAATTAAAAAGATTTTTGTCGAGTAAGCTAGATTTAAAACCGTTGCCTTTATCGAATTTTACCCAATTATTACCATTTATAAAAATACGTTTTATGTAAGTGTTTTTACTTTCAATCTCATCAGTAAAGGGTAGAAGTGGTCTAAAATTGGTCGGAATTTTTACTGTACCAGTTTTAGTTTTTATTTCCTTGTATTTCTTGTTTGGTAAAAGTTTGCCTTCTTTATTGGTGTAGCCCATCACTTGAATGGATACAAAAAAACCATCTTTTGGAATATAAATATCGTAGTCTTCAACATTCAACTCATAAGCATCTCCGTTTTTTTCTGTAGCTCTAAAAACTATAGTTTCATAAGTAAGTACTTTACCAGGTTTACCATTGTCATTGGCATAAAATTGTACCTTAAATAAGGTTGAAAATTTCTTTTTATCACTATTGGCGCGTTTTCGCTTTTTCCAATCTTTAGACTCTAAAGCAATAGGAAATGTAACACTGGTTAATTTTTGGTCTTGCTCTGAAGATTTAGAAAAATATACTGCAATCTCAGACGCTATAGTTGGTAGCCAACAGTTGTAATAATCGTCATCGAGATATGGTTTTAAAGTTTCTTCTTTAAATTTTCGATTTAGTTTGGTGCTAAGTACTACTTCATCTAAGGCATCGGCTTGAGGCTGTAATAACAATTGGTTAGATAAATTTTCTGTAGCAATGTTGAGGTTTTTAAAACCTATTGCAGAAATATATAGCGAGTCTACATCTGGATATATTTTTTTGTTGAAAAAAAATATACCATCATCATCTGCAAAAATACCTTGGCCATTTCCAAATGATATGGTTGCATAGCTAACGGGAGTTTGTGAAATACTATCTAAGACTTTGATTTGAGAAAAGCTTACGTAGCATCCAAAAACGATAGAAAGTAAGGTTATATAAAATTTGGAACTCATAGATTATAAAGATGCTGAAATAAATTCAGCACTACAAATAATTAAATGAATTGTATTAAAATAGGCTGTCTAAAAAGTCAGTGTTTTGTCAATCTGAACTCGTTTCAGATTCTAAAACAAACTAAAAATCTGCTTATTAAGATTCTGAAATAAATTCAGAATGACAGATTTTAGACTTTTTAGACTGCCTCTATCGATTGGTTGATTGATTGATGAATTTTATTCTGAATCCAAAGCTTTCTTAGTTTGTGTATAGCCCACATACAAACCAATACCAGCCATTAAGAATATCATTGAAGGATATACTGCATCATCATCTAGTACAGTATAAGTGTCTAAAATGTTGGCAATAAATACGCCTAAACCTATACCCATTAATAGAAATGCTAAGTTTAGTACTATAACTTTCCATGAAGACCCAGAGCGCTTGCCAATATTAAATATACTGGCATCTGCTCCTTTTTCTATAAGTGCAAGACGTTCTTTGTTTCTGGTAGAAAAGTATAGGTATACCATTCCAAAAATAGCTGCAAAAAGACTGATAGGTATTAATATTTCTTCGTCCATGATGTTTGTTTTTTAATTGATTAATTTTATTTGTTTCATAGCTTATGACGACATGGTTTTAATTTAGGTTACAGTTTTTGCAAAAAAAATTTTTTCAAAAATAAGTGTAACCTATTGTATCTAAGCGTCGTCTTAATTACAAAATGACCACCAACGACGAAAACATATTAATTACTGCTATTAAAAATGGCGATACTAAGGCATATGCACAATTAGTAGATCGTTATAAGGATTTGGTGTATACATTAGCCTTGCGCATGTTAAAGCATAGAGAAGAGGCAGAGGAAGTGGCGCAAGATACGTTCATTAAGGTGTTTAAGTCTTTAGACAAGTTTAAAGGAGATTCAAAATTCTCTACTTGGATATATAGAGTTGCCTATAATACATGCTTGGATACAATTAAAAAGAATAAAAAGCATCTCAATAATGTAGCTATAGATGAATTTACATATAATAAATTAGATACTATAGATAATGCATTAGACAATATTATTAAAGAGGAAAAATGTGATTTGATAAAGAAATGTATTAGCAAATTACCGGAAGACAGTAGTGCCTTATTAACGTTATTTTATTTTGAAGAATTATCTTTAGATGAAATATCAAAAATTATAAATATTGAAGCCAATACGGTAAAAGTGAAGCTTTTTAGAGCCCGAAAAAAATTGGCCGTAATTTTAGAACAGTATTTTCAACCCAAAACAGCTTGAAAGATGGAAAATGAAGATAAAAGAATAGAGGATTTAATCAATAAGTTGATGGCTAATGACAGTTTAGAAACTGCTCCAACAAACTTTACTGAAGGTGTAATGTCTAAAATTGAAGCACTTTCTGAAACTAAAACTATTGTTTATAAACCACTAATTCCTAAATATGTTTGGTGGTTGTTAGGTTTCGGTTTTGTGGCTTTGATTGTAAATATTGTTTTAAATAAATCTAGTGATTCTTCAAGCCTTACAGACCGTTATAATTTGCCAGAAGTATCTTTTGATTTACTCAATAAATTGTCTGTAGATTTTTCAAATACGTTAATGTACGCTACAGTATTACTGGCTGTAATGGTAGCGATTCAAATTCCATTGCTAAAACAGTATTGCGATCAGAAACTATCATATTAGTATTATAACTACATATTAAATGCGAAAAAGAGAATTCAAAAAAATAGATTGAGTTCTTTTTTTGTTTACGAATGAAACCCTAATCAATTTTCTCCGTTTTTAAATACAAAGACGCTAACCAATAGTAATGCATCAGCAAATAAACAAATTAATACGAGCATGTAAAAAAGGTAATCAAGTTGCGCAAATGCGGCTTTACGATCAATATTGCGATGCCATGTTTACAGTAGCAAGTAGATATCTCAATAATGATGAAGACGCCAAAGATGCTATGCAAGAAGGGTTTTTAAAAGCATTTACGAATTTAGATAAATATAAGCCAGAATACACTTTTGGAGCATGGCTAAAGCGGATTGTTATCAATCAGTGCTTAGATGTTTTAAGGCAAAGAAAGATTGAATTTTCAGAAGTAATAGTTTCAGAATTACAAATAACTAATGAAGATAATTGGGATTTTGATAGCAACATCAGTAAAAAAGACATATTAAATGCCATAGAGCAACTCAACGAAAAACATAAAATAGTTATAAAGCTTTACCTCATTGATGGATATGACCATGGTGAAATTTCAGAAATATTAGATATACCAGTAAAAACATCCAGAACACATCTTAGAAGGGGTAAATTAAAATTACAAGAACTCTTAAAACCAAAGTACAATGAAGCAAGATATTAGAGATTTATTTAGGGAGGAAGAGGACTTAAAAACACCTCCAGAAAATCATAGAAGTGAGTTTTTAGATAAGTTGAAAAAACAGAGCCAATCTAAAAAAGTGGGTTATACATGGTTAAAAATTGCGGCAGTCGTCATTATAACATTAGCTGTAGGTTTTACATTACTTTACAGACAGCCAACAGAAAATGTGGCACCAATAGTAGCACAAGTAGAAGCCGTGGAAGCTGAGTATTTAAAAGAAATTAATGCCGAGTGGCAAAACTTTGTAGCCATAGCAGAAGATGAGGTTTTGGTAGAACGTTTTAAGAAAAAACTAGATGAGTTAGATGCAGATTATAAGAATATTTCAATTCAATTTAGAGCCAATCCTAATAACCTTGAAATCGTAGAACTTTTAATAGACAATCTACAAACACGATCTCAGATACTTAAAGATATTCAAGAACATATCAAAATTTTAAATCAAAATAACGAACAGTATGAAAAATCAATTTAAAATCTTGTTACTGATGCTCATCACCTCAGTAATAGGTAACACTCAGGTAAAGGAAATTTTTAAGAAAAGTTATAATGCTGAAGATTTAAAAACTATTAACCTTCAGCTTAATGGAACCTATGTAGAGTTTTCATTATCTGAAGACGATAGAGTCTATTTTGATTATACAATTGAGTTTGAAAACTATTCAAAAAAAGAGGTAGAAAGTAAGCTTAATGAGATTAAAACTGAGGCATCAATAAAAGATGGTGTGTTAGAGTTTAAAACAGGAGGAAGTGAAGCAAAAAGTGATGTGTCTTACAGTTTAGAGACACTTTACGGTATTACTTTTGAAGGCGATTTTATAAATTTCAAAGAAAAATCTAACCGAGTGTTTAGAAAATCTAAGCAGTATTTTTTAGCAATAAATAGTAGTTCTAGAGGGAAAAGCCTTAAGGAGTATTTAAAGAATTTACGAGAAGTAGATAAGAAAGGAAACAAGAAAAAAATCAACACCAAAAATGTAAAGATTTTAAGAACAAAGTTTTCTATAAAACTACCTCCAGAAATTAAGCTTCGAGTAATGGCCGAAAACTCTAATTTAATCTTTAAAGATGATATCAAAAACCAATTGGTTTTTAATACCAGAACTACAAAACTTAAGTTTCAAAGTATCCAAAACCCATTGAATATTCTAGACGTTGCAAACGGGAGTTTTAGAGCAAATTTTTTAGAAGGAGGAAACTACAAATTTACACATGTTGATGAGGTACAAGTAGCGCAATTGAAAAAAGTAGATATAGATACTGAATTTAGTAGTGTTAAAGTTGGTGAAATAGCTGAAAATGTGAGGATTGTTGACTTCAATAGTAAATTTTGGTTTCATAATTTTTCACAAAACTTTAAAGCGTTCCAGATGGCATCAGATTATTCCGAAATCAATCTGTTTTTTCCTGAAAAGTCCGAATACTTCATCGAAACGTTTGGCTATAATACTGTGCATAATTGGGCAAAATTAATCACGGAGATTCCGCCAAGCCGTAAAAAAGAGCATTCTAAAATGATGGAGATCGGAGACAAAAAAAATCCTAACAAAATAAAAATTGATATAACCAACGGTATCATAAGATTTGGTGAGGATTTTATTGATTTAGATCAATAAAAAAAAGCGCAGATTTCTTTAACCTGCGCTTTTTGGCTATTAATCCTTAGGGAATAATTAAGATATTGTTAGGGTTGCTTAATTTAAGATTAATACAGCAATAAAAAATTGATGTATGTTAATAAATATTAGAGGTGATTTATTAGATTTCTTTTCTGATTCTGCTAAGGCTTTCAGTAGTAATTCCTAAAAAAGACGCGATATGGTAGTTTTTTAGATATTTTTCTATTTTAGGATAAGTCACCATAAAATCAATGTAGCGTTCTTTAGCAGATTTAGAAATGCCTGCTAATATTCTTTTTTGAAAAGCAGCAAAAGCTTTCTCTAATTTTTCTCTAAAAAAGCGATCTATTTTAGGAATTTGTTGGTATAAATATTCCTTATCCCTTCTGCTTATCTTATACAGGGTCGAATCTTCAAGAGCCTCAACAGTAAGTATCGCTTTTTCACCAGAAAAAAATGCTGTAAAGTCGCTCATCCACCAATCTTTTATCCCAAATTGAATGGTGTATTCTTTCCCTTGCTTGTCTGTATGAAAGGCTCTTAAACAGCCGTCCACAATGTAATATTGTGATTCCACGTTATTACCAGGCCTAATAAGAATATCACCCTTTTTAACAATAACTTTATGAAAAACAGATTCTATGAGTTTTATTTCGTCTTCAGAAAACGTCAGACCTTTGAAGATTTCTTTGATTTTAGAATGATATGATTTCACCTTTTTTTTAGTAGATAATTGCTTGAAATTAAATAAAAGAACAACTAAAAACTGTAAAATTCGATATTTGAAAAATAAAGGAAGTTAAAATGTTTCTTTCTATAAGAAAAAAACCACTTAGAAGTTTTCTAAGTGGTTTATATTTTTACGAAGCGTTATTGCTATTCAATTTTTTTGGCGATCGTTTCTTGTCCTCCTTGATACAGTGTAAAACTTTCTACTTTTTCCGAAGCATTTTTATTAAACACTACCTTTAAGGCTGTGACTTTTGCAAAAAATGTAGTTTCATTTTCAGCAAAAAGCTGAAATTGGCCTTGTCCTGTGGCTTGTGCATAAATGTCATTTCCTTTTACGGTAATAACAACATTAAAGTTTGGTGCCAATTCGTAAGTGCCTACATATTTGTTTAAAATATCTACGGATAAGGTAACTGCTTCTTTTTCTTTTGGCATTGCTTTGTCTGTTTCAATGCCTTTAATTTCTTCATCTGCTATAAAAATCACTTCTTTTTTCCCCTTTTTATTTAAAGAGAATTTATATTCTATAGCTCCATCAGGAAACATAAATCGGTTTTCAGACAACGGATAGATGTCAAAAACGGTATTGGTTTCGGATTCTCTCATACTTTTTAATGCTCCATCCTTAAAGAATATATGTCTTATGGCACCATCTTCAAACTCATAAGCACTAACCCATTTTTTTAGTTGATCTTCGTTTAATTGTACTACATCCTTCATCGTAGGGAATGGTTTACCAATGGCAGCAGCAGCCAATTGTGTAGTTACAGAGCCAATATCATTGCAGCTACAATTGCTTAATCCAATAACATAAACATCTTCGTCTATCAAATAAATACCGTCTGTTGAGGTTCCAAAAATACCACCACTATGCGTATAACCTTTAGAACCCTTAAGTGTTAGTTCGCCTAATCCGTAGCCGTAATCAATGTGTTCGCCATTATTTAATTCAGAACCATTAATTGCTTTTTGTAATGAAGATGCTTTTATCAATGTGTTATTTGCTAAGGCATTTTGCCATTTTAGCATATCGTCGATTGTTGAAGTAAGTGCACCTGCTGCATGTGGTAAAGACATACTAAGGTAACTTGCATTAATATAACCGTTGTCTGTTTCTTCATAAGGCATAGCTCTGTTTTTAATAAGTTTGCTGTGACTACCATACTGTGATGCTGTCATGCCTAAGGGTTGAAAAATATGGTTGTCTATAAAATCGGCATAGGTTTTACCAGATACTACCTCTATGATTTTACCGAGTAACACATAACCAGAATTATTATAACTATAGGCGTCACCAGGATCAAAATCCATGGGTTCGTTTTTAAAATAATCTATAAGCTCATCTAAGGTTTTGTCTTGTCTGGCGACCTGTCTTAGATCTCCTATACTCGTGTAGCTTTTAATACCAGAGGTGTGGTTAAGAAGATGATGTACTGTTATAGTTTTGCCTTGGGTGGGATAATCTGGAATAAACTTAGTAATAGGATCATTTAAACTTAACTTTCCCTGTTCTTCTAACATTAAAATAGCAACTGCCGTAAATTGCTTAGTTATGGATGCCAGCATAAATACATTTTCAGGAATCATATCTACACCTAATTCTAAGTTAGATTTACCAACAGCTTTTCTGTAAATCGGTTTCCCGTTTTTTGCAACCAAAATCGTTGCTCCAGGTGCATTAGAATCATTGTAATATTGGGCTACAATGTCATCGAATTTTTGGGTTAAATTTTGATCTTGGGCTGTTGTAAAAAGGAAGCTACATACAACAATAAGGAGTGAAATCTTTGTTTTCATTGAATAGTTTGATTGATTGTTACTTTAATAAGACGATGTCTCAGATTTAAAGTTACAAAAAAACAACTTAGGATTTTCTAAATGGTTTGTATTATTAGGAATACCGAGTTAAGGTCAGTAAGCAACACTCACAAAGAATATTTCATCTTGTGTCTTATTTAAAGGTGAAAAATTAATCGCATTGTAGATGCGCGAGAATTGCGAAAAAAAAATCAACTATCCATTGTCGATTAAATCGACCTTCTGCTTGTTAAAAATATGTTAAAATCAATCAATTTATAAAACCGGCTAATGCATAATATCGTAAAGATTATGCCTCACATTTTATTTACAACAAGCATTAATCGTTCAATTCTAAAATCCATCAAATGAAACACAAAATTACTCTTATTGCTGTATTCATAGCAATACTTCATTCATCCTTATCATTTGCCCAACTTGTTACTAGCGGCGCAGATGATGGAACCGACGGAACACTGCGAAATGAAATTGCAGATACACCCGCTGGTGGTACAATTACATTTGCACCGTCAGTATTAACAGTAACTTTAAACAGCGAATTGTTAATAGATAAAGATTTAACAATAAACGGAACAGCCATTACAACCGTAACTATCGATGCAAATAATAATGGAAGAGCCTTAAATATCACAGCAGGTAATGTTACGCTAAATGATTTAACAATTACAAATGGTTTAGCGTTTGATGGTGGTGGTATTTATATGACCAACGCAACAGTAACAATCAATAATTCAGTTATAACCAATAATATTGCCAACGGAATAGGCTCTCCTGCCGGATCAGGTGGAGGTATCTTTAACGACGTTGGTGGAGTATTGGTGATTAATAATTCTGAAATTTCAAACAACATAGCTAATAGAGCTGGAGGAGGTATCGAAGATAAAACAGGTACGGGCTTGGCAACCACTTTAAACAATGTAGATTTAATAAATAACAATGCAGGTGTTATGCCAGCTACCGCAGCACCTGGAAATGGTGGTGGAATTCATGTGTCTAGCAATGGCTCTGTAAATATCACAGGTGGTACCGCAACAGGAAATATTGCAGCGCTTGAAGGTGGCGCACTTTGGAATGGCTTTGGGACAATGACTGTTGATGGCATGACTATATCCAATAACGACGCTCAAGGTAATGAAGCCGATACAGGTGGCGGTGGAATTTATAACAACGGAGGTGCTTTAATTGTCACGGCAGCTACAACAATTATAAACAATACAGCTTCCGGAACTTTAGGTTCTGGCGGTGGAATATTTTCATTATCACCAGGTACCTTAAGTATTGATGGTTTAACAATAGAAAACAATACCGCTAACAGAGCAGGAGGTGGAATTGAAATAGCAAGTAGTAGTGGTGAAACTTACACATTTAATAATGTTAGTTTAATAGGAAACATAGTAAACGGACCAGCACCAGGAAATGGTGGTGGATTCCATATTACGGGTCCTGGAGACGTAGTTTACAATGGTGGAACCGTTTCAAATAATGTCGCTTTTGAAGGTGGTGGACTTTGGAATAGTGTTGGCGATATGTCTATAAACGGAACAACGATAACAGGAAATACCGCAAATGGTAATGCTACAGGTGGAGGAGGATTGTTCAATAATGGAGGAACACTAAATGTTGATGCTGCAACAACGTTAACAGGAAACATAGCAATGGCTGCCACACCAGGTGGTCGTGGTGGTGGTATTTTTAATACAACTGGAGGAACACTAAATCTTGCACCAGAATTGAGTATATCAGGAAACTATGCAAGTAGAGCTGGTGGTGCTATTGAAGATGCTTCTGGTGGAACCTTAACGTTGGACAATGTAACGCTTTCTGGTAACTCAGCAGGTTCAGACATTGGTTTGGGCACTATGGCAAATCCAGGAAATGGTGGTGGAATTCACCTTTCAGGAACAACAAATGCTAACATACAAAATAGTAATATCGATTCTAATACCGCAGCCTCAGAAGGAGGTGGGCTTTGGAATAACCTAGGAACAATGACCGTTACAGGAACGATTTTAAACCTTAACGTTGCTGAAGGTGATGCTGCCGATACTGGAGGTGGAGGCATCTTCAATAATGGAGGAACTTTAAACGTAAATGGAAGCACAAGTATCACTAATAACAGTGCAATAGGTACTGCTGGTTCTGGTGGTGGTGTTTTTAGTACAGATGGTGCTGTAACCTTAGATGGTATTACGATTACAAATAACGATGCAGTAAGAGCTGGTGGTGGTATTGAAGCCATCGATGGTACGCTTACAATTACAGGAGTAACTTTAAATGTAAATACTACAGGTGCATCACCAGGAAATGGTGGTGGACTTCATATTACAGGAAATGCAGATGCCATGATTACAGGTGGAACAGTAAACCTTAATACGGCTGCCAGAGAAGGTGGTGGATTATGGAATGGTTTAGGAACAATGACTGTAACAGGAACTACGATTGATGGCAATATTGCAAGTGGTGCTGGCGCTGACGATGGTGGTGGAGGTATTTTTAATAACGGAGGTACATTAAATGTAGAAACTGGTACAACGTTAAGCAATAATGTTGCTGACGGAGCTGCTGGTTCAGGGGGTGGTTTATTAAGTATTGGAGGCACTGTAACTGTTACAGGTGCATCCATCGTAGTAAATCGTGCAAATAGAGCTGGTGGTGGAATTGAACTTGCTGGCGGCACTTTAAACTTGGTGGATACAACATTAAATTCCAATAACGCTGGTGTTGCACCTGCTGTAGCTTCACCAGGTTCTGGTGGAGGTCTGCATGTTACAGGTTCTGCAACAACAAATATTACAGGAGGAACAACAAATAGTAACATAGCTGCCAATGAAGGCGGTGGGCTTTGGAACGGTTCTGGAGTTATGACCATAATAGATCATTCTATTAATAGTAATGTGGCTTCAGGTAATGATGCCATGACGCCAGGCGCTGCTGGTGGTGGTGGAATCTATAATGAAGGTGGTACTGTAAATATTTCAGGTACTACAGCAATCGTAAATAATATTGCTGATGGTGCACAATCTACAGGTGGTGGTATTTTAAATGCTTCAGGTGCGTTAACTGCCAATGGCACTACAATTGTAGATAACCAATCTAATAGAGCCGGTGGTGGAATTGAAACAAACGGGACGGGTTCAGTGACCTTAACTAATGTGGTTTTAAATTCTAACGATACAGGTGTTGTAACTGGTGCTGGTGCTCCTGGTAATGGTGGTGGACTGCACGTTAGCGGAAGTGGAACAGTAGATGTTACTGGTAGTACAATTAATGAAAATACAGCCGCTTCCGAAGGTGGTGGATTATGGAACGGCTCAGGGACTATGACGGTCGACTCTTCAACTTTAGTTGGAAATGATGCCCAGGGAGATGGTGCTGATAATGGTGGTGGAGCTCTGTTTAATAACGGTGGAATATTAATCGTTCAAAACAATACAACAATTAATGGAAATACGGCTACTGGAACTGCTGGTTCTGGTGGAGGCATTCAAAATGTTGATGGTGGAATAGTAAATGTTTCAGATTCATTTATCATATTAAATACAGCAAACAGAGCTGGTGGCGGAATTGAAGACAATTCAACCAACGCTGTTGGTACAATTACATTGACTAATGTTAGTTTGAATGAAAATTCAGTAGGAAGTGCGCCAGGAAATGGTGGAGGGTTCCATATTACAGGCCCTGGAAATGCTGCAATTACTGGAGGTACTGTAAATAATAATTTTGCTGCTGCTGAAGGTGGTGGATTATGGAACGGAACTGGAACGATGACGGTTGATGGAACAATAATAGACAACAACACTGCTAGTGGAGCATCTGCTGATCAAGGCGGTGGAGGTATCTTTAATGCAGGAGGAACTGTAATAGTTCAGGGTGGCACCGTAATTACAAATAACAATGCTGATGGAGCTGCTGGTTCTGGTGGTGGAATCTTAAATGATATGGGAACTTTAACCGTAATTAATTCTCAAGTGAACAACAACACAGCTGTGAGAGCTGGCGGTGGTATTGAGGTAGCATCAGGTGGAGGTATGAATACCTTAACCAATGTGACTTTAAATGGAAACAGTACAGGATCTGCGCCAGGAAATGGTGGAGGACTCCATATAACAGGTAGTGATAATTCTATGATTACTGGAGGAACAGTCAATGGAAATACAGCTGCTTCAGAAGGTGGAGGGCTTTGGAATGGTTCAGGAATTATGACTGTAGATGGCGTTAATATTGAAAACAATACAGCTAGTGGAGCTACTGCCGATAATGGTGGTGGAGGTATCTTCAATAATGGAGGCACTCTCATAGTTCAAAATGGAACAATTATCACAAGTAATCTGGCTGATGGAGCTGCTGGTTCTGGTGGTGGAATTCAAAATGTTGATGGTGGTTCTGTATCAGTATCAGATTCATCGGTAACAGGAAATACGTCCAATAGAGCTGGTGGTGGAATTGAAGACAATTCAACCAACGGTATAGGTACGATTACTTTGGTCAACGTTGTATTAGATAACAATACAACAGGTGCAACACCAGGAAATGGTGGCGGACTTCATATCACAGGTCCTGGTAATGCCACAGTTACTGGAGGTACAGTAAATGGAAACATTGCTGCGCTAGAAGGTGGTGGTTTATGGAATGGCTCTGGTACAATGACAGTTAACGGCACAACAATAGATAATAACACAGCTAGTGGAGCTGCTGCCAATGAAGGTGGTGGAGGTATCTTTAATGCAGGAGGAACTGTCATCGTTCAAGGTGGCAGTGTAATTACAAATAACAATGCTGATGGAGCTGCTGGTTCAGGAGGTGGAATCTTAAATGATATGGGAACTTTAACCGTAATTAATTCTCAAGTGAACAACAACACAGCTGTGAGAGCTGGTGGTGGAATTGAAGATAACTCAGTTATGGGTGGTTTATTGACTTTAACAAATACCACACTTTCTGGAAACACTACAGGTGCAGCACCAGGAAACGGTGGTGGACTTCATATTACTGGCCCTGGTGATTCTAATATTACAGGAGGTCTTGTGTCTATGAATAATGCTTCTAGAGAAGGTGGTGGCTTATGGAATGGTTCAGGTGTTATGACAATAGATGCAGTTATTATCGATTCAAATACAGCTTTAGGGTCAAGTGCAGATGATGGTGGTGCTGGAATCTTTAATAATGGTGGAACACTAAATGTTACTAACGGAACAATTGTATCTAATAATATTGCTTCGGGTGCGTCGGCTTCGGGTGGTGGTCTATTAAGTACTACTGGAGATGTTACAATTACGGATTCCACATTTGATGCCAACTCAGCTAATAGAGCTGGTGGTGCTATTGAATTGATAGATGGTAATTTAATGTTTATGAATTCCATAATGTCTAATAATGATGTTGACGGTGGTGCAGGAACTGCAAATCCTGGAAACGGAGGTGGATTTCATGTGACGGGAACATCTGGTTTAATTACAATTTCAACAAGTACAATAACTGGAAATTCTGCTGCAAACGAAGGTGGCGGCTTATGGAATCAGAACGGAACAGTGATGACTGTTTCAGAAACAACCATAGATAATAATTCAGCTAGTAGTGGAGCGGGAATCTATAACAATACCGGAGCAATCACTACCGTAATGACGAGTACAATCTCAGGAAACGTATCTAGTGGATCTGGTGGAGGAGCTCGTAACGATGGTGCAACATTAGAATTTAATGCAGTAACTATTGTAAATAATACCGCATTAGGAAACGGTGGTGGTGTTTATGCTGCTAACAATGTGGCTTTTAAAAACAGTATAGTTGCTTTAAACACAGGTGCAAACGGAAATGATGTATTTGGTACTTTAACATCTAACGATTATAATTTAATCGGAACAGATGATTTAGGAGTATTCACACCTCAAGCCAATGATATAGAAGGTGCTGATCCGGTTATTGGACCATTACAAGATAATGGAGGTACAACTCTAACACATCAATTATTAAATGGTTCTCCAGCCTTTGATGCTGGTGATCCTGTGGATACTTTTTTAGATCAAATAGGACAGCCATTGTTTGGCACTTCTAGAGATATTGGTGCGTTTGAGTCGCAAATAGCACTATCTATAGATGAATTTAACAATCTTTCAGCTTTGAGTATTTATCCTAATCCAACTAAAGGACAGTTTAATATTGTAATTGATGAAAGCTTTACTGACGAGGTAAACGTTGAGATAATATCTACAACTGGCAAATTGGTTAGGGCTTTATCCATCGGAAACGGTATTAACCAAATAGATATTGGTGGGATAGCTTCAGGTATTTATCTCATAAAGATAAGTTCACTGAGATCAACTAAAACATATAAACTAATCCTTGATTAATGGCAGTTTATTAACCCAAATTTTAAAATAAAAAAGACCATCATTATTGATGGTCTTTTTCTTTACAGCTATATTTTACGTTGTTACGATATATAGATATGGAATTGTTAATGCAATTAATTATTTTATCATCTCGTAGCTGCGTTTAATGAAGTTTGTTAACTCTTCACCTTTAAGTAAGCCTTGCGATAAACGTGCTAAGTCCAAACTCTGATTAATTAAGCGTTCTTGCTTTTTCTTGGTCTTTGTGTTTAGAATTTCATTAACTAAGTCGTGATTGGTATTTACGATTAAGTTATACATCTCTGGCATATTGCCCATACCAAACATACCACCACCAGTTTGTTGCATCTCTTTCATTCTGCGCATAAACTCTGGTTGTGTAATCATAAATGGAGACGCATTGCTATCCATAGCCTCTAATTGTACCATGAACTTTTCTGATGGCACAACTTCTTTTAAAAGCTCATCTAGCTTTGTTTTCTCATCGTCAGATAACTTAGAAATTGTAGTATCGTCTTTTTTGATAAGGTTATCAATATGATCTGCATCTACACGCGCAAAAGAAATATTTTCTTTTGTGGTTTCTAACTTTTGCATTAAGTGACTTACGATTGGAGAATCTAATAATAATACTTCGTAATCTTTATCTTTAGCTGCTTGTATGTAAGCATGCTGCTCATCTTTATTAGACGCGTAAAGAATCACCATTTTATCATCCTTATCAGTCTGCTTAGCTTTAATAGCATTGGTTAATTCTTCAAAGGTGAAGTATTTACCATCAACCGTTGGATATAAAGCAAAAGCATCAGCTTTCTCAAAGAACTTTTCTTCAGAAAGCATTCCGTATTCAATAACAATTTTAATGTCGTCCCATTTCTTTTCGAAATCTTCACGGTTACTATTGAACAATGATTTTAACTTATCAGCAACCTTACGTGTTATGTAAGATGAAATCTTTTTTACTGCACCATCAGCCTGTAAATAACTGCGCGAAACGTTTAATGGAATGTCTGGCGAATCGATAACACCTCTCAACATAGTTAAGAATTCGGGTACGATACCTTCTACATTATCGGTTACAAAAACTTGGTTTTGATACAGTTGAATTTTATCTTTTTGAATATTAAGATCATTCGTCATCTTTGGGAAATACAAGATTCCTGTTAAGTTAAACGGATAATCTACATTAAGATGAATGTGGAAAAGCGGCTCTTCAAACTGCATTGGGTACAGCTCTCTGTAGAAGTTTTTGTAATCTTGGTCCTCTAAGTCTGCAGGTTGTTTTGTCCATGCAGGATTAGGGTTATTGATAATATCGTCTACAGTAATTTTTTTGTGAGGCTCAGTCGTTTCTTTTCCGTCTTTGTCCTTGGTTGTTTTTGGTGTAAAATCTGGGTCGTTAATTTCCTTAGTTCCAAATTTAATCGGAATTGGCATAAACTTGTTGTACTTGGTCAACAGCTCACGAATTCTTCCGTCTTCCAAAAACTCTTCTTCACCTTCAGCAATATGAAGGATAATTTCTGTACCTCTTTCGGTTTTATCCGCTTCTTCCAGAGTAAATTCAGGAGAACCGTCACACGTCCAATGCGCAGCAGGTGCATCTGTGTGGGATTTTGTAATGATTTCTACTTTGTCTGCTACCATAAACGCAGAGTAGAACCCGAGACCAAAATGTCCAATAATACCAGCATCTTTTGCCGAATCTTCATATTTGTTTAAGAATTCTTCGGCACCAGAAAATGCGACTTGGTTAATGTATTTTTTAACCTCTTCGGCTGTCATACCCAAACCTTGGTCTATAATATGAAGCTTTTTACCTTCCTTATCAATCTTAACTTCGATTTTTGGCTCTCCGTAATCAACTTTAGATTCGCCAATACTAGTTAGGTGCTTTAGTTTTAAGGTTGCATCAGTTGCGTTACTGATGAGCTCACGTAAAAAGATTTCGTGATCTGAGTACAAGAATTTTTTAATTAACGGAAAGATATTTTCTACCGATACATTAATACTTCCTTTTGCCATTGTATTTTAAGTTTAATGTCAGTTCGAGTTGAGACGAAGTCGAAGCACTTCGACAAGCTTAGCAGAGCTATTGAGAACTTCTCGATACATTTCAAAATATATTCGAAACACTCGAAATGACGTTATTAGTCAATTTATTTCTGAACAGCAATGTTCAAATAAAATACCAATTGAACAATTATGACAAGATGGCATAAAAAAAATGTTGCATGAGAAGTAAAACGTTATGTCATTCTGAACTTGTTTAAGAATCTTTAATGATTGACGTTCAAATAATAATTAAACGCTGAAATACATTCAGCGCGACAAATCGAGTTTTTCACGCAAACTCTTTAAGGTATAAAAAAAGCCGTTCTATCTAGAACGGCTTTTTATGTAGCTATAAGAAGATTTTTAGTCTTTAATCATTTCTGCTTTTTCAATTTTTTCTTCTTTCTTTTTTCTGTTTTTTACGTGCTTTTCTAACCATTGGTCTTGTTCCCAAAGCATATGCATTATAGACTCTTTTGCTCTGTATCCATGACTTTCTTTTGGTAACATTACCAATCTTACTGGTGCACCTAAGCCTTTTAAGGCATTGAAGTAACGCTCACTTTGTAATGGGTATGTACCAGAATTGTTATCAGCTACACCATGAATCAATAGGAGCGGAGTCTTCATTTTATCGGCATGCATAAAAGGTGACATGTTATAATAGATTTCTGGTGCTTCCCAGTAGCTTCGCTCTTCACTTTGAAAGCCAAATGGTGTTAAGGTTCTGTTATATGCGCCACTTCTGGCAATTCCTGCTGCAAACAAATCAGAATGCGATAATAGATTAGCTGTCATAAAAGCACCATAACTATGACCACCTACGGCAACTTTATCTCTATCTATATATCCTAGATTGTCTACCGCATCGATTGCTGCTTTTCCGTTTGCTACTAATTGTGTTCTAAAGGAATCATTTGGCTCTTCGTCTCCTTCGCCTACAATAGGGAAAGCGGCATCATCTAAAACAACATAGCCTTTGGTTACCCAATAAATCGGTGAGCCCCAATATGGATATACAAACTCATTTGGATTTGAAGTGCTTTGCGAGGCACTCGCTTTATCCTTATATTCACGAGGATAAGCCCATAAAATCATAGGATATTTTTCACCTTCTTTATAATCTAAAGGTAAGTAGAGCGTTCCTTCTAAATCTAATCCATCATCGCGTTTGTAACTAATAACACGTTTATCAACATTTTCGAGACTCTTAAACGGATTTTCAAAAGCTGTGATTGGAGTTAAATTGTCCTTTTTAATGTTTCTGATGTAATAATTTGGGTATTCAGTTTTAGATTCAATGCGCACAAGGATTTCTCCTTTTTTCATGTCTATAGCATCATACAAGCTTTCTAATTTATCGGTGTATTCAGATTGGTAAAGACGATTTGTTTTTCCTGAATTGATATTATACTCATCAATAAACGGAAACTGACCTTTTTCGGAATAACCATCTCCCATTAAATAGAGTTTATTACCATTCATGGTTAAGGTGTAACGACCATATTCATTTTTTGAAGTGATAAAATTTCCTGGATCACTGTAAACATCTTGATAGTTGCGATCTGAAATAATTTTTGAATCACCATTAGAAGGATTAAATAAATAGGTTTTTAAGTTTCTTGTATTCCACCAATAATCAAAAGCAATTGCATTATTTTCATTTCCCCATTGTATACCAGAAAAACGCTGCTTAGTCTTTAGAATTTCTTTTGGTTTGCCATTAAATGGTGCATCTAACTGATACACCACATCTCTGTAATCTACTTTTACTTCAGGGTCACCATTATCTAGTGCTTCTGCCCAAACTAAAGTTGCTGGTTTATCTCCACGCCATTGCATACTCCGCTTACCCATTCTTGTAGCCATAAAACCTTTTGGTCTTACTTCGTCTAACGGAACGTCGTTTACACTTTTTATCATTTTACCATTAACGTCGTAAATAATGCTTTCATAAGGAAACCTGGTGTAGGTAACAATATAAGAGAATGGACGCTTTACTTTAGTAACCATTATATAATTACCATCTGGCGAAAAACTTACACCACGATACATATCTGCTCCTAAAAAATCCTCTACAGTACCTGTAATGGACACCTTTTTAATTTCAGATCGTGCTAACTGTTCAAAATTAAACTCGTCATTAGGAGTTTTTAATAAATCTTGATAGGTTCTGTTTTGCGCTTTAGCGCCATCGCTTACAGAAACTGTTGGTCCTGTTGGTACAGCAGTTGCGGTGTCTATGAGATCTTTTCTGTCACTTGGCAACATTTTAACTAAAAGATGTTTGTTGTCTTTAAACCAGCTTATTGTGCTTCTCATATTGGCATTAACGTTGGCGTCTGTTAGTTTGGTAACCTTAGCCTGTGCTATATCAAGCACCCAGACCTCTACACCTTTGGTTGTGGTATTAAGGCAGGCAATCATGGTTTCGTCTGGTGACCAGCTAAAACCAGAAAGACGCGCGTTTTCTGGTAATCCTGAAACTTGTGTAGCTTCTTTGTCCTTAATCTTTTTAACCTTAAGATTGGTATAATAGTTAGTTCTACTACCAATATTAGTTACCGGATTAATCCTTAAACCAGCAAGTCTTAATTCGGTTTCTGACAATTCTTCTATTGATTTGTATTGGTTACGATAAAGCAAAACCATACGTTCACCTTTACTGTCTATTTGTACTCCTGGTGCTAATTCTACATCAGCTAATTCCAAAATTTCTTCTGAGGGTTGTTGGTAGGTAAGACTTTGTTGTGCATAACCACTTACTAAAAAGCAGCATACTAATACTTTGATTAAAAATTTCATGTTTTTTGATAATTGATTAGAGCTCTCAAGATACTTAAAATCGATTTTGATGAATGTAAGAGGACTGTTAAATTTAAGTGGATTGTAACCGAATCGATTCGTTTGTTATGCATGCATAACGAATAGACGTTAGTTTCTTTAGAAATGGGTTAAATTTGTCGTTCAAACTTATGATGTTAACATGTATAATTCTAGAATAACAGGTTTAGGAAAGTACGTCCCTGAAAACGTAGTGACCAATGACGATTTAAAACAATGGATGGATACCAGTGACGAGTGGATACAAGAGCGTACTGGAATAAAAGAGCGTCGATGGATAGACCCAAAAACAAGTGATGATACCACATCAATAATGGGAGCCAAAGCAGCCAAAATTGCTATAAAACGTGCAGGTTTAACTAAAGATGATATTGATTTTATCATTTTTGCAACTTTAAGTCCAGATATGTATTTTCCTGGTGGTGGAGTACGTGTACAAGAATTGTTAGAAATGGATACTATAGGTGCTTTAGATGTCCGTAATCAATGTTCTGGTTTTATTTATGGCTTGTCTGTTGCAGATCAGTTTATTAAAACAGGTATGTATAAAAATATACTGGTCATTGGTAGTGAAAATCATTCTGGTGGTCTAGAGCGTTCAACACGAGGTAGAGGAGTTACGGTTATTTTTGGAGATGGCGCAGGTGCAGTTGTACTAAGTAGAGAAGAAGATAACAGCAAAGGTGTTTTATCTACACACTTACATTCTGAAGGCAAACATGCTAAAGAGCTTGCCTTAGAAGGTCCCAGTACTGGCCGTTGGGTTGATGCTATTATGGAAGAAAACGACCCAGACGATGTGTCTTATTATCCTTATATGAATGGCCAATTTGTATTTAAGCATGCAGTGGTACGTTTTAGTGAAGCGATTATTGAAGGCTTAACGGCTAATAATTTGCAAAAGGAAGATATTGATATGTTGATTCCGCACCAAGCCAATTTACGTATCTCTCAGTTTATACAGAAGAAGTTTGGTCTTAGTGACGACCGAGTTTATAATAATATTATGCGCTACGGAAACACCACGGCAGCCTCCATACCAATAGCTTTAACTGAAGCATGGGAAGAAGGCAAAATAAAAGAAGGTGATAACGTCGTCTTAGCAGCCTTTGGTAGTGGTTTTACTTGGGGAAGCGCTATTATAAAATGGTAAAACTTAAAGTTTGACTTTTTATCAAACTATTACAATAGAGTCATCATAAAAAAAGCCCAAACAACCTAAAATTGTCTGGGCTTTTCAGCTATTAACCAATTTAACTAACACTCAATTATAAAATTTAAAAAAATCTTATAACAACTATTACTTAAAACTTATCTCACATACTTAGACGTATAACGCTTCGTTTTATTTCAAAGATTAACATATTTAACGTGTTTTTAACAAAAACCCTGAGCGGTATAAAACCGTCAGGGCTTTTTCATTTAACAGTTAAACATTAACACTAACCATCAACTATTTATGCCAACTATTAAATGTAAAGTTGTTTTCTGTTTATAAAGACGTCTTAAAATACAATATGTGACAGCTATTATTGTTAATTTTTATATAAAACCTCCACCATCAGACTTTACATCATTATCTCTTTGTTTACGAGACTTTGCTCTGTATTTGCCACCACCAAAGCGGTACGATAATCCTGCAAAAACGGTTCGGCTTTCCCAGTTAAAGTTTCCAAACTGAGGGAATGGTCTATCTCCTTCAAACTTAAACTGCATGGTATTAAAAATATCATTAAAATTAAGACTAAAGGTTGCTCTGTTGTCTTCCAGGAAATTATAGCGCATCCCAACATTGACAAAGGCAAATACATCTTGTGTAAACTGCACTCCTTTATTTCGCCCTCTGTAAAGACCAAATAATGAAAATGAAAGCGATTCGTTAACTCTAAAATTGTTGAACAATCTAAAATTCCAAATGACGTTATCTACTTTAACTTCTTCTCTTATAATATCATTTACCGTTGCAATATCTGTAGGTACGTCTAAGCGTTCAGAAATGCTTCTTTGAGTTTGACCAAATAAATCGAAACTACCATTAACACTCCACCATTTAAAGAATTTGTAATTTCCATTAACTTCTATACCGTAAGCTGAGGTATTATCAAAATTATCGAACGTTAAAATAATACGGTTTAAATCGGCAGGATCTATAAAAACAGCGCGGTTTATTTCGTCATTTATAATACGATAAAATACACCTCCGGTTAGACTGCCTTTTTCTAGATTTCTGGTATGATTTAGCTCAAACGAATTGGTAAACTGAGGTAAAAGTTCTTGATTTCCAAAAGAAGAAATTAACGGAGTATTCCACTCTGGTAAGGGATTGACTTGCCCAATGCCTGGTCGGTCAATACGTCTGCTGTAACTAAACTGAAATGTATTTTTTTCTGATGCATTATATGTAATAAAGGCTGAAGGATAAAACTCTGTATAATCGTTCTCAAAAGGAATAAATAAACTTGAGTTATCACTTAGGTTAGTTTGTAAGGCTTCAGACTCTACATTTACAGTCTCGGCGCGTAGACCTAATTGCATGGACCATTTTTCGAAAGATTTGCTATAAGTAGCATAGGCAGAGTAAATGTTTCGGGAATAATCAAAGTTAATGTCTGCTGGAAAAGAGTTACCATTTTCATCTCTTAATCTGGCATCAGAAAAATAATCGATTTTATTATCAAAAAGGCGTGTTTGTAAACCAAATTCTAGCTTTGATTTTTCAGACAACGGATTAACGTAATCTAAATTGATTGTTGTTCGTGTGCGTTCAATAAGGTTGTCTTCAATAAAATCGGTTTGTAAAACAAAATTATTGTCGTTGAAGGATTCACCATCAAAAATATTATGATCTACCTCAAGCTCTATGTTGTGCCCTTCTTTATCAAAATCCAATTTATAGTTAAAATTATATTGCTGCGAATCATTTTCGTTTTCGTTTAAATTATTCTGAAACTCATTACTGCTAGCATCAACAAAACGTATAGCGGTAGTGCCAAAAGTGTCACCTTCAAAGATGTTTTGATTTGTAAAAAGGGAGAGCGTATTTTTTTCATTAATATAATAATCAAAACCTACCTTGTATAAATGAGAAGTGCCTCGATTTAAAAAATTGAATAGTTGAATAGAGCCATCATTAGTTCGGTTAACGTTTCCGTAGTTTTCATTCCTGTTAATATTATTACCATAGTTGCCAAAAAAGTTAAGTTTTCCATTTCTGTAATTCATATCAATAGAACTATTAAATTTTGGTGTTTCCTGATATGCTAAACCAAAGGTTAGATTACCGTTAAAACCTACATTAACATTTTTGTGTAAAATAATATTGATGATGCCGCTTAACCCATCAGGGTTGTATTTTGCTGATGGATTAGTGATTAATTCAATTTGTTTTATTGAAGTAGAAGGTATTTGGCGCAACAATTGTGCTGCCGATATGTTAGTGAGCTTGCCATCTACCATAACTTGCACGTTTTGGTTACCGCGTAAGCTTATATCTCCTGTTTGCTGATCTACATTAACAGATGGTAAGTTGTTCATAATGTCACTAGCTGTTGGTCCAGAGGTTGTTAGATCTTTGCCAACGGTAATTACTTTTCTATCTACTTTTTGTTGAATGGTAGAGGTTTCTGCAACTACTGTAACTTCATCTAGACTTTCAGAATCTTCTTCTAAAAAAATGTCTCCCATCTTAATATTGTAGTTACCGTTTCCGATAGTTTCATTTTTTAAGATGGTTTTATATCCTATGAATGTAATTTCTACTTGTATAGAACCTTCCGGAATTTTCTCGATAGTGAAGTTTCCTTCATTATCGGTAATACCACCTGTAAGAACTTTACTTGTAGCATCTTTTATAACAATATTTACATAAGGTAATGGTTCGTTAAGACCAGCATCTAGTACACGACCAGATATAGAACCGTTTTTAATATCTTTGTTGGAATTGGGTTGAGCGCTTAAAATGGCTGATGAGGCCAAAATAAGCAATAGTAAGAACTGCTTCATTTTTTGATTGAATTTTGATTGATTGATAGTTTCTTTATGTCTAGACGACTATTTTTACATCATGTTACTTTAATTAACACTACTTAACATCTTTTTAACATATGAGTAAAAAAACATTGGTTCTTGGTGCGTCTTTAAAAGCAGACCGATATTCTAATATTGCAGTTAATAGGTTGAGGCAGAAAAACCACGACGTTGTGGCTTTTGGTTTAAAGCAAGGAGCGATAAATGATGTTGTGATAGACACGGGTTTAAAAGCTTATGAAGACTTAGATACTATTACCTTATATCTTAATCCTAAACATCAAGAGGCTTATTACGACTATATTTTAGATCTAAGACCTAAGCGCGTAATTTTTAATCCGGGAACAGAAAATCCAGAACTTTATAAGATTCTAAGAGCGAATAATATTGAATTTGAAGTGGCTTGTACTTTGGTTTTATTAGCTACTAATCAGTACTAGTTATTTTATAAAGCTGACTTTGTCGTTAACTAATGTGCCTACTTTGATACCTTGATCGATTCCGACCTCTACAGCTGCTCTGTAGTGAATACTACCGTACATTCTACTCATAGCAGCTTCTTGTGCTGCTAGTCTAAAGGACTGAAATTGACGCATTGGTAATCCATATGGAAGCTCTGTCGTATCATTAAAAGCAAAGTCATCGCCAAAAATTGATGTTAATACTTCAGAAGACGCACCTGATACTACCGAATGTCCGCTTGTATATTCAGGAAAAGGTGGTGTTTGTAAAATAGGTGTCCATTCGGTGTCTATGTATCTGTTTATCAGTGTTTCGGGTCTAATAAGATTACTTCTGTATTTTTCGTCCCAACAACTTATAAAAGCATCAGCGATAGCAATAGATGTTTTGGTGTATGCATATACTGTTTTTTCGAAGTCCGAGTTGGTTTCTTTACAAGCAATTTTGCAGATGCCTATCCAATGTGCACCTGGTGTTATTTTCTTTTCAGCAAACATAAAATGACCTTTGTTTACAGAAACGAAAGGGTTGCAGTCCCAAAAACGAGCAATTTGAATTTCTTCACTTTCATCACCTTTTTCTCTTATATCATTAGTGATATTGTAGACTTCCATTAACTCATTATGAAACGCTGAACCTTCTTCTAGAGAAAATTCTGGATGTGGTGTGGGTTTAAATTGAGCTGCTGAGTCTAGTGCGAATGTTCTAAGCTTGTTCCAGTGTGGTTCTATACCTTTCATGTAGGCAGGAGGAGTAGGTTCCCATTGTGAGGGATTTTTTGTATAGATGTTGTAGTCTGGCATTGTGCGTGTTTTGGCATAATTATCAGAATTCATCCAAGTGAGTATCTGGTCAGAGATTGCTATGCCGTAATCTTTTGAATCATTAAACTCATTAGGGTTTTTGGTGTTCCAAACGGTGTATAAACTGTCTCTGTAGATGGTGATTTTTTCTTTTGAAAACACAAGCTCTTTGGCTATATTAATGTAGGCAATAATGGCAGATAGCCTTAAATTAGTGTTTGCATTGGCAGTGCCTTGTATAGTATCTAATTCTTTTAATTGTTTAGCTAAAGATTTATACGTTTTACTGTTTTGATTTAAGGTTTCGTATGCTGCGATATTGGGATACGTATATATTCTGCTTGCCACTGGAGGTGAAAAAATATCATGTACCATTACTTCTGTTAACCTATCTACTGCATTGTGGTAATCTTCTGCAGTGATAATAATAGGTTGGTCTTGTTTTTGGCAAGAAAAAAAGAAAGCAAATAAAATTGATGAAAATATAAGGGATTTTAGATTCATTTTATTATTTCGGATAGGAATATATTTTTAGCTTGTTATTATTTGCAACAATAAGTAAAACATTTTTATCTCGCATTTCAACTGTTTCAATTTGCTTAATTTGGTCATTAAAAGGTGCTATGCCTAGCTCAAATACATTTTTGAAGTTAAATAAATCTTTAACCAAGAGCCCTTTTAAAGCCATGTAAGAGCCATGATACGTATTAACTTTATAAGAGTTACCACCAACTAATAGGTGTGTGCTGCCATTAATTTTAACTTTAGAAAATGTATTAATTGGTGCTAGTTGAAAATCATTTGGAAAAGGAATAAACTCTTTAAATTGACCATTATCATTTTGTAAGTATCCTGAGGCTAAAATGTCTGCTTTGTATTGTGTTGAATTTTTTAAAAATGCATCTCCTACAATTTCTTCAATGGTTACGCCTGCAAAACTTTTGTGGTTAGTATACACTTTGTTTACTACATTCATTTGAGAAGCGAGTTCGTCCTTAGAATTTAGAGGGTAGTACTTTCCGCTTTTATTGTATGTTAAAAGTGTTTCGAAGGTTTTGTTTTTATCAAAATCGTTATGATACATCATTAATGGACCATCAAAGTTGAGACTAAATTTTGTATTAGTGCCCCAATTACCTAGAAGTATATCTTCATCGCCATCACTATCAATATCGAAAGTTGTAATTGTCTGCCACAGACCATGACTGCTTTCTGGCAGATCCAAAAGTTTTAGATTACCATTGCCATCGTTTAGATAGATTAAAGCGGTATGCCAATCTGTAGCAATTAGCAAGTCATTTATATTGTCGTTGTCAATATCTTGCCAAATGGCCTTGTTTACTTTAGAATTTACAGTGAATTTTTGATCTTTAGCAAAGTTACCTTTACCGTCATTAATTAGAATGTACGACTCAATAGTTTTTCCAAAATCTTGAACATCGCTTAAGTTGCCTACAAATAGGTCTTCATCACCATCATTATCGTAATCATAAGCTATGACGGTAGAGCTTATTAGACTATTCTCAGGAATCTTGTTTATTGATTTTACAAAAACACCATCTTCGTTGAGGTAGAGTCTATCATTTTGTAAGTTTAGGTTTTTATATTCGTTGACGCCAGATGCTACATACAAGTCTAAGTCACCATCATTATCTGCATCAAAAAAAGTAGCATCATTATCTTCAAAGTTGTAATCTTCTTCAAAGGCAGTTTGTTTAGATTCACTAAACCCTGTTCCGTTATTAAGGTATAGTGTTGCAGGTTTACCAGAAGCATTTCCGATAAAAATATCGTCATAGCCATTACCGTCTATGTCTCCTTTTGCTAAAGCTGGTCCTTGCATGGAGACTTTATAAGGGATGAGTTTTTCTTCCGCAAAATCATTGTACCGATCCTCTTGATGAGTATAGTCTAGTATTGGATCCTCCTTAAAAAAATATGATTTGGTTTTATTTTCTTTATAATTATAAAATTGACCTGTAGATGAGTAAATAATGTTTAAGGTGGTATTAATATTTAAATCTTTAATGGTTTTAAATTCATTGTTTGGCCAAATAACCTTAATTGAGTCTACTTTGACTGCATCCCCTAAGCCAAAGTGCAATTTACTATCTACAGAAGATAAAAACCCTCTTGACTTAAAGAGTTGTTTAAACTGAAGGGTGCCTTTATTGAACACTAAGACTTTTGTACCAATACCTTCTTTATTAGAACCTTTATATTCAAAATCAAAAGAAATGTAGTTTTTTGAATTGTTGGTTGTATTTTCGTAAAGTCCGGCAGTTTCTCCAAAGTTGTTTGTAACAAGATCTAGATCTCCATCTAGGTCTAGGTCTGCATAAATAGTGCCGTTAGACAACGTTGGTTGGTTTTCTATCCATAGACCTGTTTTGTTTTCAAAAGTTTTTGAATCTCCTTTAAAAATCTGGTTAGAAACCTTGCCACTGCCCATTTCGTTTACAGAATTATATAACCACTCTATGCCTTCAGACTCTGATCTACCTTTAAAAGCACTAGAAATATATTTTTTAAAATCTAAGCCGTTAGGTCGTCTTAAGATTCCATTAGAAATGAAAAGGTCTTGATGACCATCATTATTGTAATCTGCAAATAGAGGAGACCAGCTCCAGTCGGTATCTGCAACGTTGTTTATAAATGCTGCTTCTGTAAAATAGTTGCCGGCATTGTTTAGTTGAAGCATATTTCTAGAATACTGATCTTTGTATCCTAATTTGTTTAGACGTGTTTGTAGGTTAAACATAGAATCGTCTCCTTCTGTTTCCTTTATTACACGCTCATCAAAAGGCAACATATCTAAGGTTATTAGGTCTTGATAACCGTCTCCATTGATGTCGGCCGCATCACTTCCCATAGAAAACCTACTAATTGTAGTAAAAGAATTTGCTAGCTGCTCTGTAAATGTTCCGTTTTGGTTGTTAACATAAAAATAATCGTCTTCGTGAAAATCGTTACAAACGTATATGTCTTCCCAGCCATCGTTGTTAAAGTCTGCTATAGATGCACTGAGTCCATAACCATTTCCGCCACCGTAGATATTAGCTTGTTCGCTTACATCAATAAATTTACCATTATCATTTCTTAGCAAGACGTCACCAACTAAGGGTTGGCGGTTGTTTCTCATATCTGCCCTTCCGTGCGAGAGTGCGGTATGTACGGCATGATTCACTAGGTATACATCCAGATCGTCATCTTTGTCAAAATCAAAAAAATAGGCTTGTGTTGAGTGTCCTACAAAATCCAAACCAAATTCCTTAGAGCGTTCTGTAAAAGTGTTGTCACCGTTATTAATGTAAAGTTCATTATGTCCCTCAAAGTCCAATAACTTAGAAACTGCACAAATATAAATGTCTAAGAAGCCATCATTGTTTATGTCTACCATAGATACACCTGTTTGCCAACTGGCTTTACCAGAAATATTAGCTTTTTCTGAAATATCTTCGAATTTTAAGTTGCCTTTATTTAGGTAGAGTTTGTTATCTCCAGTATTTGCAACAAAATAGAGGTCAGGTAGACCGTCATTATTAATATCTCCTGTAGCTATACCACCACCGTTATAATAATAAATATAGCTTATAATATTATGCTTTGGGTCTTCGCTTACCAAATTAACGAAATCTATACCCGACTTTTGTGCGGAAGTCTTAGAAAGTAGGTATGAAACATTAGTGCTTGCGTTGTTCTTGTAATCGTCATTACAATTACATAATAATAACATCAACAAAGCAATGTAAAAGATTTTCATTAAACGTAGATGGTTAATCAACTTAACAAAAATAAGAATAATTTAACAATTGATTAACAGTTTGTTTGCTTGAGATCTAGATGTCAGGATATCAGTAGGTTAAGGTTTTGTTTTTACTTTAATTAGTAATAACCCTAAAAACATTAAAAAACCATTTAAGATTAAAATTTCGAAACCAATTTCGTAACCGTTAAAAAGTTCTTTAGAATATAAATTTAAAACGTAGGATAATGTAGGCGCTAAGATTGCAATCGCCCAAACAAGCCTATCTTTTATTTTGTATTTAGTAAACAACCCAAAAGCAAAAAGTCCTAATAATGGCCCATAGGTATAACCTGCTGCTTTAAAGAGTTCCCAAATCACAGAAACATCTTTAAAAATTAAATCAAAAAGAATTATTACAATAACCAGTATAACGCTAAAGCCTACATGCGCTTTTTTTCGTAGGCCTTTTTTAGATGCTTCGGGTTTACTTTCTATATCTAAAATATCGAAACAAAAAGCCGTAGTTAGTGATGTTAAGGCAGAGTCTGCGCTAGAATACGCAGCAGCAATTAACCCCAATAGAAAGAAAGCAGATGTAACAATGCCTATTTCTGGTAACATTGCTATAGTAGGAAATAGGTCGTCTTTACTCGCTGTAATTCCGTTTTGAGTTGCATAATCTGTAAGCATTAAGCCAAGAACAAGAAATAATAGGTTAACAAATATCAGTACCACGCTAAAGGAAAGCATGTTTTTCTGAGCGTCTTTTAAACTCTTACACGTTAAATTTTTTTGCATCATATCTTGGTCTAACCCTGTCATGGTAATGGTAATAAATATTCCAGATAAGAAGCTTTTCCAAAAATATTGAGGATCGTTACTTTCATTAAAAAAGAAAACCTTACTTAGACTACTATTATTGGTATAATTAATGACTTCAGTGATATTATTTAAGTCTAGAGCAGAAGCTAAAAAAATGATAGTTACCACAACAGAAATTAGCATAAATAAAGTCTGTAAGGTGTCTGTAAAAATTATAGTTTTAATCCCACCTTTAAAGGTGTAAAGCCAAATTAAAGCGATGGTAATAACTACGGTAATAACAAATGGAATATCAAATAAATCAAAAACCAAAAGTTGAAGAACTTTTGCAACTAAAAATAACCTAAATGCTGCACCAACAGTTCTTGAAATAAGAAAAGCTACGGATCCAGTTTTATAACTTATTTTCCCAAATCGGTCTCTAAGATAGGTATAAATAGAAGTTAAGTTTAATCTGTAATATAGCGGTAGTAAAATATATGCTATTACTAAATATCCAAAAAAATAGCCAAAGACTACTTGTAGATAACCAAACTGTTTGGTTTCTACAGCTCCAGGTACAGATATAAAGGTAACACCAGACAAAGAAGCACCAATCATGCCAAAAGCAACGAGGTACCAAGGAGCAGATTTGTTAGCCTTAAAAAAGGCAGCGTTAGAGTCTTCTTTTCCCGTAAAATAAGAGACCAATACTAAAACCGCAAAGTAACAAGCTATTAAAATTAAAATTGAAGTTGGATTCATAAATGAATTTCTTTGCTGAAAAATTTATGAAAAATAGTACATTTGAAAAAAATAGCTATTTAAAATCAAGTTTTTATGAAAAAGATATTTTTAAACGTTGCGTTGGTATTTTTTATCTTCAATGTATCAGCTCAAGATTACCGCAAGCTTATTGAAGAGGGAAATCATACTGTGCAATATATCTCTGAAGTTGCAGAACAACATTTCGATTCTGTAGGGAGAGGAAGAGGCACTGGTTTTAAGATTTTTAAAAGATGGCAGTATTTTGCAGAACGTGCCATGGATGAAACAGGGAGATTAAAATCACCTCAATTTTATTATCAAGAATTAAAAAACTACAATGCTAATACCAATGCTGAAGGCATAGCTGCTAAAACAACCGTAGGTACCTGGGAAGAAATGGGGCCAACCTACTGGGATGCTACGTCGGGATGGAATCCAGGTGTAGGCAGAATTACGTCTATGGCAATAGAAGAGTCTAATTTAAACCATATTATTGCAGGTAGTGAAACCGGTGGTGTATGGAAAAGTACTGATGGTGGTGCAACTTGGACAGTGCTTTCCGATAATTTATCTAATATTGATGTCTATGCTTTAGCAATAGAACCAACAAATAGTAATACTTATTTTTGGGGCTCAACAAGCGGTACAATTTTTAAATCGACAAATGGCGGTTCTACATGGTCACTATTAGCCGATCTCGGTGGTGGTATCGTAAACAAAATATTGATAGACCCAACAAATGCTTCGAAAATCTATGCTAGCGTGCAAGGTAACGGATTATATAAATCTACAGACGGTGGAATAACTTGGAGTTCAATATACTTTATACCACCAAACACAGGTTATGATTTTGAGTTTAAACCAGGAAACTCTAACACAGTTTATGCTTCTGGGAATGAGTTTTATGTTTCTACCGATGGAGGAAATAGTTTTACGCAAATAACAGGGACTGGTGTTAATCAATTCTCGGGCGGACCAAAAATGATTGGAGTGTCGGCAGCCAACTCTAATACTGTCTATGTTGTTGAGGCTAATGGCGGAGTTTTTGGTGGACTATACGTGTCTAATAATAGCGGAAACTCTTTTTTAAAACGAAATTTAACTCAAAACTTTTTTGGTTACGATACCAATGGTAACGATGCACTTGGTCAGGCACCAAGAGATATGGATATTACTGTTAACCCTAATGATGCCAATGACGTACATATAGCAGGTATCAATACTTGGAGATCAACAAATGGCGGAGTCAGTTTTAGCATAACCTCTCAATGGGTGCCAAGCAATGCAAATAGCTTAGGAATAGGATATTGCCATGCAGATGTAGACATACTCCATTTTGCTGGTACAGGTGCAGACGCTAAGTTATTTGTTGGTACCGATGGCGGAATTTTCCGAGCAGAAGACCCAACCAATGTAAATGCTAATTATTACACTGATTTAACACCAGGTTTAGGAATAAGACAATTCTATAAAATAGGTGTGAGCCAAACAGATCCTGTTATAGTTACTGGTGGATCTCAAGATAATGGTACATCAACATTAAGAGAAGATGGCCTCTGGACCGATTGGTTAGGTGCTGATGGAATGGAGGGATTTGTAGATAAGAATGATGCCTCTATTATGTACGGAACAACCCAGTTCGGATCACTCTACAGAACCCAATATAATGTTTTTGGTAGTAATGTAACAGGATTAACACAACCTGAAGGTAAAGGCGGCCAAAGTAACTGGAATTGGGTTGTGCCCTTTGAGCAAGATCCAATAACTCAAAATACAATATACGTAGCTTTTGACGAAGTATACAAGTCAGATGATAGTGGTGTTACTTGGGTGTCTATTTCACCGAACTTTAACGCAGATATAGACCACTTTAAGGTAGCGCCAAGTAATAACCAAGTAATGTATTGTGCAATTAATGGAGTTTTAAGATACACCACAGATGGTGGAGTTAATTGGACGGTTGCTCCCTTAAGTATCGGTACAGCTATTATTAATGAAATAGCTGTACATCCATTAGATCCAAATAAAGTTGCAGTTGCTACTACGGATAGCGAAAAAGTTTATTTGAGTACAGATGGTGGTTTAACGTGGACATCGATGCGCATGAATCTCCCTAATTTTGTCGCTCAAGCTTTGGCATGGCAAGATAACGGAGACGATGGCTTATATGTTGGGATGAACTATGGAGTGTTCTACACAGATAATACACGCACAAGATGGGTTAATTTTAGCAATGGCCTACCCAATGTTAGAATAAATGAGTTAGAAATAAATACGGTAGATAATAAAATCTATGCGGCAACTTATGGTAGAGGGTTATGGAGATCAGATGTTTACGATGCGTCATTAAGCATACAAGACTTTGAATTTAATGACTTAACATTATATCCAAATCCGGCTAAAGACCAAGTTAATCTTAAATGGAATAAACCAGAAAACGTAAGTTTAAGAATCTTCGACACCCAAGGAAAGCTTATGTTTTATGGAAAAAATATCAACTTATACAATGGGTATAAGGTTGATGTATCTTCATTTAACAACGGCATTTACTTTGTAAAATTAAATAGTAACAAAGGAGAAATCACTAAAAAGCTAATTTTAAACTAATTAAGAGATAGCCTACAACAGCCCAATTGTTAACAATCTCAATTGGGCTTTTTTTAGCACTAAAATCTGTACCTTCGTACTCATGGAATTTTCTTCAAAACTTTTAGAAAATGCAGTAAACGAAATGTCGCAATTACCTGGTGTTGGTAAGCGTACAGCATTGCGTTTAGTATTACATTTGTTAAGGCAACCAGAGCATCAAACTTTTCAGTTGGCTGACGCACTCTCTAAAGTAAGGGCAGATATTAATTTCTGTAAATCGTGTCATAACATTAGCGACAAAGAGCTTTGTGAGATATGCCAAAATCCTAATCGAAACGAAGAACTCATATGCGTTGTAGAAGATATTAGAGATGTTATGGCTATAGAGAACACAAGTTCTTTTAAAGGATTATACCATGTTTTAGGTGGGAAAATATCACCAATGGATGGTATTGGTCCTCAAGATTTAAATATTACATCGCTTGTCAACAAGGTAAAGTTGGGCACCGTTAAAGAACTTATTTTTGCTATGAGCCCAACGATGGAAGGAGATACTACCAATTTTTACATATTCAAGCAACTACAAGATTATAAGGTTAAGACCTCTACAATAGCAAGAGGTGTTGCAGCTGGTAATGAGTTAGAGTATACAGACGAAATTACATTGGGTAGAAGTATTGTAGATCGTATTCCGTTTGAGGCTTCACTTAAATCGTAATCGTATTTTGAAGCTTTCCATAGTCATACTCAACTATAATGTGCGTTACTTTTTGGAGCTTTGTCTAAGAAGTGTAGAAGCTGCCATTACAAATATTGAAGCTGAGATTATAGTTGTAGATAATCATTCGTCTGATGATAGTTGTGCTATGGTCAGATTACAGTTTCCTAATGTGAAACTGATAGAGAATAAGGAAAATCATGGCTTCTCAAAAGGTAATAACATTGGTGTAGCCCATGCCAAAGGAGATTATTTATGCATTCTTAATCCAGATACTGTAGTAGCAGAAGATACGTTTATAAAAACCTTAGCTTTTGCAGAGCAAAAATCACATCTAGGTATTGTAGGATGTCAGCTTATCGATGGAAGAGGTAATTTTCTTCCAGAAAGTAAACGTAATATCCCAACACCTAAGGTAGCACTTCAAAAACTATTAGCAAATTCAAAAAACTATTACAATACTAATTTAAAGCCTAATGATATTGGTGTTACAGCTGTACTTGTAGGAGCTTTTATGATATTAAAACGAGATGTATATAATGAAGTGGGTGGCTTTGATGAAGACTATTTTATGTACGGTGAGGATGTAGACTTATCCTATAAAGTATTAAAAGCCGGTTATAAAAATTATTTTTTTGGAGAGACAACCATCATACATTACAAAGGCGAGAGTACCCTAAAAGATAAAGTGTACGCTAAACGTTTTTATGGCGCTATGGAAATTTTTTACAAAAAGCACTTTAAAAAGCATGCTGTAATCTCTACTGTTGTTAAAGTTATATTGGGTCTAGCTTCTATGAGAAAACCTGCAAATACGTTAAGTAAAGTAATTGTAAAGGAAACTTTGGTAATATCTAATGCACCTAATAAGCAATTAAGAAATAAAATGGCGACTTCACTGTCGTTTTCAAAAGATTTAGCAGATATAACAAAAGAATCACAAATAGTCTTCGACTCAGAATTTCTAAGTTACAAAACTATCATTGAGTTTATAAAAACTAAAAATATTGGAAACCAAAACACCTATAGAATATGGGTAAAAAGTAGTAATTTTATGCTCGGAAGCGATAGTAGTACAGGTAGAGGAGAAGTCGTGAGCTTCTAATTTTTATTGAATAAAAATCAGTAAAACAGACTGTTTTTTATTAATTTTGCATTCGATTTTAAAATAAAGACCTTCAAATTATAGATATGGCAAAGTTTGAACTTAAGTTACCTAAAATGGGTGAAAGTGTTGCAGAGGCAACTATAACGTCTTGGTTAAAAGAGGTTGGCGATACAATTGAAGCTGATGAGGCCGTCTTAGAAATTGCAACCGATAAGGTAGATAGTGAAGTACCAAGTGAAGTTGATGGTGTACTACTAGAAAAACTTTTTGATGTTGATGATGTCGTACAAGTAGGTCAAACTATTGCAGTAATAGAAACTGAAGGAGGTGATAATGTTGAAGTAAAAGCACAAGCTGCTGAACCTAAACAAGAGGAAGCTCCTAAGGCAGTAGCAGAAGTAGCACAAACCGTTGTAGCTGCAAAAGAAACTACACAGCCAATAATGTCTTCGGGCGATCGTTTTTATTCTCCTTTAGTTAAAAATATAGCTAAGGAAGAAGGAATTTCTCAAGCGGAATTAGATACCATACCAGGAACAGGTAAGGATGGTCGTGTTACTAAAAATGATATTAAATCGTATTTGGAATCGCGCAGTTCCGCACCTGTAGAGGAAGTAAAATCTCAACCAGTTGTAGAACAAAAAGCAACGGTTAAAACAGAAGCTCCAAGTCAACCAAAACAAAAACCAGCTTCAACACCAGTTGTCGCTTCTGGTGATGATGAAATTATAGAAATGACCAGAATGGGTAAACTCATTTCTAAGCATATGGTAGAGTCTGTACAGACGTCTGCACACGTTCAGTCATTTATTGAAGCTGACGTAACAGAAATCTGGAATTGGAGAAACAAGCATAAAAATAGCTTTAAGAAACGCGAAGGTGAGAATTTAACCTTTACTCCAATATTCATGGAAGCCGTTGCAAAAGCGTTACGCGACTATCCTATGATGAATATTTCCGTTCAAGGTGATAGTATCATTAAAAAGAAGCATATAAATTTAGGTATGGCAGCAGCTTTACCAGATGGTAACCTTATTGTACCTGTTATAAAAGATGCAGACCAATTAAATCTTTTAGGTATGGCTAAAAAGGTCAACGATTTAGCTAATAGAGCCAGAGAAAATAAACTGAATCCAGACGATATACAAGGCGGAACATATACAGTAACCAACGTTGGTACATTTGGTAGCATCATGGGTACACCAATTATAAATCAGCCTCAGGTAGGTATATTGGCTTTAGGTGCTATAAGAAAAGTGCCAGCAGTTATAGAAACTCCTCAAGGTGATTTTATAGGTATTCGTTACAAAATGTTCATGTCGCATTCGTACGATCATCGTGTGGTCAATGGCGCATTAGGTGGGCAATTTGTTAAAGCAGTTAAAGATTATCTTGAAGCTTGGGATTCTAATAGAGAAATCTAGTCTAATTTTGTCATGCTGAACTGTCGCACTGAGCGTGTCGAAGTGTTGATTCAGCATCTCACATATCTAAAAAGAAGCACAGTTTTAGGACTGTGCTTTTTTTATGTTTTTAATTCAGTTCGTTTACCGGTTTTGGCTATGGTTTCGTTGTGGAATCATCCACAGAATTATTACGCCGAAATCCAGCCGTTTGATTTTTACTTTTATTTTGGTGTGGCACAAAACCACAATGATTTGTAGCTATTGTTGTACATAGTGCTTTTTGATTTTATGGACTTATCCAAAGAGTTATATTTTCAAGTATTGTCCATTCTTCATCAACCTTTTCAAATACTATTATGTATTCATTCTTGCAGTAGCCAAATTTTCCACAATCAACCCAATAATAGAGTGAAGCATAATTTCCATAATATTTTATTTTCGACAATCCGATTGCAAGACTATGTTTAAATTTCCGATTTATTTTTCTCCAACGTCTTTCATAAGAATTTGTTGAATTATCAAGTAGTTCTTTAAATGACTTGTTTGACAAAGAATGAACTTCTAATGATTTTATTTTTAGCGAATCTATATTTATTTTAGGATGGTTAGTAAATGAAGAATCTAAATCTGGTATTGCGTCAATTAAATCTTTATTCTTTACGCTTTTCATACTCTTTAACATCAAATGATCTTCCTTAAATTCAAATTCCAATTTTTCCATTAGAACAACTGTTTTAAATGGCTTCATTCGACTATCTCCAAAATTGTAGAATTCAATATCAGTATCGAAACTTGCAACTCCAAAATCAATAGTTTTTGAGAAGATATCATAATCATCTTTTGTGCTTTGTCCAACAACAATAAAGCAACTGAAATAGATAATCTGTAAGATGATTTTTTGCATTATGTACAATAGTTCGTGGATATGCGTCGTTTCAACACTTCGACTACGCTCAGTACAAGTAACTTATATCCAACGTTAAACGAAGTTAGTCTTTTAAATTCACAAAGTCAAGCCAGCTTTTTTAATCATTTAAAGTCTTTTATGTTAAATCTCATTACCTTTGTTTTAAAGAATACATAAATGCAACTCAACCTTAACAAACCCATCTGTTTTTTCGATTTAGAAACTACAGGAATCAATATTTCAAAAGACAGAATTGTTGAAATTTCAATATTAAAAGTTCATCCTAACGGAAAGGAAGAAACCTATACCAAATTGGTAAATCCAACCATTCCAATTCCGCCAGAAGTAACCAAAGTTCACGGAATTTCGGATGCAGATGTTGCAGACGCACCAACCTTTAAAGAAATTTCTAAAGAAGTACATAACTTAATCAAAGATTCAGATTTAGGTGGTTTCAATTCTAACCGATTCGATATTCCACTATTGGCAGAAGAAATGTTGCGTGCAGAGATTGATTTTGACATGAAAAATCGTTTAGCAGTAGACGTACAAACCATTTTTCATAAAATGGAGCAACGCACACTAAGCGCAGCCTATAAGTTTTATTGCGATAAAAATTTAGACGACGCGCACAGTGCAGAAGCAGATACCAAGGCAACGTACGAGGTTTTAAAAGCGCAGCTAGAGCGTTATGAAGAACTAGAAAATGACACCAAGTTTTTAGCAGAATTTAGCTCTCGCAAAAAGTTTGCAGATTTTGCTGGATTTTTAATTTTCAACAAAGAAGGGGAAGAATGTTTTTCTTTTGGTAAGCACAAAGGTAAACGTGTGGTAGATGTTATGGAGCAAGAGCCAGGCTATTTTGGTTGGTTGTTAAATGCAGATTTTCCGTTATATACTAAAAAAGTGTTAACTGCAATTAAGTTACGTCAGTTTAATAATAAATTGTCTTAACTTCCTGCGAAAGCAGGAATCTTATACGCTTTTTTCATGAAATTTCTATTCATCCTTATCCCATTTTTAACTTTTTCACAACAGCAAGTTGCAAAAGGCGTAGTCTTAGATAAAGTAACTAACGAGCCAATTCCTTATGTCAATATTTCTATTTTAGAATCTACAGTTGGTACCTCTAGTAATGATGACGGAAGCTTTCGTTTGGAAATTAACGAAGATGATACAAATAAAGTGGTCAGTTTATCATCATTAGGCTATGCAAGTAGCAAAATACCAGTTTCTTTATTTCTAAAGTCTGAAAAGATTTTTTTGAAACCTAAAACAGAGGTTTTAGAAGAAGTGGTCATTAAGGATAAGTTTGAGGCGAAAACTAATGTTGTAAACAAAATTGAAGATTCAGATTTATGTCACGGATATGGTTCATTAGCAGAAAACCCATGGATAATGGCTTTGTATTTTCCATACAACGAAGATTATCAAGAAACAGAATTTCTGAAGTCGGTTAAATTTCACTTTGGAAATTTTAAAAATAAAAAAGCGAAGTTTAGATTAAGGCTATTTACCATAGGAAAAGACAGTCTTCCGCATGAAGATATTTTGAAAGAGAGTGTCGTTGTAGAATTAACAAAGAAACAAAAGGAAGCTGTTGTTGATATTTCAAACTACGACATTCTCTTTCCAAGAGAAGGTTTTTACGTTGCTTTTGAATGGTTGTATATCCCTTATAATGCTGAAGAAGTAACTTTTCATTTTACCGATAAAAAAAAGAAGAAAGAAAAGCGTATCAAATATCAACCTACATTTTCAGCAACTTGTGAAAATGAAGGAGAGTATATGGTAGCATCGTATATTTCTGGTGAATGGCGTTTTTATGCGGCTAATACTTATAAAAGTGAAAAGAAGGCAGTACCAGCAATATCCTTAACTTTATCTAACTAAATCTAACCAGTCTAACAATCTAATTTTCATGAAACTCATTTGCATAGGTCGCAATTACACAGACCACATCAAAGAATTAGAAAACGAAAAACCTACAGATCCTGTGGTGTTTTTAAAACCAGATACATCAATTTTATTGAAAAAGCAACCGTTTTTTATTCCAGATTTTTCTGATGAAGTCCATCACGAAGTCGAAGTTTTGGTAAAAATTAAAAAAGTAGGCAAGTACATCGATAAGAAATTTGCTCATAAATATTACGATGAAATAGGATTGGGAATTGACTTTACGGCAAGAGATCTCCAAGCCCAATTAAAAGCAAAAGGTTTACCGTGGGAAAAAGCAAAAGCCTTTGATGGTGCTGCTGTGATAGGGAAATGGTTGCCAAAATCAAACTTCAAAAATGTAGATAACATCAATTTTAGTTTAAAAAAAAATGATGAGGTTGTGCAATCTGGTAATACAGAGCTTATGCTCTGGAAGATTGACGAACTCATAGAATATGTGTCAAAATATTTTACTTTAAAAATTGGAGATATTATCTTTACCGGAACACCTTACGGAGTTGGTAAGGTTTTTGCAAACGACGAATTAAAAGGATATATTGAAGACCAAGAAATGTTTTCAATCAAAATAAAATAAATGGCAGAACATTATAAATTAAATCGCGTACGCGAGATGGCTGATAACGACGAAGACTTCGTTATGGCTTTAGCAGCAGCCTTCATAGAAGAAGTTCCAGAAGATGCGGAGCGCTTACGAAAAGCTGTTCCAGAAGGTGATTATTACGAAACCTATCAGGCTGCTCACAAAATGAAACCAACCATAGAGTTGTTTGAATTAGGAGTTTATGATGAATTAATCGAGGTACAAGATTGGGGAAAATTTGAGCAAGCAGATAAAAATATTGATGCACAATTACAAATGGTTCTCACTGCAGTAGAGAATGCTACAAACGAAATAAAAGCAGACTTCGGATTATAAATGCAAGCAGAAATAATAACAATTGGTGATGAAATTCTCATTGGTCAGATTGTAGATACAAACTCAGCATTTTTAGGCAAGGAATTTAATAAGATAGGCATTTCGGTCTATCAAATTACTTCTGTACAAGACGATAAGGAACATATCCTTAAAGCTTTAAAAGAAGCGGAAGAAAATGCAGATATTATAATTATTACAGGTGGTTTAGGACCTACCAAAGATGATATTACCAAGCATACCATTTGCGAATACTTTGATGATACTTTGGTTGAAAATGAAGAAGTGCTAAAGCATGTAGAGCATTTATTTTCTAAGTATATCAGTACACCAATTTCAGATTTAAATCGCCAACAAGCCTTAGTGCCTTCAAAAGCAAAAGTGCTTAAAAACGAATTTGGGACAGCACCTGGAATGTGGCTAGAAAAGAATGGAAAAGTTTTTGTTTCTCTTCCTGGCGTGCCTTATGAGATGAAGGCACTAATAAAAACGGAAGTGCTTCCTGCTTTACGAGCAAAATTCAAGTTTCCATATATAAAGCATAAAACCTTATTAACCTATGGCCTAGGTGAAAGTGCTATTGCCAATAGAATAGAAGCTTGGGAAGATAATCTACCAAATTTTATTAAACTGGCTTATTTACCAAATTTAGGTAAAGTTCGCTTGCGTTTGTCTGGTAAAGCGATGGATAAGAGTGTTGTTGAAACTGAATTAGAAAAACAAATTGAATTATTAATTTCGCAAATTGAAGATATTTTTGTTGGTTTTGAAGACGATTTATCCTTGGAGGCTATCATTGGTAAGCAATTAAGTCATTTAGGAAAAACAATTTCAATTGCCGAAAGTTGTACAGGAGGGCAAATCGCAAAAGCAATTACTGCAAATGAAGGAGCTTCAAAATATTTTAAGGGTAGTATTGTAAGCTATGCCACAGATTCTAAAGTAAATATTCTAAATGTTTCAGAAGAGGATATTTCTTCAAAATCCGTAGTAAGTAAAGAGGTTGCTGAGTCTATGGCTGTTAATGTGCGAAAATTATTTGATTCGGATTACGGAATAAGTACCACAGGAAATGCAGGCCCTGCAAAGGGAGATTCTAATGCCGAGGTTGGTACTGTATGGATTGCTATTGCTTCTAAGGAAGGTGTTAAGGCAGAAGTTTTTAACTTTGGAAATCATCGCGATAAGGTAATAATGAAAGCTGCCAATAAGTCTTTTGAGATGCTACAAAAAGAAATATTAAAAAAGTAGTGCTTTATGTTTGCTGAAAGATAAAGTTTTACTAAATTTGCACCCTGTTTAAAAATAACGTACCTAAAGAAAGAATACAATGTCAAGAGTTTGTGAACTTACTGGGAAGAAAGCGATGGTTGGGAATAATGTATCTCATGCCATGAATAAAACAAAACGCAAGTTTGATGCAAACTTGATAAAAAAACGTTTTTATATTCCTGAAGAAGATAAGTGGGTAACATTAAAGGTTTCTACATCTGCGTTAAAGACTATCAATAAAATTGGTATCTCTGCAGCATTGAAAGAAGCTAAAGCAAAAGGATTTTACAAATAAAAACATTCGCTAAAGTCAATTTACAATGGCAAAAAAAGGAAATAGAATACAAGTTATCTTAGAGTGCACAGAGCACAAAGCTTCTGGTATGCCAGGAACGTCTAGATATATTACAACAAAAAATAAAAAGAATACGCCAGATCGTATGGAGATTAAGAAATTTAATCCAATACTTAAGCGTATGACAGTTCATAAAGAGATAAAATAATAAATCATGGCAAAGAAATCAGTAGCGTCTTTACAGACAGGATCAAAGCGTTTGACAAAAGCTATAAAAATGGTTAAATCACCAAAAACAGGTGCTTATATGTTCGTAGAATCAGTAATGGCACCAGA